>CAKTOT010000034.1 GCA_934590135.1 uncultured Muribaculaceae bacterium
GGGGTGACTAAGCCTTATGTATTGCATGCCGAGGCCAATGCCATCACTAAAGTTTCGCGCAGCAATAATTCCAGCGACGGGGCTACGCTATATGTGACATCATCGCCTTGTCTCGAATGTTCCAAGTTGATCATTCAAGCCGGGATAAAACGCGTGGTTTATTCCGAGAATTATCGGTTACATGATGGTATCGATTTGCTGGAACGTGCTGGTATCGAATGTGTCCACGTGCCTATTGAGCAATCGTGTTGACGAAGTCGTAAGCGATTCGAACCCTTCGTGGGCGATCATATCACGGCACAGACATACGATATAATATACTTGACGACAATAGATATATAACGCATATAAATAAGACATAAAGCACTTTTGCGTGCATATTCAATAAGACATATACAATTCGGAGATGAAATCGTCTGAAAAAGTAAAGTTGCTGTTTCCTCTGATACTGAGCATTACCTTTGCTGCGGGCATGTGGCTTGGATGGCTTATCAATAAGCCGGCCGCGTTGACCCCCGGCGAAGCAAAGTTGCAGGAACTCTTCAGCATTATAGACCGCGAGTACGTGGATAGTGTCGACCTTGACAGCCTCATAGAGCGGTCGTTACCATCGATATTGGCCAATTTGGATCCACACTCGGCATACATATCTTTGGAAGAGAAGAATGCCGGGCCTGACGAGCTCGAAGGGTATTTCAGCGGCGTGGGTATACAATTCCAGATATACAATGACACGGTATGTGTCGTTGAAATTATATCCGGCGGACCGGCCCAACGTGTCGGTATGATGGCCGGTGATCGTATTGTCAGCGTCAACGGACACGGCATCGCCTCGATAGGCATCACCAATGACTCTGTCTTCCGGTACTTACGCGGTAAAGACGGGTCTAATGTCACCATAGGTGTTGTCCGCCCCGGTGCATCTCGGCCCCTCACCTTTAAGGTCAAGCGTGGCAATATACCGGTGACCACCATAGATGCTGCATATATGCTTGATCGTACCACCGGTTTCATAAAAGTCAATAAATTCGGACGCTCTACATACGGCGAGTTTTTGGATGCACTCAACAAGTTGCGCGTTAAGGGCGCTAAGGACTATGTCATAGATTTACGAGGCAATACCGGCGGATATATGGAGCCGGCAATATTGATGATTAATGAATTCTTGCCCGAAGGTAAATTGATAGTGCAGACACATGGTCGTCACGAAGAGCAAGACCAGAAGGTCATCTCAGATGGCAACGGAGACTTCCAAAAATCACGTGTAATAGTGCTTATTGACGAAACATCGGCTTCGGCCTCCGAGATATTTGCCGGTGCCATGCAAGACAATGACCGAGGATTGTTGCTGGGCCGCCGCACTTTCGGCAAGGGTCTTGTCCAACGACAGATCCTGCTCAACGATAGTTCGGAAATACGACTGACTGTACAGCGCTACTACACGCCGTCCGGACGATGCATACAGAAAAAATACCGACCCGGAAAGAATGAAGATTACGAGTACGAGATATATGAGCGCTGGCAAAACGGCGAGATGCAAACCGCTGATTCCACAAAGTTTGATACCTCATTGATGTATAAAACCGGTACGGGACGCATCGTATACGGCGGCGGTGGCATTATGCCGGATATATTTATGCCTTCCGACACTACCGGCGTCACGGGATATTTTGTCAAAGTCTTCCAAAACGGCATTATGCAGCGCTTCGCCTATGAGTATTGCGACCTCAATCGTTCTTCGCTTGTCAAGTCCAAGAATGTTGACGAGTTGTTGCGCAAGCTACCGGCCGACGATATACTTTTGGGCTCTTTTGTCTACTATGCCGCCCAGAATGGCGTACCTGCACGATGGTTCTATATCAATATCTCGCGCAAGCTAATCATCAACCAGTTACAAGCACTCATAGCTCGTGACATCCTCGGCATACCGGCGTATTACATAATCACCGGACGTCGTGACCCCAATGTCCTCAGAGCAGTGCAACTGATGCATTCGGGCGAAGCCGATTTTCCGATAAAATAACTAAAGACTATATAACCACAAATATTACTTTGAGAAATGGATAAGAGCGACATAAGGCGCCTTGTCAAGGCGCAGAAAGCATTGTTGGAAGCCGCCGAACAAGCCGAAGCCGCCGAACGCGCTTTTGCACGGCTCGAAACTTCGGCAGCCTTTATGATGGCGGACAACATATTGATGTATCACTCGTTGCCGGACGAAATAAGCACGCATACGTTCTTGGACAAGTGGCACGAGCGCAAGCACTTCTTTTTGCCGCGAGTAAATGGTGCAGATCTCGAGATTCTACCTTACGATAGATCTCGTCTAAGTCTCGGGGCGTTCCTTATCGAAGAGCCTGTGGGTGCCGATACCGTTGAGATTGATACCATTGATATGGTGGTGGTCCCGGCTGTGGCGTACGATCGAAAATGTAATCGAGTAGGGCGAGGCCGAGGATATTATGACCGACTATTGCGCGGCACACGTGCCGTCAAGGTCGGCGTTGCCTACGACTTCCAGTTGATGGACGAAGTTCCATATGACGAGAATGATGTCCCGGTAGACATCGTGATTACCGACCGTCGCACCATTTATCGCAAATGACGCTATAATCAAGGACGAGACGTAAGCACCTCTTGCTCGGATTTCGACACTTGACGTTCTCTTATAGAAAATAACTATGATGGGCTGACTCCTGCAATGGCTGCCAGCCCTGACTATTTAATCAGACTCAAAGAGGTCTTATCGGACAGCAACTGAAATCTGTGCATCAACTATTTGGCTTGTGCTCCTTAATTAATATTTTTTAATGGTGAATGGTCGCTGTGATTTAAAAAAGTGTTGATACATTTGCGATATGAGTGGTAGTCGCACATCAATCAGCACCTTATGATTGTTTTGATAATGACTTAACGCCGACTTTCAACGTCATGCCATATTTGCGATGCTTGTTCTCGACTTTGCTGACACTCACGATGCTATATGGGTGGGCATCGAAGAGTGTTGCCACAAGCCGGTTTGTATGCCATGGAGCGGGACTGGCCGAGCGTGACGGACGGCTCGTGGGCGACACCTGGCATTTGTATGTCTATGATGGTTGTGGCCGTCAGGTGGCCAAGTACCGCTGCGGCATGATGGAGGGCGAGCTCGAGGAGTCCGCATCTGTATGCCGCACGGCCTCGCTGACGATGTCAGCCGACGAATACGACCGCGGCGGCTATGCCCTGACGCCCGTCCCGCCGGCATGGCCCGGCGATGTGGTTTGGGTTAAGTACTACGATGACTACCGCTTTGTCTCGGTGCGCGGCCTCGGCGCGGAGTTCGCTTTCGAGGCGGACGCCACAGCTGCATCCCACGCTTCTGCCGCAGGTCTGCTGACGGGCATGTACACTGGCAGCGGCCACGAAGCATACTATTACGACAGCGAGGGACGCGAGATACAGCGCTGCGCCACGGGCTTCAACCGCGGACGATGCTGCACCACGTACAACTACGATGGCAACATCTTCGAGCGCACATACAGCTATAAGGAGTCATATTTGCCTGATATGAAGGAGGAATACGCTTACGACAACTGCGGACGCCCAATCTCTACGACTATACGCGTGGACAAGGCGAAGGCGATGTCTGTGCCAATACCTGACTTGGATCTGTCCGCGGCACAAGCCGCAGACGCTGCAAGTTCCGCTGCATTGACGCGATGGGCGACAGCGGTCGTCCGGCGCGAGTATGACGCCGTAGGGCGGCTGGCGCGGCTTCGCCACTGCGATGTGGCAGTTTCTGTGCCGGAATGGATAGCAGCGGCCTCGAATATTGTGTGGCTCGGATGTCGGCCGTTAAGGCTTAGATGATGCCACGAATCTCGGCAAGCGAAGCTATGCCGTGACGGCTCATATATTCGGTTATGCCATCCAAAATGTGCATCGTTGCCGCCGGGTCGGTGAAATTGGCTGTACCCACTTCCACCGCAGCTGCACCGGCCATGATAAACTGTAAAGCCGCATCGGCGCTGTCAATGCCGCCGATACCGATTATGGGAATCTTGACAGCATGTGCCGTTTGCCAGACCATGCGCAAAGCTATCGGGCGTATAGCCGGGCCGGATAGGCCGCCGGTAATGGTAGATAATACCGGGCGTTGATGTTCCACATCTATGGCCATACCAAGGAAGGTGTTGGTGAGCGATACACTGTCGGCGCCTTCGGCTTCGACGGCACGAGCTATTTCCGTGATATCCGTGACGTTGGGCGATAGTTTGACAATGAGTGTTCGCGGCCATGCGCGACGTACGGCAGCGGTAACGGCCGCCGCACCTTCGCAAGTAGTGCCGAAGGCCATTCCGCCCTGACGCACGTTGGGACACGAGATGTTGACCTCTATGGCGGCGATGCCTTCCAGTGTCGCAAGTTTTTGGCAGACGGCTACGTAATCATCTATGGTTGCACCCGAGACATTTACAATAATCGGTGAACCGAGGGTGCGTACACCGGGGTAAATATGGCGTACAAAGAAGTCTACACCCTTGTTTTGCAGACCTACGGCATTCAACATTCCCGAAGGAGTCTCGGCCATACGCGGGTAAGCATTGCCGTTACGCGCGGTTATGGTTGTGCCCTTTACGATGATAGCGCCAAGACGCGAGGTATTGACTATGTCCGCATACTCGAATCCATAGCCGAAAGTGCCGGAAGCCGTCATCACCGGATTGGAAAGTGTGAGCCCGCCTATGTCTGTATGCAGGTCGGGCGTGAATGCTTTGTCGAGAGCCATCATTCGTTCCAATTTAATGTGGTTGTGTCAAATACCGGGCCGGCGGTGCATACGCACATGTGGTTGCCATCGGCGTCAGGTGTGACGCAGCAGAGGCAGGCGCCTACGCCGCAAGCCATAGTATTCTCGAGTGATACGAGGCAGCTTATGCCTTTGTCTCGAGCGAGCGAGGCAACAGCCTTCATCATCGGCATCGGTCCGCATACGGCCCAAAGGGCGTCTTCTTGAGCTTCGACCAACCTCGGATGCGAAGTGACTACACCATGTACGCCGGCCGAACCATCATCGGTGGTGATATGTACCGGGGCTACGGATGCATAGTCAGAGGCCATAGGCAGGTCCGCCGCCGAACGTCCGCCAAGGATAAACTCGGTATGTATGCCTTTGGCAACAAGTGTCTTGGCGTAATACAGCAAAGGTGCCACTCCGACACCGCCGCCTATAAGCAACACTTGGCTGTCTTTCGGTAGATCTGTGGGAAAAGTTCCGCCGCCCAGAGGCAGCAAAACGCTTAGGATGCTATCTTTGCGGCATTGGCATAGTGCGTGTGTGCCGGCTCCGGCATCGCGCACCATCAAGACTATGCCGTTGTTGCCCATGATATCGCATATCGAAATAGGGCGGCGCAAAAAAGTCGACTTACTGTCCGGGATGTCGACTTGGGCAAACTGTCCCGGTGCTATCTCCGGTAGCGCATCTCCGTCGGCTGTCACGAGTGTCAGTAAAGACAATGTCGGCGACAATCGTCGAATGGCGTCCACACGCATATTTTTCAAAACTTTGGACATAATGTGCGGTGCTGTGTGGAGGTGTGTCGGAATAGGCGATATAAAGAGTCCGGTATACCCCTATGGCTGGGATGCGCGTTGCGGTGATTGCTTCTCGCTTGAAAAAAAACAAATCACCATTATTTCCGGGGGCACGGATGCAGAATTTTGCGTCCGTGCCGTAATTTGCCTTTACGACACAGTTTTTTTATTTCATTAGTTCGTATATTTGGCGTGTGGCATTGCAATCCAGCGGCAGGTATGATCCGAGTAGAGAACCCTTGTTCTGGTGCAACTTGATGACCATTGTATCAATGTCCGGATTGGCTATACCCAGGTCTGCAAACGTCAGGGGCAGACCCAGCGAGCGCCAGAAGGTGCGAAGTCGACGTATGCCCTCGAGAGCGGCGGCCACGTCATCGCAGATGTCCACATCGAAGACACGGCGAGCCATCTGAGTGACACGCCAAGGCTTGTGCGCAGTCATATAAGTCATAAAGGCCGGGAATACTACGGCCAGTCCGGCTCCGTGAGTGACACCATACAATGCCGAGATTTCGTGCTCCATAGCGTGCGACGACCAGTCTTCGATGCGACCACATCCGCAGACGCCGTTGTGAGCCAGAGTCCCGGACCACATAATATTGGCACGCGCTTGATAATCCTTCGGGTCGGCCATAACCTTGGGCGCTTCGGCTATAATGGCACGCAAGACGCCTTCGGACACGCGGTCTGTCACCTCGACATCTTCTGTGGGTGAGAAATAGCGCTCGAAGATATGTGCCATCATATCTGCAATTCCGGCTGCGGTCTGCGGTTGAGGCAGCGTAAATGTCCATTCGGGGTTGAGCAGGGCAAAGCGCGGACGTATGACGTGGTCGGTACGCAGCGAGATTTTGCGTCCCTCGGATTCGAGCGTTATCACCGAATTACCCGAGCCTTCACTTCCGGCTGCCGGAATGGTGAGCACTACGCCCACGGGAAGTGCACGCTCGGGCTTGGCCTTGCCGCAATAGAAATCCCAGAAATCGCCGTCATATAGTGCGCCAAGAGCTATGGCCTTGGCTGTATCGATGACACTGCCTCCGCCTACGGCCAGTAGGCCGGTAAATTTGCCGTCACGTACAATCTCGATGCCACGACGTACCGGGCCGTCTACCGGGTTGGGGCGTATGCCTTCCAGAATGTCGTATGCGACACCGGCTTCTGTCAGCGAGTCGGTTACGATGTCCAGTAAACCGCTGCGCCGTACGCTGCCGCCGCCTATTACGATGAGAACCTTATTGCCTAAATGGACGGCACTGAGTGTGCCGACTTGCTTTTCTGCTCCTTTGCCGAAGGTATAGGCTGTGGGTGCGTAGTATGTGAAGTTGTTCATTATGCTGAGTGTTGGTTTGTGCAAATGTACGAAGATTTCGCAAAACAGGCGCAATGTCGGCCAGGCCAATTTTTGATTGAGGGAGGTTATATCTGATGTTATTGAGCCTACGCTGCGGATATAATCGCCGCGTCGGATGCTCGGGGAACGCGTGACCGTCTGCTTAAAAGGCGGATAAGCATACCACGGATATAATCGGCTCGCCGGATACCCGGGATTGGGTTCATAGCCCGTACAGAGGGGCGTATTCCTCGGCCATCTGTACGGCAGACAGCGTTGTCAGCGAATGTGTCGAGCGTAGTGATGAGGCACGAGACAAGGCTTCTATTATTGGCTCGGGATGTTTCGGGCTCATATCTATTGCATATCCGTTGATGCCGTCTTTTACTTGTTCGGCCGTTGCGGTAGAACTGTTGACTACGGCAGGAACGCCGCAGGCCATAGCTTCGGCTACGGTCATTCCGAAGGCTTCGGCTGTGGCGGTGCTTAGCAGTACGTCCGCATCGCGGTACAACGAAGCCATTTCCGTCGGCGTCACTCGGTCTTCTATTATGATTTGCGGAGACATAGCCACAGGTGCATCTTTGCCCGTTACTGTCAGCCTCCATTCGCGGGGTAGGGACATCGCTACAGCACGGAGGATGTCCAAGCCTTTGGCCGGCGTCCACGTGGCGGCAACGGCAATGACGTGTATCTCTGAAGCCGACTTGTGTTTCTCCTTTCCCGGAAAGAATATTGTGTCGTCGATACCATTGCGTATTACGTCTGTGTGTATGCCGAGTCTGTCATATGCAATTTTTGCAATGGCGTCTGATGGCGCCACAAATCGAGCGGAGGCATTGATCATCTTGTGAACAAAACAACGGCGACGAAATCTTTCAAAGTTGGCTTTGCCGCCAAAATCCAACCACGTAGCCGGATACACATCCGGATGCTTGCACCCATAGCAGTCGTTGTCGCATCCGCCCGGAATGTAGGCGCAACGTCCGGTGCACCACCAGTGGTCGTGCATTGTTACGACTACTTTTACATTGTGCTTCCAGGCCCAAGTCATCAGTGTGGTCGCATCGATGTAATACCCGTGAATATTGTGCAAGTGTATTGCCGCGACATCTCCGAGCCTGTCAAACCATGCCGTCAGGCGTCTTGTTGCGCATCGGCACAGGCGTCCGTCATTATCACGTAAGCGTACTTCCAAAACAGCAAGATTATGCCTTATGCGCCCGCACATAACGTAGTCCGCAAAAGTTTCGAATTCGGGACGTATATATCCGGCGACGATGCTCACATCAAGCCCCTGACATCGTTGATATGCGGCTAAGGATGCTATAACGCCGCCAACGCCCGTATAGGTGTCAGCCACGGTGTTGATATGTACGATGCGTGCCATACAAAGACAAAGGTACGAATATTTTTTTATTTTCGTGATTGACGATAAATGCGTAACTTTGTACAAATACACGTATAGCATACTTAGCATACAATATGAAGCATACTATCACTACATATATCATTGCAGCGATACTGCTCGGCGGCATCGGCAATGCCGAGGCGGCCACAACGCTGTCGTTTAGCGGCGTCAGCCTTCCGGCGGTGCGTGTCGAGGCTGCCACTTCCGACATTCACGGTGTATACGTCATAGATAATGCTGCGGGTACGGCTACGGCATCATATGAGACCGATGCTTCCTCTAATGTCGTGCAGGTGCAGCGCTATGGCGCAGACGGCATCGCTTACGCATCGGATGTCACCGGCGTACAACGCAACGGCACGACATATACTTGGACGGTAGGACCGGAAGACATCGGATTTGTAATCAATGACGGCGGCCGTTTGCATGCCTGGTGGGTGGTCAATTACAATCTTCATCGTCTGGATATGCAGGGCGTAGGCATCAATACCGAGATGTCCGCGTGCGATCGCATGGCTCTTGCGGCTGTCGGTAGCGGCGAAGCTATCACATATTATAGTACAACATCTCGTCCTCTGCGTCTGAGCCGCGAAATCACTGCCGAGTATCGTTCGTTGGTATGGGATGAGACCTCGGAGACGTACGCACAGAATACAATCACCAAAACCTTTGACGCGTTGTCGGACGCTATGTATGTAGACGCACCATTGTGCGACACTGAGGTGACGCTTTCGGGTGACCGTTTTCTGCGTGCCTGGAATCTGGAACAGCAGGTCACTACGCCTTCGGTGACTGCCATAGCCGTAGATGCCCATACCTCGGCTACGCAAGAACAGGAAGAAGTTGACAATCAGATTAAAAATCAGGATGGCGGTGCTTTGGGTGGCAGCGCTCCGGCAGTAATCACCTTCAATGCCGCTGTATCCGATGCGGCAGTTTTTCACGAATGGCAAATGAGCCGTGACCCCGAATTCGGAGATGTGTTTGATCGTTACAGCGAATTGACGCTGAATCATACTTTTGACGAGGAGGGTACGATATATGTTCGCTTTATGGCCGATAACGCCGAGGGTACATGTGCGTGGTATAGTGATACCTACGAGGTGTCCATTGGCGCATCGCGCCTTCTGTGTCCTAATGCCTTCTCGCCGGCCAACGAGGATGGCGTCAATGACATTTGGAAAGTCAGCTATACATCCATCACATCGTTTGAATGTAATATATTCAATCGTTGGGGTGTCAAGATGGCTACGCTGACACATCCATCGCAAGGCTGGGACGGAAAATACAAAGGCAAATTTGTGCCCAACGGCGTGTATTTCTATGTGATACGCGCTCGCGGTGCCGATGGGAAGAAATACGATCTCTCCGGAGATATAAATATTATCAGCACGCGACGCGCCACCGGAGGGACTACCGAGGGCGGCGGTGAATAACCCTTCAGCGAAAGGTACCCACCGTTTTATACGGTCGGAGTATCCCTCCACAATCCGAGCCCTTTGCATAATTACGGTATGGGGCGCATCCACACGTTGACTTCGCGTTCCGATGCACAGGCTGCCGGGAGCAAAGTTGCACCAATGTCAAGAACCCGAGCCTTGACGCAAGCACATATTTAGACAGATGCGTTGGGCATATATAGACGCAAGATTATCTTTGACACAACATTCCATTACGAATATGAATATACACACAATACTTGTCGTAGCCGCCTTGGTGGCGTTGCCGGCATCGGCGGCTATAGCAGCTGAACACACGCATACACACCGACATACGGCCAAAACCGCATCTTTTGCTTCGGTGCCTAATCCCGAAGTACCCAAGACTATGACCTTTGCAGGCGTCAAGGTCGACCTTGACCGCGAAGATATGTACGAGCGTATGGACCGCGAACTCACTTCCTTGGTATATGGTCACGGCAACACCTTGTTGACAATCAAACGTGCCAATAAGTACTTTCCCGTAATGGCACCCATACTGCGTGCCAATGGTATTCCCGAAGATTTGCTGTATCTGGCGTGCGTCGAAAGCTACCTAAATCCGCGGGCATATTCCGGAGCCAAAGCTGCAGGACTCTGGCAGTTTATCCCCTCAACGGCTCGCCAATACGGGCTTGAAGTGTCGGATGAGGTAGACGAACGCTACAATACGGAGAAAGCTACGGACGCTGCGTGCCGATATCTCAAATCTGCATACGCGCGTTACGGCAACTGGGAAAGCGTTATGGCTTCATATAACGGAGGTATGGGGCGTATCTCCGGCGAGTTGTCCAAGCAAGGCGTCAATACATCCTTTGATTTGTACTTGACAGATGAGACATCGCGCTATGTTTTCCGCATTATGGCCATGAAAGCAGTGATGGAAAATGCCCCCGCCTTCGGCTTCGCACTTCGTGCCGAACAGCTTTACCAACCTATGGAATACACCGAGGAAACGGTCAGCGGTGCGATTGAAGACTGGCCTGTATGGGCACAGGAACACGGTATTACTTACGCACAACTGCGCGAAGCCAATCCATGGATAAGAGCCAAGACCCTCACCAATAAGGGCGGCAAGACTTATACCGTCAAGATACCAAAGGCATCTTCGTTGCGCCGTTCCACAGCCCATGTGAAAGTATACAACCAACGTTGGCTTAAACAATAATGATCGAGATGCGCAAAGACACTAAAAAGAAAACAGCGGTTAGGCCGCAGGCTGCTTCAAAGACTCAGGATGCTTCTGTCGACACTACTTCCGCTACTATTGCTTCGGAGACAGCTTCCATCGACACCATAGGCGACGATGGGGCGGGAGTGCTCGCCGTCACCGGGGCTCGCGTCAATAATCTGCAGAATATAGACGTTACCATTCCTCGGAATACGCTTACTGTCATCACCGGACTTAGCGGTAGTGGCAAGTCTTCCCTGGCGTTTGATACGATATACGCCGAGGGACAACGTCGCTATATCGAGACCTTCTCGGCGTATGCTCGCAATCTTATAGGCAACCTTGAGCGTCCCGATGTGGATCAAATTACGGGACTGAGCCCAGTCATATCCATTGAGCAAAAGACCATCAACCGCAACCCGCGAAGTACTGTCGGAACCACCACCGAGATTTACGACTTTCTGCGTCTACTGTATGCGCGTGTAGGCGAGGCTCGCAGCTACCTTTCGGGACGTCCTATGGTCAAGTACTCGCGTGAGAAAATTGTGGACCTCGTACTTGAGCAATATGACGGGCACAAGATATACATTCTCGCACCCTTGGTGTTCAATCGCAAGGGGCATTACAAAGAACTATTTGAACAATTGCGGAAGAAAGGTTACCTCCATGTGCGCGTAGACGGCGAGATGCGCGAGATAGCCTTCGGTATGAAACTGGACCGATACAAGAATCACTCTATCGAACTGGTCGTAGATCGGCTGAAAGTAAGCGCCAAAGATCAGGGACGATTGCGTGACACTGTGGAAACAGCCCTTAAACAAGGGGACAGCCAAATGATGGTATACGATGCCGACACGGACAAGGTGTCGCATTACAGTCAGTCGCTGATGGATCCCGAGACCGGGTTGTCGTATCGCGAACCGGCACCGCACAACTTCTCCTTCAATTCGCCGCAGGGCGCATGTCCCACGTGCAAAGGCATAGGAACAATCAGTCTCGTTGACCGAGCCAAGATTATGCCGGATGCCAAGGCATCGATATATACCGGTGGCATATTGCCGCTTGGTAAGTATCATAATACGATGATATTTTGGCAGATAGAGGCAATTTGCAAGCGCTACGGTTTTGACCTGCGAACGCCCGTCGGCGAGCTTAGTGAAGAGTGTATCAACGATATACTCAACGGAACCACCGAACATCTTAGCATCACCAATGACACGATGTCCACGTCCAACTACTTTGCGCCTTACGAAGGCGTCATCAAGTACATTGAGATGCAACAAGACGAGGATGCCGGGGCCGCGGCGCGTCATTGGAGCGAGCAATTTCTCTCGCGTGCGGTATGTCCCGATTGTCATGGCGATCGTCTGTGTCAGGAGGCTCGCAGCTATTTTATAGACGACCGCAACATTGCCGATTTATGCCGCATGGATATAAAGGATTTGTATGCGTGGACACAAGCATTGCCGGACAAATTGGACAAAACGCGTCACACCATAGGCGCCGAGATTCTCAAGGAAGTCAGCAGTCGCCTGCGCTTTTTGGTGGATGTCGGGCTGGAGTATTTGCAGTTGGGGCGTGCATCGGCGACTCTCAGTGGCGGCGAAAGCCAGCGTATACGCCTTGCCACGCAGATGGGAAGCGAGTTGGTGAACGTTCTGTATATACTTGACGAACCGTCCATAGGTTTGCACCAAAGAGACAATCATCGTCTGATTTCATCGCTGAAAAAGTTGCGCGATGCCGGCAATTCGGTCATTGTCGTCGAGCACGATCGAGATATCATGACCGAGGCTGATTATATCGTAGACATAGGGCCGCGCGGTGGTCGCCGTGGCGGCAAGGTGGTATTCCAAGGCACGCCCGAGCAGATGAAGAATGCTGATACATTGACGGCGCAGTATCTTAACGGTACACGCAAAGTCTTTGTGCCCGAGACGAGGCGCCTCGGCAATGGTAAGGCGTTGACAATCACGCATTGTACCGGGCATAACCTAAAGGATGTTACCCTCACCATACCTTTGGGTACGCTCACATGTGTAAGCGGTGTCAGCGGTAGCGGCAAATCATCGCTGGTCAACGGCACTTTGGAGGCTGCTTTGCGTGGTATATTCTATCGCGCGCATACAGAGCCGCTGCCATACGGCGAGATTATCGGCATCGAAAACATAGACAAGGTGGTCACCGTAGACCAGTCGCCATTGGGCAAGACCCCGCGGTCAAATCCGGCGACATATACCGGTGTATTCAGCGATATACGCAATCTCTTTGTCGCGCTACCCGAGGCGAAGATACGCGGCTACAAACCCGGACGTTTTTCGTTCAACGTGCGAGGCGGACGCTGCGAGGCGTGCGGCGGCAACGGATGCCGTACCATAGAGATGAATTTTTTGCCCGATGTCAACGTCGTGTGTGACGTGTGTCACGGCAAACGATACAATCGCGAAACCCTTGAGGTACGGTACAAGGGCAAGAGTATTGCGGATGTATTGGATATGACCATCAATCAGGCTGTCGAGTTCTTTGCAGGCATTCCTACAATATTGAAGAAGATTCAGGTACTGCAAGACATAGGGCTCGGATACATCAAGCTGGGGCAACCGTCCTCGACACTTAGTGGCGGAGAGAACCAGCGCGTCAAACTTGCCTCCGAACTGGCACGGCGCGATACGGGACGTACGCTTTTCGTTCTGGACGAACCCACCACGGGCTTGCACTTTGAGGATATTAATACCTTGCTGACTATTCTCAATCGTCTTGTAGATCGCGGTAATACGGTGCTTGTCATCGAACATAATACCGATGTGTTGCGTGCTTCGGATTACATTATCGATATGGGCCCCGGCGGCGGTCGCGACGGCGGCGTAATTTTGGCTCAGGGTACACCGGAACAGGTATCTAAGTGTCCGGACGCGCCTACAGCCCCTTACTTGTCTTGAGAATTTACAGTCACCAAACCCCGCGGAGAGTCCACAATAAGCATGGCCGAGTATCCTTTGCCGAGTGCACGAATCATAGCCAATGCTTTGTCTGCGTCCATGGCCATACATGCCGTAGCCAATGCATCGGCACTCATACAATCCGGCGCGATGATTGTGGCGGATAATGTAGACGTCATTAGGGGATATCCCGTAATCGGCGATATGGTATGGCCCACGCGGCGTCCGTCAGGAAGAGTACGATAGTTGCGATAATTGCCTGATGTAGCCATTGCTGCATCCTTCAGCGGAATCACATTGTAGCGGCGGTGCATTACCATCGAGTCGGCTACGGGCGCATCGATTTGCACTTGCCAGTCAAGGCCGCGCGGATTGTGACCGCGGCATACGATTTCGCCGCCTATCTCGACAATATAGTCCGTCACTCCGTTGCGTTCGAGCATATTTGCCACGCAATCCACACCATAACCTTTGGTGATAGCCGAAAAATCAAAGGACGTGTCCTTGTGCCCTTTGATAATCCGTCCGTGGGCGTCTATACGGCATTTGCCCATACTCACACTGCGTAAAGCCGTGGTGACGGCTGCCGAATCGGGCAGTACATCGTCTTCTTCGGTTCCGAACCCCCAGAGGTTGACCAGTGGCGCTATAGTTGGGTCGAAATGTCCGTCCGAGCACTTCCAAATATCCTTGGCGCGTGTAAAAACTATTTGCACATTGCTGTCTGCGGTGTCTGTTTCGCCGCGATTGATACGCGAGATGTTCGAAGCGGGCTCGAAGGGACTGAGTGACAATTCGACATTGCGCATAACAGCCACCACCGAATCGTCAAGAGCGCGATCGCCATAATATGTAATATGATAGGAAGTGCCCCAAGCTGCTCCTTGGGCATATCGCCATTGGCTCCGAGAGTTGCAGGACGAGAATGTTACGACGGATGCAAATATTATGGCAGCCACTAAGATCGCGTTCATACCCCGCAGGGCGTGTTTGATATATCGTGTATGCATATAGGCTGAAAAATTTTTCCTCAAAAATAGTAAAAGTATGCGAATTATTTCCGAAGTTTGCAATGCGAATAATAGCGTTTTCGTTATAACTGCATCTATAGTTCTGATATATAACTAATAAAAAATTTAACCTATCAAATAGTATTAATTATGCGCTCATTTTTATTTTTAGCTGACGGCTTCGAGGAAATAGAAGCACTTACGACTGTGGACGTGATGCGTCGTGCCGGTATGGATGTCAAGACAGTCTCTATCAATGCAGACCGTAATGCCACCGGAGCACATGGTGTCACAGTGGCAGCCGATGCCGTTTTTGCCGAGTGTGATTTTGAAGGGGCGGAGTGGCTGATACTTCCGGGTGGAATGCCGGGCGCCACCAATCTGCATGAACATACGGGACTATCCGCGCTGCTTAAGGCTCACGCTGCCAAAGGCAAGGTTGCAGCAATATGTGCGGCTCCGGCCGTTGTTTTGGCTCCTCTGGGTATACTCAAAGACCGCGAGGCTACGTGCTATCCCGGTTTTGAAGCAATGTGCGCTCAGGGCGATGCAATATGCAAGGATGTTCCCGTAGTTGCACTCAACAATCTTGTGACAGGCAACGGCCCCGCTGCTGCCGCTCCTTTTGCCTTGGCCATAGTGGCTAATAGTCTTGGTGCATCCGTAGCTGCAGAAGTGGCTGCCGGCATGCTGTATGCCTGAAATTTGAGAATATGTAGCGAGGCTACTGCCTTACCAAGTACATTGCTTCGTAACTAAGAAACCGATGATGTGAACTTGATGGTTCGCGTCATCGGTTTCTTAATTTGTCGCCTAAAGATGATGGAATAAATATGTCGGACAGATTACTCCATGAGTTTGCGGTAACGGCGGCGGGGTAGTGGTTTGCCGTCGTTTTGGGCAAGTTTGTAAGCCTCGTAATCACTGTAGCTGCCTTCGTAGAATACGACTTTCCCGTCGCCCTCGAAGGACAAAATGTGTGTGCATATACGGTCGAGGAACCATCGGTCGTGGCTGACAACGACGGCGCATCCGGCGAAGTCTTCGAGACCTTCCTCGAGTGCACGCAGGGTGTTGACATCAATGTCGTTGGTGGGCTCGTCGAGCAGCAGAACGTTGCCTTCTTCCTTCAGAGCCATGGCAAGGTGTAGACGATTGCGCTCGCCGCCGGATAGTACGCCGATTTTCTTCTCTTGGTCGGCTCCGGTAAAGTTGAATTTGCTCAGGTAGGCACGTGCGTTGACATCGCGTCCGCCCATACGGAAGCTGTCGACGCCTTGACTGATGACTTCGTATACCGATTTTTCGGGAAGCAGGTCGTGGTGACGCTGGTCGACATATGCGATTTTTACGGTATCACCGACGCTGAAATCACCTGCATCGGCTTGCTCCTGACCCATAATCAAACGGAATAGGGTGGTCTTGCCGGCGCCGTTGGGGCCGATGACACCCACAATACCATTGGGTGGAAGCATAAATTCCAGATCTTTGAACAGCGTTTTATTGCCGTAAGATTTGGCCAATCCGTGTGCTTCGATGACCTTATTGCCCAGACGCGGGCCGTTTGGTATAAATATTTCGAGGCGCTCTTCTTTTTGTTTCTGGTCTTCGTTGAGCAATCTGTCGTATCCGGCAAGGCGTGCTTTGCCTTTGGCTTGTCGTGCCTTGGGTGCCATACGCACCCACTCGAGTTCGCGCTCGAGTGTTTTGCGTCGCTTGCTTGCCTGTTTCTCTTCGAGAGCCATACGCTTGGTTTTTTGGTCAAGCCACGAAGAGTAATTGCCTTTCCAAGGTATGCCTTCGCCGCGGTCCAATTCGAGTATCCATCCGGCCACATGGTCTAGGAAGTAGCGGTCGTGAGTGATGGCTATGACTGTGCCGGGATATTGATGCAAGTGTTGTTCGAGCCAATCAATAGACTCGGCATCGAGGTGGTTGGTGGGCTCGTCAAGCAGCAGTACGTCCGGTTGTTGGAGCAGCAGTCGGCACAGAGCCACGCGACGGCGTTCGCCACCGCTGAGTGTGTCCACTTTTTGGTCGTCGGGGGGACATTGCAAGGCGTCCATGGCTCGTTCCAGTTTGCTGTCGATGTCCCAAGCGCCTACGGCATCGAGGCGGTCTTGAAGCTCGGCTTGACGTGCAAGTAATGCGTCGAAGTCGGCGTCCGGGTCGGCAAAGGCGTTATTGACGGCATCGAATTCGGCCAGCATATCCATTATCGGCTGCACACCTTCGCGGACAATTTCGATGACGGTTTTGTCGGGATCGAGCTTGGGCTCTTGCTCGAGATATCCGACGGTGTATCCTGGCGAAAATACTACTTCGCCCTGATAATCTTTATCTATACCGGCAATAATCTTCAGCAAGGTGGATTTGCCGGAGCCGTTGAGGCCTATGATGCCGATTTTCGCTCCATAGAAAAAGGATAGGTAGATGTTTTTCAGAACTTGTTTCTGTGGCGGATAGGTCTTTGAAACGCCTACCATAGAGAATATAACTTTTTTGTCGTCAGCCATTGTGTATGTGGTTTGTTTGGTTGATGAATCGTGCCGGGTGTAGGACGGCATTTGCCATGCGCGCTTACGAGACGCGCTTACGCTCGTATAATGGTGTGTCCGAGTATAATGTGTGTTATCTGCTTCGGCGCGTCTAACGGCGATGTGGTTTGGCAAAGCGTACGGGGTAGTCAACGCTTATGCGTCCGGAGAGAATGTTGTTGAGTCTTCCGCGTATCAGTTGGCGCCGTATTGCAGACAAGTGGTCGGTGAATACTTTTCCTTCAAGGTGGTCACATTCGTGCTGGACTATTCGTGCCAGGTATCCGGAAATTTCTTCATCGTGTTCGTTGAAGTCTTCATCGAGCCATTGCAGACGTATGTGTTCGATGCGCTTGACGTCCTCGGCAATGCCTGGAAGGCTGAGGCATCCTTCGCTGCGACCGATGCTTTCGCCGTCTAGTACTGTAACACGCGGATTGATTAGAGTCATACGGCGGTCAATACATTCGGGAAAGACATCGCCTACGGGTGAGGCATCAATGACAACGATACGGTCGGCGCGGCCTATCTGTGGAGCAGCCAGACCTACGCCTTCGCTGGCATACATTGTCTCAAACATATCGGCCACGAGTTTTTTCAGCTCGGGATACTCGGGTGTGATGTCCTCGCATTGTTTGCGCAGCACCGGTTGGCCCAATAGGTATATAGGTAGTGTCATTATGTATGTATTTGTGTTGTCTTTGTGTACTTCGGATTAGTGTTGTTCTATGTTGCTTGCTGTACCTGACGCAGAGGACAAATAGTCGTTGAGAATTATTGCTGCCGAAATCTTATCTACTACGGCCTTGTCGCGTCGTGCCATCTTGTGCATTCCACCATCAATCATTGCTCGATGTGCCAATACCGAGGTGAAGCGCTCGTCATAGAATACTATGGGTACGGGTGATATTTCTTTGCGCAGGCGATTGATGGCCGGGGTCAGGAAACGAGTCGATTCGCTGGGCGTACCATCCATTTGTTTGGGTAGTCCAACGACTACGGCATCGACTTCATTGGCTGCAATATAGGATTTGATATAAGTCGCTAATTGTGCCGTTGGTATGGTGTCCACCGGATTGGCGATAAGCCTGAGCGCATCGGTGGCGGCGATGCCGCAACGTTTGCGACCAAAGTCTATGGCTATAAGACGTCCCATATCTTGTGCTGCAGTAAGTTTCAGTCGATTTGTGACTAATCCCGTTAGGCTATGCTTTATTGATGTATAGCATCCAAGAACTCGCGGCGCAGTTCCGAATCCTCGGCAAAAGCTCCGCAATAGTCCAATGTCGTAGTAGTGGCTTCCTGTTTTTCGACACCGCGCATCTTCATACACAGGTGATGCGCGTTGCAATGTACGATGACGCCGCGGGCATCCAGTGCTTCAAACACCTTGGCGCAGACTTGCGCGGTCAGTCGTTCCTGTACTTGGAGACGGCGGGCATATACGTTTACAAGGCGGGCTAATTTGCTAAGTCCGGCCATTTTGCCGTTTGGAATATAGCCTATGGTAATTGTGCCGAAAAATGGTAGGATATGGTGCTCACACATCGAATAAAATTCGATGTCCTTGACAATTACCATCTTAGATCCGGCATATTCGAATATGGCTTGATTGATGACTTCATCGGCACTTTGTCGATAGCCCTGAGTGAGGAACCATAGAGCCTTGGCATTGCGCATCGGTGTCTTGGCCAGTCCTTCGCGTTGCGGGTCTTCGCCCAGCAATTCGAGTATACGATGGATGTGGTCGGCGATTTCGTTTACCTGCGGCGTGACGTCCGGTATGATTTGTTGCTTGTTATATGTGGTCTGGTTCATCATTTATTGATACGGTCGCGCACTATGCGCAAGTCTGACGAATAAGAGGGGAAGATGCGGCGTATTTCGGCCATTGCTCCTTCGGCTTCGCCGCGAGTGCGGAAGTCGCCCACGCGTACACGCCAATATGGGGATTGGAATGTCAGATACACGCGGTATTGCGGCAAGCGGGCCATAAGATTGCGACGTTTGGCCGTGGCGCGAGACTTGGCGGTTCGTACGTTGTTGTCTGCAAAGACTTCCACGCGAAAGCCTGTGCCGGAGCGAGGACGCGATACGTTGGAATTGTCGCCGGCGGCATCGTCCGTAGAGTTTGAACGTAGCTGCAAATCTGCCGGTTGGGTAATATGTATGCGTCCCGTGCCGTTGAGTTCGCGCACGATGTCAACGCTGTCGGGTTCGGTAGCAGAAGCAGGAGTCTGAGCCACGGAAATCGTGGTCCAAAGTGTGGCGCATGCTATCGTGATTGTACGCAGACGTGTGTTCATTGGCTGTGGCTGTTTAGTGTTTTGGGTGTGTGC
>CAKTOT010000035.1 GCA_934590135.1 uncultured Muribaculaceae bacterium
TGGCGCTACTGAATTGTGTCGGCATAGACGCATATGCCTCCTCGCGCTGGCATCCGGACATACTGGGTGATGGGTATGTCTGTACAATCGTGCATCAACCCTCCGACTACGGCGGAGACGTGACTTGTACCGTCATACGGCACAATGCCGAATGCGATACGTCCGACACCCTGCGCCGCGGAGTGCTATACATCCATGGATACAACGACTACTTCTTCCAAAAGGAAATGGGCGACCGCTTCGCTGACACGGGCTACGCCTTCTACGCCGTTGACCTGCGCCGCTACGGCCGCTCAATAGTGCCGGAAAGGCGTCCTTACGAAGTACGCAACATCTCCGAATACTATGCCGACATCGATTCGGCGCTTACCCTGATGCGCCAAGACGGCATACAAGATATTGTCCTGATAGGACACAGCACAGGTGGGTTGGTGGCTGCATCATACCTCAATGCACGACGCAATTCCGGCATACGCGCCCTGGTGCTCAACAGCCCTTTCCTTGAATGGAATATGGGTGGATTTATGCGGCACATAGCTATACCAATGGTCGGATGCCTCGGTCGACATTTTCCGAACATCTCCATAAGCCAAGGAGATGGTACTGCGTACGCCGAAAGCCTGCTTAAGCAGTATCACGGGCAATGGGAGTTCAATACCGATTGGAAGACCGTGCAACCGCGCAAGGTGACCGCCGGGTGGATACGCGCCATCTCCGAAGCCCAAGACGCCCTACACCGTCACTCGTGGATTACGGTGCCCATCTTGCTAATGTCCTCGGGGCACAGCGTCTACGGCGACAAATGGACGCCCCAACATCAGCATGGCGATGCAGTGCTTAATGTTGAAGACATCCGTCGCTACGGCGCGGCTCTCGGACCGGATGTTACATCCTATAAATTTGAAGGCGGACTGCACGACCTCATCCTCAGCGACCGCCCCGTAGCCGATGCCGTCTACCGCGCCATCTTCGACTGGCTCGCTCTCCGCCTCCTCCTCCCGACCAAACATCGTTGATTCTATTTTTCAATTATCAAATGCCGAGATGTACCCGTCAACTGATTCAGATCGAAAACATCATGAAGAAAATCTCAAAGCCATCTTTAGCTTTGAGCACTTCTATGACGAACAATGGAGGGCAATATCTCAACTACTTGCCGGCAAGCGCGTACTAATGGTTGAGCGCACCGGATTTGGTAAGTCACTATGCTATCAGTATCCGGCGACACAATTCAATGGAACCACTATTGTATTTTCGCCACTTATAGCACTGATGCGCGATCAGGTCTATAGTCTAAAGAAGCGCAATATTTCGGCGGCATTAATCACGTGCGAACAAGCGCCCGAAGAGAATGCCCGTATATTAGAATCGGCACAAGCGGGAAAGTACAAACTACTATACATTGCGCCTGAACGCCAAGAGAACCAAGCCTGGATTAATGCAGTTAAGAATATTAACGTCTCGATGGTCGTAATTGACGAGGCACATACGATATCCACTTGGGGCCACGATTTCAGGCCTGCATTCCGTCGTATTATCAACCTCGTCAGGCTGTTACCCCAAAGCACACCTCTCTTAGCAACTACCGCTACCGCAAATATACGTGTTCAGAATGACATTGTCAAACAAATTGGTAATAACATAACGACAATACGAGGTTCATTAAGCCGAGACAATTTTCACCTTTACGTCATTCGAAACCAATCGGAAGAATTCAAAATGAAATGGCTAGCCGAGAACATCAAAAGACTTCCAGGTACTGGTTTGGTTTACGTCGGGACACGAACACAAGCCGAATACTATACAGCATGGCTAAATTTTTCCGGTATAAGCACAAAGTTCTACCACGCCGGATTAGACGCACAACAACGAGTAGAGATTGAGAACGGATTGATTGAAAATCGTTGGAAATGCATCATTTCAACCAACGCTCTTGGTATGGGGTTAGACAAACCGGATGTTCGTTTCGTTATTCATACACAAATTCCGGTATCGCCAATACATTATTACCAAGAAATCGGCCGCGCCGGTCGTGACGGAAAACCTGCATATATCATCCTACTTTATAACGAAGCTCAAAGCCTGATTAACGATGGCTACACCTGCGATTGCGACCTACCATTGTCTTTCATAAACAATGCACGTCCTACTGAGGACAAGTATGCAGACGTGATCCAATGTCTTCGCGAAGAAATGCTTGGCGAACGCGATCTAATGTTACGCACCAATCTAAAACAGAATGAAATCCGCACGATTCGAGCCGATCTTATCGACCAAAACATTATACGTCCCGTCAACCTGGACAATCGAAAATATTACGAATACATCCCCGGAGCTCAGGATTTGAATTATTCAGTATTTGAACGCATACGGCAAGTACGGCTCAACGAATTGCAATCTATGGTCGAATATATATATACGACACAGCCAAGAATGGACTATCTTTGCCAATTCTTGGATAATGACACCCGGTCAAAAGCAATTTGTGACAACACATCCGCTCCAAGTCTATCGGATTTTGTGTCGCACAAGACCGAAGAATTGTTCAAGAAGTTTTCTTCCAGGTTCTTCCCGTCAATTGATACAGCAGACGTTATGACAAAGACAATAGATGATTTTTTACTAAAAATATCTCTGGAGCCATGCGGCAAGTTTCGCGTCTTATACAAAGACACTGATGTCCTATATGATGGAGAACAATTTTCCGGCTTACCTATAACCATTTCGGACACACTCACAACCATGGCAAAAAAATATGTTATAAGTAAGTCCCACATGTCCGACGGATTTGCTTCGGCATATTATGGTCAATCCGAAGTCGGGAAGATTATTCATCATTCAAAATATGAAAACGGAGGGGATTTCCCCGATGAGCTATTGGGTCGTGTCAAGACAATGATATATGGCAAATTAGGTGGCATCCGCTTCGATTTGCTACTATACATTCCACCAACTATTTCCGGAGACCTTGTCAAGAACTTTGCCATTAGATTATCTAGTGACATCGGCATACCACTTTCGGACAAGTTGAGAAAGACGAGAGCGACAGATGCCCAAAAAGTATTTCGTAATGCATACGGCAAAAAAGCCAACGTAAGCGGTGCTTTTGAAATACCTGCCAACATCGTGGAAGGGAAAACTATTCTGCTCCTAGACGACATCTACGACAGCGGAGCCACACTTAAGGAAGCCGGGCGTATGCTAACTAAGCAAGGAGCAAAATTAATAGTACCCATAGTCATCGCCAAAACCATAGGAGGAGAATGATGAACCGACAGAATCTGACATATTGGAGCGCCTTGGCTTTGATGCCGGGTCTATCCACGCGCCAAAAAAATGCCATATACGTACGCTGTTATACAGCTATCCCACGAATAGATATAATCGAGTTATTCGAAAATCAGGAAGTTTGGGAGCAATTACAGTTCACCGATGCCGAACGCTCGGCCTTTACGGCTGCTCGCGAAAACATTGCAAGTACGGCATTTACCACCGAAAATCTTCTGGCGCAAGGGTATAAAATTATACCTTTTGATGCTCCGGAATACTCACACGCACTTAAAGCAAATCTAAAACAAGGAGCGCCTACAATATTGTATACAAAAGGTGATATTTCGCTAATGAATACTATTTCTACGGCTGTTGTCGGGTCACGAAATGCAGACACGACATCATTGGAGTTTACCCGAAACATCGTCTCAAAAGCCGTAGCCTCAGAACGAGTTATTGTAAGCGGATATGCCAAAGGCGTGGATAGGCAAGCTATGGATGCTTGTTTAGATTGCGGAGGGAAATGCATAATCATCCTCCCGCAAGGCATCACCACATTTGCATCAGGATTTAAACAATACTATAAACGAATACTCAACGGCGAACTTTTAGTCGTCAGCAGCTTCCCTCCACAAATGCCATGGTCTGTTTCTTGCGCAATGGCCCGAAACAGCATTATATATGGGATGGCAAATGATATATACGTTGCCCAAAGTGATGACAAGGGTGGCACATGGGCCGGTGTCATTGATGGGTTACGTAAAAAACGAAAGATATACGTCCGCAATCCTCTACCTAATGAAAAAAATGCCAATGCCCTTCTGCTTCAAAAAGGATGTATTGCAGTAGATATGTGGGGAAATACATTGACAAGTTACAATTACCCTATGCCAACCGGACAGGCATTAGACCTTGTATCCGAAGAGGCAACTACATATACATCACCCGAAGACGATATTTTGCGCGTATTGTCCGAATATAATGACCTTACCATAAAACAAATCCAGACTAAAGCTAAACTTAATATCTCCGAATCCAAAATACGTGATATTTTACGAAAATCTGATGCTGTAGGTTGTAGAAAGATAAGGTCTACAAATCACTATTACTTGCACAATAAACAGGATGGGCTTCCTAACCTCGATTTTTAGAACAAGTCAATCTGATAATTATATAATTTACAAGTGGTTAGCTTCAGTATCAATTAAAGGCTCATACTATTACGCACAACGTGGAATACGCAGTTCACGATTCCATTGAAAATTGCTATCTTTGCAGACTTAGAACACACCGACTAAAACGTACAGACTAATGGGTACAGACGTATTCGGACGCATACCAAGCGTCACCAAAAATTTACTGATAATCAATATTATCGTATTCGCATTTGGTGCACTGCTGCCTAATGCGGTACAACGTATGGAGGATGTGCTGGCGCTACATTACGTGTCATCACCCGGCTTCCGTATATGGCAAGTATTCACCTATATGTTTATGCACGGTGGCGTCACGCACCTGTTTTTCAATATGTTTGCGCTATGGATGTTCGGTTCGGTTCTCGAATGGGCTATGGGTTGGCGACGCTTTCTCTTCTTCTACATCAGTTGCGGCATAGGAGCGGCACTGGTGCAGATGGGCGTGTTCGCAATAATATTGTCCAAGTACCAGGCAATGATGGACCCGTCTCAGTTCCACGATGTAATCGTGTATGGTTGGGATGCTATGCACCATGGTCAGTACTTTATAGACAATACATTAGCCACAATTTCATCATTAGTCAATACGCCGTGTGTAGGCGCTTCGGGCGCTATCTTCGGTCTGCTGCTGGCCTTCGCGATGCTCTATCCCAACCGCGAAATGTACTTTATGTTCATTCCCATACCTATCAAGGCCAAATGGATGGTGCTGGGCTACTGCCTGCTTGAACTCTCATTAGGACTGACCGGTGCTGCCGACGGCATCGCACACTTTGCTCACCTCGGCGGAGCCGCATTCGGCTTTGCCATATTGATGTACTGGAAAAAGAAAGGGGCCTTCTATGGCAACCACTAAAGCCGGACGAATAGTCTCGGCAATTGGAGGGCCGGTCACAATCACATTACTGGCGCTGAATGTCGCCGTGTTCGTATGCGTGCACCTATGTGTATGGTGCGGCATTGATGACTACGCGGTAGCGGTAACATTCTCATTACCTTCCGATATGGCAGGCTTGGCATCGTATCCATGGACGATGCTGACTTACATGTTTACCCAATGGGACTTCTTACACCTGTTAGTCAATATGCTATGGCTGGTATCATTCGCCCCGATGTTCTGCCGTATAGGTTTGCCCGAATTGATATGGCGCATCTACCTCTCCGGAGGCATCGGCGGTGCTATTGCCTTCGTAATTGCCGCCGCTTGTACACCCGTACAGGGAATGCTGGTCGGTGCAAGTGCCGCCGTTATGGGCATCGTGGTTGCCGCCGCTGTCTATAGGCCTCATGCACGACTCAATCTGTTGGGCATCGGCGAAGTATCTATTATTTACATTGCTATAATCGTCGCTGCTCTGTACATCATTGCATCCGTGAGCACCCCGGGTACGTGCGCCGCGCACATGGGCGGAGCCCTCGGAGGCGGCATTTACGCTTTTGCCGAGAAACGTATACGCCAATACAGAGCTCGACGCCGAATGCTGCGTACGCCGAATGCCACACGACATACGACATCGCCCGAAGAAATGCATGCCGAACTGGACAAAATACTCGCAAAAGTCGGACGCAGCGGCTACGCATCGCTTAATGAAGACGAGCGCCACCGACTTTTCGAAATTTCGCAACGTCTCAAATGACACCTTCCAAAGATATAGACACAAAACCGACAAACGCGCCCGAGAGCACGGAACAAAACCATGACGGCAAACGCGTCCGGCCATGGTGGCATCATATGCTGTCTGTCATTATGTGCACCATCACGTGCATCGTGTCCGCAGCCACCATCATCTCGGCCTGGGCCGGCATTATAGACCCCGAAGACCTCCCGGTGGCCGGAGTATGCGTGATGGTGCTTCCGATATTGGCGCCGCTATTGTTGATCGTGTTCGTCATAGATATATTTTGGTGGCGTCGTAGCGCCGTCATAGCCGGAGTTGCCTTAGCTGTATGTATGCCGCGCATTCTCAACGTGTACCCGTTGTCTCGGTCTTCCGAACCTCTTTCCAAAGAGGACAAATCGCGTACATGGACACTGCTGTCCTACAATTGTGCCGAGTGGCTCGACCTTGACAAAAAATACCCGGACGATGTCAACCCGGCATTGTCATATATTCTGCGTACGGATGCAGACATCGTGTGCATCCAAGAAGCGGACTACCTTTCAGTGGAACACAGCGTCCGTATCACATCCGAGCAGATAGACAGCATCTCGCGTCGCTATCCTTATATAATCTTCAATGACCACAACCAGTTGTTGCTAAGCAAACATCCGGCGGATGCCCTACCCTTGGGATATGAACGACGGCGTTACGGCAACGGCGATATCGCCGGATACCGCATACACCTTGATGGCCATGTTCTCACAGTATTCAACGTCCACCTGCAAAGCATAGGCCTGACCGATGACGACAAGGAGTTGTACAGCGGATTGACCGGTATCTCCGGACACCCGGCTACGATAGTCGAGAATCCGTTGCAGCGAGTACGTACCGATCTGGTAGCCAAACTATGCGCCGCCAATGTCATGCGCGCACGCCAAGTCAAACGCCTGGTTCAATATATCCGCAAATTCGGCGGCACCAATTGTGTGGTCTGCGGAGACTTCAACGATGTGCCCGGTTGCTACGCATTGGATCAAGTCGAGGATCAAGGCCTACGTCAAGTCTACCCGGCTGTCGGACTCGGATATATGTATACCTACAATCGCAACTCTATGTACTTTCGCATCGACCACGTACTATGGCGCGGGAATTTCACGCCGCATAGTATGGCACGCGGCGATATCCGCAATTCGGACCACTACCCGCTGCTCACCACCTTTGTGTGGCACGATGACAAATGATGCGCCACATTCTTGAGTATCTCCTTTTGCTTACGATTTGAGGCTATTGCACATCTATTTACGTACACCGCTCTACTACCCGAGCCCAGATACAGACCAAGTACAACCACGTCCGAGCCACGCCTCAAGTACCTCGAAAAGTCACGCTCGGTCATACAGCGGCAATTATAATTTTTGCGATTGGCGATTAAATGCGTAACTTTGTATTATGACTAACGAAGACAATATATCCAGAGAAGACCTACGCCAAGCTGTAGACGTACTGCGACGCGGCGGGCTCATTCTCTACCCCACGGACACCGTCTGGGGCATCGGCTGCGATGCCACAAACGAAGATGCGGTACACCGCGTGTATTCGGTCAAGGGACGTCGCGACAACAAGGCACTTATCACACTGGTGGGCGACTTGGGCGCACTCGAACGCGCCGTTGACGCCGTCCCGGACATCGCCTACGACCTTATCGAATGCTCTGATAGGCCACTGACCATCGTTTATGACCATGGTCGAGGCGTTGCCCCGGCACTTATGGGAGAGGACGGCACATTGGGCGTTAGGCTTACTCGCGAGCGCTTTTCGGCAACATTATGCCGCGCCCTCGGACGGCCGCTGGTGTCTACATCAGCCAATTTCAGCGGGTCTCCTACGCCGCGCACCTTTGACCAAATAGACCCGCAACTTGTCGCCCTAATGGACTACGTATGCCTCACCGGTCGCGACCGCAAACCCGGACGCCCGTCTATGGTTATGCGTCTGGGGCAAGGAGGGCTATTCAAGATCCTACGCAAGTAACATCCTAAAAAAAACCGGCGCTTCTCCCCCCCCCCTCGCCACGCAGGCTTGACGCAGCCCGTAGACATCAACCGACAACGGACAGTCCGCCAAAAACTCTATGCCCGCTTAACTGTATTCACCACATATCTCTATAGTGCAAAATATCCGCCGTAAGGCCTTCATATACGTATTAGCCGACTTCCTGATGCTTAACTTCGGGTGGACGGCTTTCAGTATCGTACGCTACCACTTTCTCCCGGAGGGTATACGGGCACATTACACACTGACAGACCATCTTACTCAAAGCCACGTCGTCGCCGGACAGATTATCGCACCACTGGCGATGCTGGCCATATATTGGCTTTCGGGATACTATAACAAGACATACTTCAAGTCACGCCTTGACGAGCTTGGCAACACGGCCATCGTCTCGGCCATTGGCGCCTTAGGCATATTCTTTATCGCAATCATCAACGATACACTATCCCCCGGCGTCAAAGGGTACTACGAGCTTATCGGCATACTATGGTTACTATGGTTTGTCCCGGTATACATTGTACGCCTTATCCAGACCACGCATACCGCGCGACGTATCCAACGACGCGAATTAGCATTCAACACCTTGGTCATCGGAGCTACCAAAGGAGGTAAAGCCTTGGTGGACCGTCTCAACGCCGCCCCGCGAGGTAGCGGAATACACGTCATAGGTTACGTAGACACAGACACATCCAACGCCACGGCCGCACAACGCCCAGACCTCGGACTACCGGTATACCGCTTGGACGAACTACCCGAGATATGCCGCACACTGGATGTGCATAACCTAATCGTCATTCCGCATCGCGGAGGCATACGCCAGACCGGACAACTAATCAATACGCTCTTCCCGCTGGACCGTACAATACTCATTCCGGCAGATCTTTACAGCATCATCGCCGCGCGCCCACGTATGTTCACCGTCACAGGCGAACCGCTCATCGACATCTCGCACAGTCAGGCGTCAAAAATGACGCTCAATCTCAAGCGTACCGCCGATGTAGTAGCGGCCGCTATAGCCCTGCTATTGCTGCTACCATTGTTCGCAATTCTGGCTCTGGCCGTACGCATTGACAGCCGAGGTTGCGTATTCTATCGCCAACAGCGCATCGGATACCACAAAAAGCCATTCTACATCTACAAATTTCGCACTATGCGTGCAGATGCAGAAGCTTCGGGTCCGGCATTATCGACATTGGATGATCCACGAGTGACCCGCGTCGGGCACTTTTTGCGCAAATACCGCCTTGACGAGTTGCCCCAATTCTGGAACGTGTTGCGAGGCGATATGTCACTGGTGGGTCCGCGCCCCGAACGCGAATACTATATCCGCCAAATCGTAGCACGCGCGCCGTACTACAGCCTGCTGCATCAGGTGCGTCCCGGCATAACATCCTGGGGCATGGTCAAGTACGGATATGCAAGCAACGTCGATCAGATGCTCGAGCGCCTGCGTTACGACCTACTATACATTGACAACGTTTCCATGGCCGTCGATCTAAAGATATTGTTCTTCACCATACACACCGTACTCACCGGCAAAGGCATCTAACCGGACACGCATTATCAACGAACAATGGCACAGCATCCTACACACAAAAGCAAACCGGCCGCCACATGGTTTCTGCGCTTCCTATCATGGCGCGAAAAGCACGTCTCGGAAAGAGCTTTTGTCATCTTTCTGGCTTTGATAGTGGGCGTGTTCAGTGGATTTGCCGCTATGCTGCTACGCTTCCTTATACACCTGATAGCCTCGTCTCTCACGGCCAACATTGACACCCAATCAGGCAACTGGCTGTACATTCTGCTGCCGGCAGTAGGCGTAATAATCACTTTCTTATACGTGCGTTACATGGTGCATGACAATATATCGCACGGCGTCACACGCGTACTTGCAGCCATATCTACAAACAAAAGCCGCCTCAAAAGGCACAATATGTATTCCTCGCTCATAGGATGCTCCATCACCATCGGATTCGGCGGCAGCGTCGGTGCCGAGGGACCTATAGTGTACACCGGGTCGGCCATAGGCTCGAATCTCGGGTCAGCATTCCGTATGTCACCGCGCGTACTTATGTTGCTGGTGGGATGCGGCGCCGCCGCCGGTATTGCCGGAACCTTCAAGGCGCCTATTGCCGGAGTGCTTTTCACCATCGAAGTGCTGATGCTGGATCTCACTACCGTCTCAGTGATGCCGCTGGTGATTTCGTCTGTAACCGCCGCCACCATCGCCTACATATACACAGGGTACAATTTCGAATTCTTCTTCACACAAAGCGAACCATTCTTTGCCTCTAAAATTCCGCTGGTAATCCTTTTGGGCGTTATTTGCGGACTGGTTTCGCTATACTTCACACGCGTGATGAATATGATGGAGAATTTTTTCAAACGCTTCAGACATCCGGCGCTTCGCGTAGCCTCAGGATGTCTGATGCTTTCGTTGCTCGTGTTCCTGTTTCCGCCACTCTACGGCGAAGGGTATTCATCCATCGAAGGCCTGCTCAACGGTGACACCTCGTCCATCCTCAACGGCTCGATGTTTTACGGCGAAGGCTCAAGCCATTTGGTAATCATCGCTTTCATCGCTATGATTATCGCCACCAAGGCCGTAGCCACCTCAGCCACCAATGGTGCCGGCGGCGTAGGCGGCACATTTGCACCATCACTATACGTTGGATGTATGACCGGCTTCCTATTTGCATACGTCACCAATCTCGTGGCCCCCGAGGCGCTCATTTCGGACAAGAACTTTGCCTTGATGGGTATGACCGGCGTCATGTCCGCAGTCATGCACGCGCCGCTCATGGCCATATTCCTCACGGCCGAACTCACCGGCGGTTACCAACTATTCCTGCCGCTGCTCATCGTCTCGGTAGTGTCGTACGGCACCATCCGATTGTTCCTGCCTTATAGTATCTACGCGATGCGCCTGGCCCAGCGCGGCGAGCTGCTGACGCACCACAAGGACAAAGCCGTACTCACACTGCTCAAGGTGTCCAACGTTATCGAAAACGACTTTCTGCCCGTACGCTCGGATATGAACCTCAAGCAGATGGTAGACACAATATCGCGCAGTCACCGCAACCTCTTTCCCGTACTCAGCCAAGACGGACGCCTACTCGGCATAGTCCTACTGGACGAAATACGCAATATCATGTTCCGTCCCGATTTGTACAAGAAGATGTATGTAGATATGTTTATGTCAACGCCACCGGCTACAATCCGCATCACGGACACGATGGACACCGTTATGAAGACCTTCGACCAAACCGCAGCATGGAATCTCCCGGTCGTCGATGCTGACGGCAAGTATATGGGGTTTGTCTCCAAGAGCAAAATTTTCAACAGCTACCGCCGAGTCCTCCGCCATTATTGTGAGGACTGATATTAGCGGCAGCGTGGGCTAAAAATAACGGCGCAAGGACTATATTAGCAGCGTGGGCTAAAATAGCGTCTGCGTGGATTGGATAATGACTATATGGAATGAAAGCCAGCCCTTCGCTTATGTTTGTGATATAAGAGCGTTACGATTCTGCCGATGTGCCTGAGGCGAGCGTGTTCATGCCCTAACAGTGAGGCGTCTCCAAAGCCGTTACCATCTAAAAACGGCATCAAGCCGGACAAAGACAATCATTTGCGTGTCCGGCTTGATGCCTATAAAATCATTTTCTCGGCTCTTAGAAAGCCGAAGGCTATTCGATCACTGTACCTTTACCGTCGATCCTACCTTGTCAGAGACTTTACCGGAAGGAATATCGGCAGCATCTTCCACCACTACAACATCATAGTCGAGTGCGGCGATACCCAAGGCCTTACCCTCGGCGGCAACGTCACATACAATCTGCATAGCGTGCTTGCCTAAGGCAACATCCTTCGTAGGGATCTTCAATCCGTAAGGAGGAATGATAACAACTCCGATACGGAAGCCGTCAAAATAGTAAGCAGCGGCCGTGACCATGGCATTCTTGCCTTGCTCGTTGTTGGTGATATTCACCGAGACAACATCCAGCGTCTCGCCCTTGACCACATATATCACATCGTCCACCACAGTGGCATCATCAACGCTGATAGACATACTCACATCAGGGAGGTCATCGTCATCGCTACATGACACAAAAGTTGCCATAGGCAGGCATACCAATAAAGGCAGTACCAGAAGTTTAAGTATTTTTTTCATTTTTGTCCGTTTACTTTAGTGTTGGTTCACGTATACAAATATAACGTTCAACGTGCGGTTATTATTGTAGTGCTAATACCCTATGAGGCCCGGGTCGCCCGACATCAAGCCTTCGGGCGCTAATTAAACATTAATTTAATATCTGCAGATGATAACGTAATTGATTTATGAGTAATTTTGCGTGACATTAGCGCATAGTCGACTAATATATTACGTAATTAGACCAATACGAAAACCTTTAGATAATGCTAACAACAGATAAAAATACCGGATTGACTTCCGCTCAAGTCGAAGTCAGCCGCAGAGAACATGGCACCAATGTGCTGACACCGGTGGCACGCAAATCCCTTTGGAAGCTCTTCCTCGCCAAATTTCGCGACCCTCTCATAGCCATCCTTATGGTGGCCGGAGTACTATCGCTGTTCATATCCTTATATGAGTACTATTACTTGGGGCACGATGGCGGCACCTTCTTCGAGCCTTTAGGCATATTTATGGCCGTAATATGCGCCACCTCTCTGGCATTCTTTTTCGAGATGCGAGCCGAGAAGGAATTTGCCCTGCTCAACACCGTCAGCGATGAAGAGCCGGTGCAAGTGGTACGTGACGGGGGTACCATCAGCATTCCAAGGCGTGATGTAGTCGTGGGCGATATAGTCATCCTCAATACCGGCGACGAAGTACCGGCTGACGGCGAGTTAATCGAAGCCACCTCGCTACATATCGACGAATCCACGCTCACCGGCGAGCCTTTATGCGCCAAGACCATAGACACCGCGGAATTTGACCCGGAGGCCACTTTCCCGTCTAATGTGGTAATGAAAGGCACCAAGGTCATGGAGGGTCATGCCGTAATGCAAGTTACTGCTGTGGGCGACAACACCGAGCACGGCAACGTCTTTCGCGCATCCCAGATAGACAACAGCGTCAAGACCCCGCTAATGCTGCAACTCGAGCGTCTCGGCACAATGATTGCGCGCATAAGCTACGTCATCGCAGCCATTATTATCATCGGCCGTATGGGTATGTACTTCTCCGATTTCAACGGCAACTGGCTCGAGGCTCTACAATATGGTCTGCACACATTTATGCTGGCCGTGGCGCTTCTCGTGGTATCAGTGCCCGAGGGCCTGCCTATGGCTGTGACCCTGAGCTTGGCTTTCTCGATGCGTCGTATGCTCAAGACCAATAACCTGGTACGTCGCCTGCACGCTTGCGAAACCATGGGCGCCACCACAGTGATATGCACCGACAAAACAGGTACATTGACCCAAAATCAAATGCGAGTCGCAGATATGGACATCTTCGGAGATGTACCCTCCGATATACTGCATGCCGCCATCGCCGCCAATTCAACGGCCAAACTGGACAGCAAAGACCCCGAACACCCATCGGTACTTGGCAACCCCACCGAAGGAGCGCTACTGCTGCACCTTGACGAGTCCGGTGTCGATTACGAAAAAATCCGTGAGTCCTACGCCATCGAAGCCGAATTGCCTTTCACCACGGGACGCAAATATATGGCCACAGCAGTGCGCGATGCCTCCGGGCGCCGTATACTTCTGATCAAAGGCGCGCCCGAAATTGTGTACGATATGTGCACCAATATCCCCGAAGACGCACCGCGCACACATATCGAAGGCCTGCTGGCACGCTACCAAGAGCAAGCTATGCGAACTCTGGGCTTTGCCTACGCTGTTATAGACGCTGACGAGCCTTGTCCAATATACGATGACGCGGTACACTGCTCACACCTAACATTCATAGCCGTAGCAGCTATTGCCGACCCGGTACGCGCCGATGTGCCCGAAGCAATACGCGAGGTTATCGGCGCCGGAGTGGCCATCAAGATTGTCACCGGCGATACACCGCGTACTGCCCGCGAAATCGCTCGACAAGTTGGCCTGTGGGATGATGCAACTGACACCCTGGAGACCTCTACAATCACCGGCGTCGAATTCGAAGCGCTCTCCGATGAGGAATTACGCCGCCGTCTGCCGGCCATCAAAATAATTGCTCGCGCTCGTCCTATGGACAAAAAACGCTTGGTGGAGACACTGCAAGATATGGGTGAGGTAGTTGCCGTAACCGGCGACGGCACCAATGACGCCCCGGCACTGAAAGCCGCACAAGTCGGATTGGCCATGGGCGACGGAACGGCCGTAGCCAAGGAGGCCGGAGACATTACTATATTGGACAACTCATTTACGTCCATAGGCCGAGCCATCATGTGGGGACGCTCACTGTACCGTAATATCCAACGATTCATACTATTCCAAATCACGGTAAATGTCACAGCTTGCCTCGTGGTATTCTTCGGAGCATTGTTCGGACGCCAGTCGCCGCTGACAGTTACGCAGATGCTTTGGGTCAACCTCGCCATGGACACCTTTGCCGCTATGGCCTTGGCATCGCTACCGCCGTCACCGGACGTCATGCGTGCCAAGCCGAGACGCACCTCGGACTTCATCATCTCCCCATCGATGTGGCGATTTATCATCGGTACGGGCGTAGCCTTCTTTGCCGTACTCACCGGAATATTCGTATTCCTCGAATACCATAGCGGAGCATCTATCCCGGACATACTGACTTCGGCAACCACATCGCGCCACGACCTGGCCCCGTATGCACTGACGCTATTCTTTACAATCTTCGTCTTCGTGCAATTCTGGAACCTGTTTAATGCACGCGCCTACGGATCACACCGCTCAGCTCTGCACTTAAGCGACTGTCGAGGCTTCATCTCCATAGGCCTGCTAATAGTCGTAGGACAAATCTTAATCGTGGAATTCGGCGGTCAATTCTTCAACGTATGCCCTATACACATACTTGATTGGCTGATTATCATCACCGCTTCTTCCCTCGTCATGTGGGTCGGCGAAGTTCTACGCTTCCGCCATCCGCGCTGATCGAAATAATAGCTTACTTTCCCCTTATAGTCATCGGGGCAAATTGTAACACTTTACGGCTGTTACAATTTGCCCCGATGACTATAATAACGACTTACGACTTTTGTTTCCAAATGTTAAAATAAGCATTTCCCGTTAATTCTATGAAGTTATTCTTTTATATTCGCGCAAAATGTTATAAATTTACACCCGATTTTATCAGAAAAACATTAATATAAACCTATTAACCGGGCCAAACAGCGCCCGACTATCCAGATTATGCTTAGACGCATTCTACTTTCACTCACGGCATACGCCTTGGCCATATCAAGCACAACAGCCAATGCCACAGCATTCTACGAGGGCTTTGAAGCCTATCAGACGGGGTCATATACAGCGACATCCGTCAAGGGAGACGCCTGCAATTGGACCCTGTCCAACGCGGGAGTCTACACCGATGCGACCAACTCGTATCAGGGTACACGCTCACTGAGATTAGGTTCTAATTCCACCAGTTCTGCCTCTATGGCCGAAGACAAGGCTGACGGGGCATCTTCCATATCCTTCTACGGGCGTACATGGTCTACCGGAGACGGCACTGCCACCATCGAGGTGCAATACTCAACCGACAACGGCTCTACGTGGACCACGGCCGGAACAGCGAGTCTCAGCACAACTACATACACGAAGTATTCGTACAACGTAAACAAGGCCGGGAACATACGCGTACGCTTACAACAGACAGCCGGAAAGCGTGCATTGATAGACAATATAAGTATCACCGACTACACTGAGTCTATATCCGCCTCGTTCAGCTCCCCGGTGAATGGTTCGACCGTCAATTTCGGCAACTGCACTGCCAACACCTCCGTTCAGCAGTCTATAATCGTGAAAGGCTCGGGAATTACCTCGGCCACGACAGTCACAGTATCGGGCACGGGGTTTTCCGTCAATACGTCAAGCCTTAGCGCTGCAAAAGTCAACTCAGCTTCCGGCGCAATAGTCCAGGCAAATTTCAAAGGCGCAAACGGAGGCACATACACCGGAAAACTCACCCTTACAAATGGTAGTACGACCATAAATGTTACGCTCAAAGCCACAGTGTCCGGGTCATCGACATCCACAGACGCCGTGTTCACGTCCCCGACAAACGGCTCGATAATTGACTTCGGTTCCGTCACAGCAAATACCACCGCACAACAGTCCGTAGTGGTCAAAGGCTCCGGGTTCACCGGCGCAACCACCGTGAGCGTTTCCGGCTCAGGCTTTACGGCCGGGGCGACAAGCCTCAGCGCCGCTAAGGTGAATTCCTCTGCCGGCGCAATCGTACAATTATACTTCAAGGGCTCGAACGGAAGTTCTTACACCGGGACACTGAAATTGACAAACGGCAACGCCACGACCAAAGTCACGCTCAAAGCGATCGTTAGCGGATCAACAAGCACCGATGCGGCCGGCTACACATCCCCTACGAGCGGCTCGACCATAGATTTAGGCTCCGTATCCTTAAATAAAACCCTGACAACCACAGTCGTGGTCAAAGGCACAGGCTTCACCGGGGCGACCACCATCGCGGTGTCAGGCACAGGCTTCTCGGCCGGAGCTACCACTCTGTCCGCAGCCAAAGTCAACTCAACCACCGGCGCAAAATTACAGGTAAACTTCAAGAGTGCAAGCGCCGGGACATTCAACGGCACTCTCAAACTCACTTCCGGGACACTGACGCGCACTGTCTCACTGACGGCCAAAGCGGCATCTGACACCCCAAGCACCGACCCGGGCACATCTTCAGACGGCTCGTCCTCGGGCGGCGCAACCTCCGACAATATTCCCTCAGGATATTATTCGACGTGCGCCGACAAGTACGGCGCCACGCTCCTGTCAGCCCTGTGCTCAAAGATTTCGTCACATACAGCCATCAGCTACTCCGGCCTCTGGTCGGCGTTCAAAGATACCGACACAAAGGACAACGGCAAGATATGGGACATGTATTCCACCAAGGAATTCACGTACAGCACCAATCAATGCGGCACCTACACCAAGATTGGAGACTGCTACAACCGCGAACACTCCTTCCCTAAAAGCTGGTTCAAAGACGCAACGCCGATGTATACCGACCTTTTCCATATATACCCGACAGACGGCTACGTCAACAACCAGCGCTCAAACTATCCATTCGGCGAATGTAGCGGCGGAACTTACGTCGCTTCGTCTGGAAGCGTAAAGCCGCTCGGCAAACTCGGCAAGTCCACCGTCTCGGGATACACCGGCACTGTATGGGAACCGGATGATGAGTATAAAGGCGATTTTGCCCGCACTTATTTCTATATGGTAACCGCATACAATGATAAAATACCTAATTGGTCATCCGAAATGCTTGACGGCAGTAAGTACCCCGGATTCACTTCCTGGGCCGTGACAATGCTGCTCAACTGGAATTCTCTCGACCCGGTAAGCCAAAAGGAGATAGACCGCAACGAGGCCGTATACGCCAAGCAGAAAAATCGCAATCCGTTCATCGACCACCCCGAGCTCGCCGACTACATCTGGGGCGCCAAAAAGACCTCGGCCTGGACCGAAGGAGCCGCATCAGCCACCGCAACATTCAGCTACCCGGCTGATGGTAGCACTATCTCGTTCGGAACAACCGCAACCGGGTCTACCAACGAAAAAATCCTAAAAATCAAAGGCACCGGGCTCGGCAGCAATATCACCGCATCGGTCGAAGGCGAGGGTTTTGAATCCGCCGAAGTCATCAAGAGCACAGACACTGCAGACAGCCAAGCACTTGCAACGCCCATGGCCGAAACTGCGGAAAGCGGCGATGACACAGACACCGGAATACGCGTACGCATAGTGTTCAGCCCCATAGTTGCCGCCAATTACACCGGCAAGCTGATACTGACAGATGGTAATGCCGTAAGCAATATCACACTCACAAGTGAGACTCTGGACGGACTGCCCGCCGCCCCGGCCGAGGAAGTGACCGATAATACATTTGTCGCACGCTGGGTAGACGTCGGCGATGCATTCGCCGACGGCACATATCGCCTTGATGTTGCCGACGCCAACGGTTCTATCGAAGGCTTCCCGGTATATGTGGACGCAGATGCTCTTACCTACGAAGTCTCGGGCCTTGACGCCGGCACCAAATATACATACAGCCTAACCTCTCAGACAACGCAAAGCAATATTGTAACCGTCACGACGCTCGAAGCGCAGCCGTCAATATTCTTCGTCTACGACCCGACGGAAATGTCATTGACGACTAAGGCGATGACACCCTCCGACGTCGTGGAAATCCTCTGCGAAGGCGCGAACCTCACCGATGACATCACCTTTACGGTCACAGCCCCGTTTGAAGTAAGTATCAACGGCGCTGACTGGAACAACTCGGTCACCGCGCCACGTACAGCCGAGTCCGTCTACGTAAGACTCGGAGCAACATCTCCGGGCGAATACCTTACATCTCTCAAAGTTACCTCCGGCAAATACTTCAACGATGCCATCACCATCCAAGGCACGGCAACAGCCGACGCCCTCATCGAAGATTTCGAGAAAGAGCAGACAAACGTCGCCAACTATAACGACAAGTCTTACGAAGGCAGCGCCGCGACATGGGACCTCCACGATGCCGGAATATGGAGCACGGACACCTCCTACGAAGGCAAGTACTGCCTGCGCTTCGGCAAGACCGCCGACAGCTCGATTGAGCAAGCCTCGCTTACCCAAGGAGGCCTGAGCCGCGTATCATTCTATGCCCGCAAATGGAGCGCAAACGAGAAAGATGCCACCATCGAGATACAATACTCCACCGACGAAAGCGGTACTTGGATTACAATAGGAACATTCGACATTACCTCGGTTGATTACACCTGCTTCACGGCGGAGAAAACGATTTCCAGCCCGATGAAAATACGCATTTCACAAACCGCCGGCGCCCGTATGCTCCTTGACAACATCGAAATCAAGGCCTATTCATCGGTTTCCGCAGCCAACGATATCCGGCAGTCGGGCGTATCCATCACCCCCGTCCCGGGCGGCGTCCAAGTCGTGACCGACGCCGAAACGCCCGTCAGCATCTACACCATTGACGGCATCATCCTCGTAAATGCCGAGCCCGTCCAAGGCTGCCGGACCTTCACCATCCCCTCCGCCGGCCTCTACATCATCGCCGCCGGCGACATCATCCGCCGCCTCGTCCTCAGATAACCACACAGACCATACTATAAATAGAAAAGGGCTGCGCCGATTTTGACGCAGCCTTTTTCTATTGTTTATATTACGTGATGAGATGTACCCTTTGTTTATTATTGAACAAGGAGGCGATACGGCTTGCCGGCGCATCCACGAACTTTAATTCTCGTAGCGATTGAGTAGTCTTTCCCTGCCGGAACAACAACAACAACCCTGCTCGCAACAGGTTGGTCGTCAATATATACTACAACAGTCGCTCTTTGATCTGCATCCTGAGGACAACTCACTCCCACTTGAAACGAGCCGGTAAATTCACTTGAGTCTATAGTGCCGGCATAAGATGTCAATGAGAATTGACATACTTGAGGTG
>CAKTOT010000036.1 GCA_934590135.1 uncultured Muribaculaceae bacterium
CCGCTGTATAGTTCGAAATAAGACACTACATACGTATAAAGCGGCGAGGGCACCGCGGCGGTTGCCGCGGTGCCCTCGCTTATGGGTGGGATGACGGGCCTCGAGGCCGCGCCATTCGGGGGTCTTATTTCGTGAGGGTCAGGCTGTAAGGCACGTTGGTCAGGTCGAGGGTGACATCGTATGTGCCGGCGGCTACGCTGATGTTTTCGCCATTGACGGTGAGTGCCTTGAGGTTGCCACCGAGGTTGATGTCCCAGTTGTCGTTGCAACGGATCTTGAAGCCCTGGCCGTCAGCTATGGTGAGCTTGCCTTTCCAAATCATGGTTTCGCCCTGGCGAGTGAGGTTCTGCTGAGCGCCCCAGTTGTTGAAGTCGCCGATGAGACCTACGCTCTCGATAGCGGAGAGCTTGTAGGTGAGGGTCGAAAGGTCAGCCGAGAGGAAGTATATGCCCTTGGCTGCGTTGAGGTTGGCGGCATCGCCGGTGCTCAGGGTTCCGGCTTCGGCACCAGCACCGTAGTTGGTACCGTTCCAGTTGGGCTCGGAGCTGAGTTTGAATTCGCCGTCAAGTGCCAGGAAGGCGCTGTACTTGGGTTCGCCGACCGGTGCAAATGCCCAAGCCGAAGCGGTCTGCGACCATCCGTTATGATTGCCGGGAGTGTAGAGCAGGTCAAAGACTTTGACAAACTCGTAGCTCTGGTTTTCCATATCGAGGGTCAGGCGGTATACGCCGGGGGTCTTGACACAACCGGCGCCGCAGTCTTCGGTGGCTGTACGGGGCTTGAGGTTGCCCTCGAGGGCGCCGTCGCCGTTCTGTGCCACGCCGAACGAGCCGTTGTCGGCTTCTACCCAGTTGCCGGTGGCGATGGTGCTCTGGGGCACGACTTTCCACCACCATCCGCCATCGGCGTCAGAGGCGGAGATGACTACTTGCAGTGTGAAGATGGGGTCATCGTATACATCGGCATCGGAGTGCTCGAAGGGTATGGCTGTAGCTACGCTCCATCCGTTGATGGTGCCCAGCAGGCCGTAGGAGGGCTCGATGACGATACCGAGGTCGACGGGTGTTACGACGGTCTTGGTGTCGATGACGAAGGTCTTGTCGTCGCCGAAGCGTACTTCGGACTTGCCGTTGACGGCGTATGCGGCTACGCGGACAAAGACTTCTTTGGCCTTGGCCGATTTGCCCATGACGGTCACGTAAGTGTCTTCGAAGTCTTGGGGTGCTACTTCGAGGGTGGTGCCGTTGAGAGTTACGTCGAAGTCGGCGCTGCGCTCAAAGGCGGCATCGCGGCCCATAGTGCCGACAAATTTGAGTTCGTAGCCGGCGGGCAGGTTGTTGGCCACAGCAACGGAGCCCAGCGTGATGGGCGTCTCGGCCTGTATGGCGGCGGCTACGTCGATGGCGGAAGCCACGGCGCCTTCCACTTGCAGGTCGTTGGCGTTCATGGCGGGCAGCTGCGGATTCACCGTGGGTTCGGCATTGGTGCTCTCGTCGCACGAGGTGGCTACCAGTGCCAGCGCTGCCATAAGTATTACGCTTAATTTTTTCATTGTTCTAATGAGGTGTTAAGTGTGTGGTTACTTGTTTCGGAGCATTCGCGCTCCGCCGGGTACGGATGCGCCCCGGCGGGTGCGCGTATGCTTCGTGACAGGTGGTTATTCCACAGCTTTGATGATGAGTTTAAGTGTGTTCATATCGACGGTGATGTCCATTTTGCCACCGGGCCAGTCGGGGAAGCTGAACGAGCCTTTGCCCTTGACGAGGGTGTAGTTGAATTCGCCGCCGGTGAAAGCTACGTCGATGGGGTTGTCATCTACCTGGCTGCCGTACGAGTCTGCATCCCAGCCGGTGAGGGCTGTGTAGAAGCGGAAAGTGGCGCTGCCCTGGGGTATCTCGAATACTCCGTGGTAGATCTTAGAGCCGATGGCGTCGACATCTTCGTAGAGTGCCCAATCTTTGTAGTGGTCGGCTGCTGTTGCATCCGGGCCTTTCCAGCCTTCGGGAGCACCTACGAGGTAGATCTTACCGGGCGACTGGATAGCGCAGTAGCCCTTGACCTGTTGCAGGCAGATGGTGTTGGAGATGATCGCGGAAGCGGGATACTGAGGCACGGTACCTACCACGCGGATGTATATGGGGCGGGCGGGTTCGTCGGTGTAGCTGTCTTCGTCAGCTATGCCGCGGAGTTTGCAGATGCCCATAGCGAGTTCTTCGGCCGATACGGCGGCGTTGCAAGTGGTGTAGGCCGTCGGAAGGGTGTAGTAGTTGGCTGCTACGCCGGCTTCTTCATCGGCTTCTACGAATTGTTCTTCAAGGCTTACTTGTATTTGGTAGTCGGCTACGGCTGCGAAGCCCCAGTCGGGTTGCGACCAATCCAAGTCGACAGTGCCTTCGGGCGTCAGCTGATAGTACTGCGATGCCAGAGCGGGTGTATTGAGCTTGAAGTCCGTGGCCTCCTGGATGCGAGGCTCGGTGTTCTGCTTACAGCTGCCCAGGGTGAGCACAGCCACCAGCGTTGCCATAAGAATTGATATCTTTTTCATTATCGTATTCTGTGTTTTAGCTGTTTAATATTGTTTGTACGGCTATATGCGTCTGATGGCTGACATTACTTGCCGTAACCGGGATTTTGCTCGTAATTCTGGAACGAGATGACCTTGCCGGGGATAGGATAGAGGTTGTAGTGTGCATCGACTTCGCGGCCTTCATGCACGCCGCCCTTCCAGTTCCATACATATCCGCCGCCGGCGAATTTGCCGAAGCGGACGAGGTCGGTACGACGAATGTTTTCGCCGTAGAGTTCGCGCGAGCGCTCGGCCAGGATGTTGTCGGCGGTGAGCGAAGCTACGCCCCAAGCCTCGACGCCTGCGCGTTCGCGGATGTAGTTGATGTACTTGAGGGCGTCAGCCTGATTGCCTACATTGCCTACTACGTTGGCTTCGACAGCGTTGAGGTAGATTTCGGCCAGACGGATAACGGTCCAGTCGGCATCGGCGAACGAGCGTTCGCTACCGTTGGGCGAGTTCTGGGTGTCGATGTTGCCGAATTCGTCATAGGCGTAGTTGGTGTATTTCAGAGGCGCATAGCCCTGAGCGAAACCGCCGTTGCCCATGATGGTGCTGTTGTCGATCTTGAAGCCGTCCTTGCTGGTTTTCCAGAGTTCGGCACGAGCATCGTTGGTGTAGCCGTTGGCGTCAAATCCAAACTGGTTGGAGAACTGTTCGCGAGCGACCATACATGTCCATTGAGCGTTGAGGTTGCAGTCGTTGAGCGAGCTGATACCGTCGGCCGAGCCGCAGCATGCTGCGATGTAGAATGTCGAGCCGCCGTAAGCCTGGAGGTTGATACCGTCCTGGGGCACGGTGAGCAGGATTTCGTTGACACGCGAGCCCTGAGCTGCATATTCGTTGTTGTTGGCGCCGAAGAGTGCCTTGTAGGAGTCGGCCAGACCGGAGTTGTCGAAGCCGGCGCCCTGGTGGTGGGCGATAATCTTCTGGCAGATGTTCCAGCACTTGTCGTAGGCGGGTGTTCCGGTGAATACGCCGGCGTTGAGGTAGAAGCGAGCCAGCAGGGCGTCGGCGGCTTCCTTGCCTACGTATCCGTAAGCGGGAGCAACGTAGGTGTCGCCGTATTCGGCGGAGACTTCTTCGAGGGTGCTGACGACCTTATTATAGAGGTCGGCACGCGAGTACTGCACGGGGGCGGTACCGGCTTCGGTGGTTTCGTCTACATAGCCGGCCGAGCCGAAGTCGCTGATGGCGTAGAAGTATGCCAGCGAGCGCAGGATCTTGGCCTGACGGATGCCGTCATCGGCAGCAGCCTGGTCGCCGTCGGACAGATAGCTGCGGTACTGCTGGATGGTGCGGATAAACTCGTTGCAGAGGGCGATTTCGGCGTAGATACGGGAGTATGCGGCGTACATCACCTCGTTGTCGGGTGCGAAGGCCATGGTCACCAATTCGTAGTAACCGCCGTCCGAGAACTGCAACCACGAGTAGTGGTCGGTGGTGAGCTCTTCGAGGTTGAAGATGGTACGGGTGAATGTTCCGGCACCGGCATCGCCGAAGCCGAGGATGGATTTGCCTGCACCCTTATTACTTGCGGTGGCAAGTCCCTGGTAGCATTCGGCCAGCAGACGGTCCATAGTGCCGCGGGGATCGGCGGCGAACATCTTTTCGGGGGTGTCCTGGTTAGGATCTTTCGGCGGCACGTCAAGGTCACCGGTGCAGGAGCTGAAACCTGCGGCCAACATCAAGGACAGTCCGAGGAAATATTTCGATATGTATTTCATAAGTCTTATCTATAGATGTGTTGTTGTTAGACTGGTGTGATTAGAAGGTGGCCACGACGCCGAGGGTCATGGTGATGGGCCGCGGGTATGCGTTGTTGTCTACACCGCTGAAGACTTCGGGATCGATGCCGGAGTACTTGGTGATGACAAAGGCATTCTGTACGGCGCCGTAGAGACGCAGACGCAGCTGGTTCTTCAACAGGTTGGGGAAAGTGTAGCCCACGGTGATGTTGTCGCAGCGCAGGAAGCCGGCATTCTCCAGGAAGTAGTCGGAACGTACCAGGTTGCTGACAGCCTTACCGCTGTTGAAGTAGAACTTGGAGTCGAGTACGTTGTTGAGGATATTGCCTTGACCTTCGAGGTTGTAGAGGTTGATGGAGCGGGCACGCATGGCGTTGTACACGTAGTTGCCGATATTGGCGCGGAGTACGAATCCGAAGTCCCAGTTCTTGTACGAGAAGTTGTTGTTCCACGACAGGGTGACTTTCGGGTCACGGCTGTGCTTGTATACCAAGTCGGAGGCGTCAATCTTGCCGTCGTTGTTCTGGTCTACGTAGCAGTCGGGGATGGGATTGCCGTCGGGATCGTATACCTGTTCGAGTACGCGGAAGGAGTATGCGGGCAGGCCTACCTTATGGATTTCGATGGCACCGGCATTCTCGGATGCGGGGTTGCCTTCGGCATCGAGGGTGAAGGATTCGTCTTCTTCGGCGCTACCGGTGAGCTCGGTAATCTTGTTCTTGTTCCAAGCGACGTTGAGGCCGGTGGTCCAAGTGAAGTCCTTGGTGACGATGGGCTTGGCGCCTAAGGTAAGTTCGACACCGAGGTTGCGCAGCGACCCGATGTTGCGGGTCATGGCGTTGGTGGTGGTCATACCGGCGGGTACGGGCACGTAAGCCAGCAGGTCGTCGGTGTCACGCAGGTACCAGTCCAGAGAGGTGGTGAAGCGGTTGTTGAGCCATGCCATATCCACACCGACGTTCCAGGTGGTGGTGGTTTCCCACTTCATCTTGGAGTCGTAGGGGTTGGGGTACAGAGGATTGATCCATCCGCCGTTGTAGGGATAGAGGGTACCGGGGTTGGAGATGGAGTATACGGGGGTGTAGTTGTTGTATCCGCCGACAGCCTGCTGACCGGTCTTACCCCAGCCGAGGCGCAGCTTCATCTCGTTCATCTTGTCGCGGACGCCGTCAAAGAAGCTCATATTGGAGATCTTCCAACCCAGAGCCAGCGAGGGGAACAGACCCCAGCGGCAGTCCTTGGCAAAGCGCGAGGTGGCATCGTCACGCAGTGTGAATGTCAACAGGTAGGTGTCCTTGAAGGAGTAGTTGAAACGTCCGTAGAAGGACAGGAGGTTGAGCTGGTTGCCGTCGTAATAGGTCTTGCGATGGTCGAGGCCGTAGCTCTTGCCGATGTACTGCTCGGTGGTGGGGTCAACGTTCATATTCCACATACCCACGGTGGGCATGTAGTCGAGGGTGTAACCGAGGGTGGTGATTTCGGTATGGTTGCGTTTGTGGTAGTCGAAGCGCTGCCAGGAGTAACCGGCCATCACGTCAAACGAGGACTGGATGCTTTCTACTTCTTTCTTGTAGTTGGCGTAGAACTCGAGCATGGTGTTACGTGCCAGTTGATACTGATAGTAGTACTGGCCGGCGCCGTTGTTGTAGTTGGACTTCCAGGATTGCGGGCTGTTGGGCAGTGTGTAGTCGCGTGTGCGGCCTTGCATGATGTCGTAACCGAGGTTGAGGTTCAGTCGCAGTTCGGGGAGGAAGTGCAGTGCATAGTCAATCATCAAGTTGCCGGTGGAGGACCACATTTCGTCCTGCTTGTCGACGCCGTAGAGCATCGATACGGGGTTGTAGTTACCATTGGTCTCGAGACGACCGTCGTTGTTGATCAGCGAGGTGTATCCGCCCAGGTAGCTGAGGCCGCTGTTGCCCAGAGTGCGATAGTCGCTGTATACGGGCAGCGTGGGGTTGTAGATAAGTGCCGAGTAGATGGCGCCGGTGTCGGCCTTGTCGTCTACTACGTAGCTGCCCTTGGCGTTAAGGGCAATCTTCAACTTGCCGTTGAAGAATTCGGGGGTGAGGTTGAAGCCCACGGTGGTGCGCTGCATGCGCGAGGTCTTCAGGATACCGTTGTTGTCTGTATAGGACACGTTGAAGCGGTAGGGAAGCCAGCGAGCGGCGCCGCCGATGCTCAGGTTGTAGTCATGCGAGAAGGATGTACGCAGGATTTCGCGCTCCCAGTTGGTGGAGGCATCGCCCATCAGGTAGATGGCGTCCTTGGAGGCGTTCTCGTAGATCAGTTTGCGGAATTCGTCGCCGGTGGCCACGTCCCAAGTACGGCGAGCCGTATTGAGGTGGAAGTTGGCGCTGAAATTGATTTGGGGTTTGCCGCTCTTGCCTTTCTTGGTGGTGACGATGATCACACCGTTGGAGGCGCGGCTACCGTAGATAGCTGTTGCGGAAGCATCCTTGAGGATGGTGAGGCTCTCGATGTTCTCGGGGGCTATCATGGACAAGGGGCTCAGCGAGCCGTAGCTGTTGTTCATGGGCACTCCGTCGATAACGATCAGAGGGTCGTTGGAGGCGTTGAGCGAAGCACCGCCACGGATGCGGATGCTGGCGCCGGCGCCGGGGTTACCGCCATCGGTGGTAACTACCACACCGGGGCTTGCGCCTACCAGCAGGTCGTTGGCGTTGGTGGCAAGTCCGGCCTCGATTTCATCGGGCTTGACTACGGCCACACTACCGGTGGCGTCTTGTTTCTTCACTGTACCGTAACCTACAACGACGAGGTCTTGGAGGACTTCGGTGTCGGAGGTGAGGTTAATGGTGACGTTGGTGCGGCCGTTCAGGGCCACTTCTTGTGTCTTGCAACCTACGTAGGTCACTACGAGGGTAGCATTGGGAGCGGCGACAATGCGGAAATTGCCGTCTACATCGGTGGCAGCGCCCTTGGTCTGTCCTTTGACGGTGACGGAAGCGCCCACAGCGGGCTCGTTGTCAGCGTCATAGACGGTACCGGTCACCGTCACGTTCTGTGCCAAAGCCGGGAAGGCCATCATCAATGCCATTACAATGACGAGCCATGCCTTCCGATTCATTTGAAAACAAATGTTCTTCATGCAACAATTTTTGAGTGGTTTGACTTTATTTAATTAATTATTGTATTGTTTCTCAGTAGGATATGCGCACTACTCATTTTCCCGACGATTGTCTCACGAGCTTATCACCCGCGATATTGTCCGTATCGATTCCGTTCCGTTTTTGCGGCTTCGGGCCTCGTACGACCGTCCGGTCTTGTGCGTGCGCCTCTGTTGAGGGCAGCTATAGGGGAGTACTGTGCTTTTCGGTTACTCCGGGGACGAAGGTGGCAGCGGTGGCGATATCTATCCGGCATCCTATTCCGGATATTATTCTACTCCGGAAAGGCTATCCGCGTACATACTTGCGACAGCAATATCGGTGCATCAGTTTGTTTCAACCTGCGCCGGTATCTTATCAATAAGTCTCTGTTTTTTCAATAATTACAAGTAAGTACGGGGCATCTCGTGCCGTGTATCGCGTAAGCCTTCGTCAGTCTTTTAGGGCTTTACGTCATTTTATCGTGCAAAGAAAACACTATTTTTCCATTTATTAATGCTTTTTACCTTAGAATTATTCGCATTACTGAAATATTTAACCAAATTTAACTATATGCACAACTCACAACGAACCTCCACAACCTGTTGCAATTTGGAAAATTATCACTAACTTTGCAAAAACGGAAGCGCATCAGCGGCAGTCCCGCCTGCCCCATGCCACCCCGCCACCCCCCCCTTCAATGACAAAAACGAGTTAATACCCCCTACACTAACCACAAGCAACCCCTCTATGAACAAGCTTTACACCCTTGCGATGGCAGCAGCCATGCTGACATCCGCGCCAACAGCCATGGCATACGACTTTGCCGCGGGCGGACTATTTTATAATGTGCTTTCCGAAACAGATGGCACGGTCGAAATCACTCAAAACAAAAGCGGTACATACTCCGGCGACATCATCATCCCGGATGTCGTGACCCACAACGGCAAGACTTACGCCGTCATACGCATAGGTGACTCCGCATTCAAACAGAGCGACATCACCTCGCTGCGCTGCGGCAACAACGTGACACAACTCGGGGCCTGGAGTCTGAGCAGCTGCTCACAGCTCAAAACGCTATACATCTCCAAAAGCGTGACCAATATCGAGGCCGATGCCGCCTCCGGTTGCTCGGTGCTGCGAAATCTCGTGTTTGAACCCGGATGCGAGGCCGTAATAGGCTCGCGTGCCTTTTCCAATTGTCCCAAATTCGTAAGTCTGCTTTTGCCGACATCCGTGACATACGAGGCTCAGGCTTTCGCCAACTCGGCTTGTTCCGTCGAATTTGTCGGCGACCTCGCGTCCCTCAACAACGGCGTGTTTGCCAACGTCTTCCCCGGCTACGTCATGCTCGGCGCGGCCAAGCCGCCAAAAACCGGCTCGGTAAAACCGTTTGACAGCAAAGCCAAATACTTCTCCATGCTATTTGTGCCACGCGGAAGCCGCGACGCATACAAGGCCGACAGCTACTGGGGCGAGTTTTCAGAGATTTATGAGAAGCCCTTAGAACTGAAAGTCAACGGCTCGCCCGAGCGCATAGTCTCGACAAGCGTGAACGCCTCCGTAACCATGCACCTCACTTTCGATGCAAGGCAGGACGACTTCAGCCCCACCAATCTGGGAGTGTCCACCGATGACACCGACATCGTCGAAATAGAGTACCTCTCCACAGACGAGGACGGCAGCATAAACTACCAAGTCACCGGACTCAAAGACGGCATAGCAAAAGTCTACCTCCTATACTACAACACAAACGGGATTACAGTCACACACGTCTGCCATGTATGCGTAGGCCAATTTGCTTCTGCACAAGACATTACCGCCGATACCGCCGAACCGGCGGCTTACGGGGTCTACAACCTCGGAGGCGTCAAGGTGGCCGACAACATATCCAAAGACGCCGTCAACTCACTGCCGCGCGGCTTCTACATCCTTGTATCACCGCAAGGCACCACGAAGCACATCGTGCGCTGACACCCGGCCATAAGCACCTGCCGCCGCCCTTAGCGGCCTCATAATCCATACATTCGGGGCTGTGACGTACTCATCTGCGTCACAGCCCCGAATGTTTTGGTATAACGCTATGAGACAAGGCTGCGTGCAAGTTTAGAGAACCGCAGCCGACATATTTTTCGCTATCGATCGAAGCGTAGACTTAATATTCTTCAGCGTTTCAGCAGACGGCGTCCAAATACCATAACGGAAGCGGTCCAACTTGGACTTACTCATACCCAGCATTCCTGCGAACTCCCTTAAATCCAACCAAGTGAAAGGCGAAAGGAGGCTGTTAACCTCATTGTCATAATTGACCGACTCCGGCTTATAGAAATTAGATATGTGGATATCTTCGCCTATCTCGTCCCAACGTATGCTGCGATTGTCATCCCACAGATAAAAATCCTCTCGCTGCTTTTCGGTTGCATCCTTAAGGATTGGAAATGCCTCAAGCGGCTGGCTGTATTCCACGCCACCACCAGTCCGGATCCAAATGCGTCCGTCAGAGAACTATACTTTTTGTAATCGACTCCATAGTTTCACAAGTCATTTATCAAATGTTTTGTGCCACTCGGCAATAATGTCACTCTTATAGAATTCGGCTGCTTCAAGAGCCTTGCTGACTATTTGAGCCTTCAATCCGTTGTTTTCTATTACCGAAATTTCCGGCTCCATCTGTATCTTGGCCGACTTGTCTTGATACTGAATGTGCACATATATCGGCTCGCGGTCATTAGGATAGAAGAAAAAAACGAATTCCCGAATATGTAGAGGACTTGTCGACATTGTATATTTTCGGACTAATTAGTGATCATTTTATTCACACACACAGAGTTAGTTCTAAGCCGTCATATATGCAAACAAATAAACGTTAATCGACAAAGTCAGACAACTGCCGTACAGACATCCCGCGGGATTGTACTGACGCGCCACAAATACGCAGGCAGGGACGCTCTCCATTTTCACGGAATGCGCCCCTGCCTTAGCTTTGTTCGACAGCGCGAAGATGCTATGTCGGACTTACTTCGTCTGCCGGGGTTACTTCTTCTTGAAGTAGTCGTTGTAGATTTTGATGCCGAAGATGATAGCCGAGCATACGGCGGTGATGACGTTGGTGACCACCAGCGGCCAGTTGTTGATCATAAAACCCTGCACGACGAAGAATATGGAGCCGAGGCCCATCATGCAGAAGGTGGCCATGGCGATGCCGTCGGTGTAGCGTGTGCGCATGGTGGTGATAGCTTGGGGCATATAGCCGAAGATCATACAGATTGCAGCCAGGCTGCCGAAGATGTTGTCCGGAGTGAACATTGCGGATATTGTTTCCATCGTGGTGTATATATTGATAGGTTTTTTAGATGTGTCACATGGCATTAGGCTTGATGTGACAAGTACAAATGTATAGTTATTTATCAGTATTTAATTATCGTGATACTTCCATGTCTGTTTCGCCGAGGCCGACAACCCGGCCGGCATAATGCCTAATTATTGTAGGTACGCAGTATATTGCGCCCGCAGCGACTTGCGTAATATTGCACAATATGTATGAAATCAGCATATTACCGTCCTACTGCATGGGCGCTATGTATAGCGCTCCTACTTTGACGCGCGGTCGGGTTGCCCGAAAAACATTCCGAGGGCGGTGCTAATTGAAGCATCGCCCTCGGGGTGGGATAGTGTTACTTATCCTTGGGACCTACTGCGGTCCGGGGGAAGTATGTCTGTGGTGTCTTATTTTACAAGAACCTTGGAGGCTTTTTCGCCGACAACCTTGATGTAGAGGCCGTTTGCGGGGTTGGCCACGCGTACGCCCTGGAGGTTGTAGTATACGGGAGCTACGTCGGCATCAGCTGCGATGACGTCGTTGACACCCTGAGTGAAGTTAACGGTATATACAGCTGCGAGGCAGTTGTTGTTGTTGGCGCCGTACCACTGGTAGATTTCGTAGTTGTTTTCGTCGATCTGACGAACATTGTACGAACCGAAGCTCTGGCCGCCGGTTTCGCATACCACGGGAACACCGCCGTCGGTTACGGAGTTGAAGACTGTATTGCCATCTTCGTCAGCGATTTCGAAAGCGTTTTCGTGAGCTTTGTTCATCGTAACGGGGTTGATGGTGTAACGTTTTTCACCATGAGTGAATACGTCAAAACCTTCGGTGCCGCTGGTTTTAGTTTTGGGAGCGGCAAATGCCATCCAGTCGCTACCGTCATAGTAGTATATCTTTTGGTTGCCGCGCGTACGCTGTGCAAAGCCTTGTGTACGTACATCGTCACCCATACCTACGAGGGTTTCGAAGTCAAAGAGAGGCTGAGCGCAAGAACTGGTACCCAGAGCGATAGGACAGGGTTCGGACATCAGGTAGGAGAGGTCGCCCATAGCCTGCTGACCATTTTGTACGAAGATGGTTGTAACAGTGGTGGCACCATTCATTGTGATGAAGAAGAACGCTCCTTCTTCGGACAGAAGGTTACCGGCAACACGACCGATTTGATCTGTACGTGCGGGAGCGACACCTGCATTATCTGCATTGATGTCAACCACCAGCTGAGTCTGGCTCTTGTCCTCTGCGCTGATGATAACGTAGTTGGTGGCGGAAGCTGCGCCGGCGAAGCCGGTGCTTACGAGTACGTTGCCGGCGTCATCGATGGCGATACCGGTACCGATACCTTCTACGGTTGCGTATTCTTCAACGTTGCCGTCTTTGTCGATGGTCATCACCTTCTTGTTGGCTTTGTCGTTGAAGTAAACCTTACCACCGAAACCGGCGCCGAAGCGGCTTTCGTTACGGTTTGTCGTGTAGGTCTTGTACCATTCGGTCTTGACAGTCATAGTTTGTGCCATGGCGGGAGCAGCGAGGGCTACTACACCTGCTGCCAGCATGATGTTGCGTAAAGATAATTTCATACTGTTAAGTTGAGATTAGTTATTAGATATAGAATTTTTGTTTCTCTATTTTAGGGTATACAATTGCGCGTCAATCAAATGATTAAAGGCCGATGCGGAGTGCGTCCGGCGGCCGTTGCGCAATAATCGGCGTAAAGGTAGCCATTTTTTCGCGTTTGGGAGTGCCGACAACCCTCGAAAAGCCCGAAGTTTAACTATTTTTAGTCTTTTTTAAGCCACCAAACACAACTTTACCCTTGACAATAGCCGAGTAGTTACCGAGACTTTCGAGGCAATTTTCACGAGAAGCGAGCGGCTATGCCCCACCCTTACGCCGTGCGACTGCTGCCATAGCCTTTGGCGGCACGGCGGGTCAGCACCAAGCCTATGACGGTCAGCGCTACACTGACACCTATTATTATATAGGACATTGCAGTGCCCTCCGTACCCAAGACATTGATATCGGCGGCACCGGCGCAGTGGCGCGAAACGATATATATGGCATTATTGAACACGTGCATCAGCACCGGCAGCCACAGCGAGCCGCTCCACAGCAGCAGATAGCCGAAGTAGGCGCCTAAGAGCAGACGCGGCACAAAGCCGAAGACCTGCATGTGCATGGCGCTGAACAGCGCCGCCGCAACCCATATCGCCACTGAGGCGTGCCAACGGCAGCCGATGAAAAGTCGCTGGACCATACCGCGAAAGAAGAGTTCCTCGGAAAATCCGGCAAGGACGGCGACAATGAGCAGGTTCATAATCAGCGACCCTATGTCCGCCGAGCCGAGCATAGCCTCGGTGGTGCGTGCCGCCGCTTCTTCGAGCCCGCGCAAATATGCGGCTATGCCTTCGGGCAGCGGCAGCGAGGCGTTGGCCTCTATCATCCAATTCATTGCGGGAATGCTAACTATCATAGTCAGCGCGGCAGGCCATATCGCCCTACCCCGTGGCGCACTGTACACGGCAAGGAAACGTGCCGGCAGGCGCGTCAGCAGTACGGCCACGATGACCGCCGGCATTACAAACAGCAGCATATCCTGCATCACGGCGGCTATGCGCAGCATCCGCACATTGTCCGCGCCGAAAGCGCCGCGCATCAGCTGCAAGGCCAAGCCCGTAATCACATAGAATAGCACGGTGACGCATGCGGCGAGCATCAGTCGGCGACCGGGCGTCAGCGACAGTGCCGGCACCGTATTCTTATTTGTCTTCATATAATGGTGTATTATTTTCTTGAGTGTGTGGTCGGTATGGCTATTATAGCTATTATAGCTGTTATATATGGCTATTAGAGCTATTTATGCGTCAGGAGGCGAAGAAGTTGCGATGGACGATGCGGCGGATGGCCAGGGCGTTGGCGCAGGTCAGCAGCGCAACGATGACTACGCCGGCGCATATCGCGGTCCACGGCCCGGCGGGTGCCATACCGATGTCGGCCAGGCGAGGCGCCCACCACGATGCAGCGGTGAGCGCGGCGGCCAGCGACAGCACAAGCACTCCGGCATTCACTGCTCCTATCAGCAGATAGTACGGACGCGCAACCTGACCGGGCGAGTAGCCCAGCAGCATCAGGTCATGCAATTTTTGCTTGTTCTTTTGCAGGAGCAGGTAGATGCTGAGCATCAGGATAAAGAATGCCAGCAGCGAGATAATCACGCCCACGGTGAGGACTATGGTGGTGACCACGCGCATGAAGTATGCAGCCTTGGAGTTGTCGGCCTTGTCGCCGGCTATTTCGTAGCCGTGGCGCTTGATATACTTGGCTATGGCCGGGTCGCCGGCGGTATTGGATTCGATAATCAGGCGCGAGGGATTGCGGCGGTCGCCGGGGGCGGCATAGCGAGCATTGGCCCAGTCAAGGAAGGACTGCGGCACGGCTATGGTGTTGAGGCGCGACGAGAACCCGACGATGCGCGCCGGCAAGGTCTCGTGCAAGCCGTTACCACTCAGCGTCATAGTCATCGGTACGGTACCGATAAGGCCTTCGGAGAGCTGAGGCATATTGCGCGTGGTGGCAAATCCGAAATTGTACAGCGTCAAGTAGTCCTTGGACATTATCACCGGAATCACGGGATTTGACGGGTCAAAGGTCCAGTCTTCGGGGTTTATATCGAGGAATTCGTCGGGGATGGCCTCGAAAAACAGGTAGGTGGACATACGCCGTCCGCCCATTTCGATGGCAGCCATCACCGAGAAATCGGCGCCGGTGAATTGTCCGACGCGGCGTGTCCACGGCTGATGCTCTATATCGGCTATTTCGTCGGCCGAAAAGGATGTATCGCCGCCGGCGCCCATAGTATTGAGCGCATTGACTTTCTTGGAGATGATGACATAGTCTTTGCTCAGAAACGAGTCTTCGCTGCCGATGGTTTCGGAGGTGTCATTGTAGAACTGTACGGCGGCTATGATGATGCTCAGGCCCACGAGGTTGGCGATGGCATAACCCGCTATCTGCGATACCGAGATGTTGCGGCGCAGGAGTTTCCAGACGTTGTTACTCATAGCTTTATGGTGTTTATCTCGGGGGCGTTGTCGATGTCTGAAAGCAGTAGGGGATTGCCCACGGAGGTGGTGATGACGGCGGCATCGGCCTCGTGTGCGGCCTCGGCGATGATGGCGGCCACAATCAGGTTGTTGCGGCGGTCGAGGTGGCTCACCGGCTCGTCAAGTATAAGGAAATCAAAAGGTTGACACAAGGCACGGACAATAGCCACGCGCTGTTGCTGGCCTATGGAGAGCAGAGCGGCCGGCGTATCGGCCTTGTGTTCTATCTCGAGTGCTTCGAGTCGGCGACGAATCTCGGCCTCGGAACACGCATCGGTCAGGCGATTTTTGATTTGGATGTTCTCCATAGCCGTCAGCTCGGGAAATAGACGCATTTCCTGTGGCAGCAGGGCTATATGGCGGCGTCGTATCTCGCACCACTCGCCCATGGATAGCGATGCCAAGTCGCGGTCGTCAAAGGATATATGCCCGGAGTAGTCTCGGCGGTTGCCGTAGACAAATGAGCATAGCGACGACTTGCCCGTGCCGCTTTCGGCCTCTACGAGGTAGGCTCCGGCATCGCGATGCAACGTCAGGCTGTGCAGCCATACCTGAGAGTCGCACACGGGGCTGTCGTGCTCGCTGCCGACAAAGACACGCGGCAGCACTTTATCAAGCGTAATTGATTCGATTCGTTTCATTGTCAATGTTTTATTCGTCCGTCATATCGTCATCGGCCGCATTTAGGTGCAGCATGTACGCAAGTCGGCGTAAGCTCGTGCCGTGCAGCGTGACGACAAAACCGCGCTGACGCACAACGGCTTGCACACCTTCCAAATGTACAAAGCCGTCCGAGACGGGGGCTATACCCACGGCCATAAGCACATCGCCGTCCTTATCGGGCGCCACGGCCGGCGTCGGGGCAACGCCGTCAAACAGCCGTGGTCTTTTGCCCAAAGCTATATTCAGTCGCATCAGGGTGTCGCCTACGGCCTTGACGCTTAATTCGCTTTGAAGTCCGAAGCGTTGCGTCATAGAGGTCAAACGGTGCGTAGCCGCAGCAGCGCCGCCTTCGGCGTAGGGCAAAGACAGACGCACCGTGGCGGCAGCGCCTTCCATTTGGAGGGTGGCACGCAGGGTGCCACAGACATCACGCAGAATATCGGAGACAGCCGCAAATGCGAGTTTCTCCTTGACGCCAAGGCGGGGTTGTATGTGCTCGGACACGGCACGAGCCAAGGCGCCGCGGCGCAGTCCGACGGCAACGGCGACACATGCCGGGCTCTCGGAAACCGGACCGTTGAGCGGCTGTGCGTACTCGCCGAAATCGTATACCGCTCCGGTGCTGTCGCGCAACTCGCCGCGTATCTCCACCTCGCCCCCGTTTTCCGTGGCCGTGGCCGTAATATACTTATCTTCAACGCTCAGGGCCATAGCGATACCCGTGCGCGGCTTCAGGGCCTCGCGCACCGGCTGCGGCAGCCTCTTGTCGGCATCCAGTATCGAGGAGACGAATGCCACGGCAGCTTTGACGTCTGTCTCCGAAGGCACAAGCCATGCAAAGCGGCCGCCCAGGACGACGGTGCCTCCCTCGGCGACGCATACGCGGCCGGAGATGCCGTCGCGGCCCAATTCGACGCGCTCCCAGTCGGCGGTGGCGTCTTCGGCCACGGCTACATCGGAGATGGCGGACATAAGCACTTCGGGACCGCCGGAAAGATGCACAAGCGCCACCGGGTCGGCGACTCTCAGGCAGCATACGCGGCCGAAGATGTCGCCGGCCTCACCGTGGAGACCGAATAATTCATCGACCTGCCGCCACGTCATTGTCTCGATAGAGGAGCCGGCGGGTATTGCGACCAGGACATCGTCAAAAGTGCCTTTTTGGATGCCGCTATCGCATGACGATACCGACAGTAGCATCATTGCCACTGCCGGTATCAGCATACATTGACGCAGTATTTTCATTTGCACCAATGTTTCGAGATTATATTACTTGCCTGCGCCGAAAACCTTCATGAGGTTGTCGTAGATGCTTCCCTCGGTGTCGGTCAGAGCCAGCACGGCGGTGACAGAACCGCCTCCCTTGGGTGCGTCCACCACGAAGCTGACGCCAAAGGGTACTACCAGGCCGGTGTATTTCTGCAAGTCGGCCTTGGAGAGCGCTATCTGGAATTCGCCGCATTTGCCCTCGAATTCGCCGACCTTGAAGGAATTGGATTGCTTGGAGATGGGCGCGTTGGACATTACCAGGACGTTGCCTTCTTGCTTGATATACAGCTTGCCGTACGTAATCTTGGGCTGCGGATTGTAGTCATCACCGTAGAAATCGGGCTCGGCGTATTCATAGTCAAAGTCATCGTAGGAGTAATCGATGGGGATGTTCAACACCATCTCGTTGCCGGTAGCGACGGCCGAGTCGGCTGTGGCGGCAAGCATAGCAAGCATATCCTTGGCCTTGGAGGCGTTGTCGCCTTTGAGTTTGGCGGCCAGGACGAAGTGCCATTTGTCATAGCTCATATCGGTGAACGATTCAACGCCTTTCAGCGGTCCGGCAGCGCCCATCAGCGAAGAGCCGTCAAAGAGGTCGTACACAGCTTGCAGCTGTTCGAGCATCTGCTTGTTCATTCCGGGCAAAGCGCCGAAGCCCAATGCCATATCCTTGGTGCTGCCGAAGCCGGCACCGAAGGCCATGATGTCCTTGGGCGAAGCATAGGCCAGCAGCGAGGCATCGAAGCTGCCGCATTGGGGCATCTCCTTGATCTTGCCTTCGGCGTCCATAAATTCGCCGCCCATAGTGATTTGGGGACCCTCTGCATCCGCATGGAAGCCCAGGAAGCCCTTGGTGAGGTATTCCATAGAAGGCAAGCTGTTAATTCCGTAGGGCATCATATCGGCCATCATCATATCAGTCATCTTCTTGCCGTCTATCAGCATATTGAAGATGCGGTTCTGCGTCATATAGTCCAGCTTCCAGTCGGCCAGCGGGCTTTCCTTGGCGTTGTCGCGCCATTCGTCGATGGTGGCGGCAGCCTTGGATTGTTTTACAAGCGTGCCGTTCTTGATTGCCATGAAGCCCAAATTGCCTTTGAGGGCTATCACGTGGTTCTTGTCGCCGACGGTGGTGTAATCGCCGTCTTGATCAATTTCAAGGTCTTCGTCATCGCTCGCATCTTTCATCGATTTGCAGAAAGTGTCTATGTCGGTGACCGAGAAAATCACCAGCGCCGACATTTTCTCGCCCTTGCCGCGGAAGCCGACAACGACGTTGTTCCAATCTACGCCCTTAAAATCAAGCAGTTTTTCGAAATTTTTATCGTTAGATGCGAGTTGGGACAGCTCGTCGGACAATTCAATTTGGCCGTCGGAGTTGGACTTGCAGTTGAGTTGTCCGAGGAGGCGCTGCACGTCGCCGGACATCATCATCATGCAGTCATCGGGGATGTATTCCTTGATTTTGTCAGACAACGAGGTGCTGTTGCCGCACGCGGTGAGCATCATCACGGCGGCGCATATCAGCGCCACCGTGGAGAGAATTTTTTTGAAAGTCATAATACTATTTATTGATTATAGGTGTTTAATTTCATTTATTTGTACCGCGCTCGCTCGGCTGTTGTATGCCGCACTATCATATTTCGACTCGCGTATTACGGTGGCTCGGCCGAGGCGGTCGCAGTGCACGTATTTCTTACTCCTTGACGGCTTTGAAGCTCATATCAAGGCCTTTGACCGAGTGGGTGAGTGCGCCTACGGAGATGAAGTCGACGCCACATTCGCCGTATCCGCGCAAGGTGTCGTAGGTGATGCCGCCGGAGGATTCGATTTCGACATGTCGGCCTTTTTGGTTGGCACGTATGTGCTTGACGGCCTCGCGTGTGCGTTCTACGCTGAAGTTGTCGAGCATGATGCGGTCCACATCGGCGGCCAGGGCTTGGTCGATTTCGTCAAGGTTGCGCACTTCGACTTCGATTTTCAGGTCCTTGCCGTTGTCCTTGCACCATTTTTTGGCGGCAGCCACGGCCTGCGGTATTCCGCCGGCAAAATCCACGTGGTTGTCTTTGATGAGAATCATATCAAAGAGGCCGATACGGTGGTTGGTACCGCCGCCGATGCGCACGGCTTCTTTTTCGAGCATACGCATTCCGGGGGTTGTCTTGCGGGTGTCCAGCACGTGAGCGCCGGTGCCTTCGAGCAGTGCCTGATAGCGCGCGGTGGTGGTGGCTATACCGGACATACGTTGCATGATGTTGAGCATAATGCGCTCGGTTTGCAACAGCGAGCGTACGCGTCCGGTGACGCGGAAGGCGATGTCGCCGGGCTTGACGTGCGCCCCGTCGTGTATGTACTCTTCCATACGCAATTCGGGGTCGAAGCGTTGGAATACTTTGCGTGCGATTTCGACGCCGGCCAGTATACCGGGTTCTTTGACGATAAGCTGTTGCGTACCCGTTTCGTCCGCCGGGATAGTGCTCAGGGTGGTGGCATCGCCGTCACCGACGTCCTCGGCAAAGGCGAGGTCCAGCAGGTCGTCTATAAGCTGGTCTTTGGTCTTCATTATCTGTATATTGATGTATTTGCTGTATATGCATCTGCCTGACGGCACTTATTGTCTCGGTCGTCGCGTATGGTCTCCGAAGCTTTCGGTGTAGACTGTACGAACGCCGAGCGGATTACCACGCTGCGACAGAG
>CAKTOT010000037.1 GCA_934590135.1 uncultured Muribaculaceae bacterium
GTACACCGGTGGGGAGCATTTATGCAAACGATTCCCATTACCAGAATGGCATCTTATCGTATCTGATGTGGATACCGATGAAGAATGGGAAGACATCTTGCGGAACTCCACATACGTGAACTGCTACACCCTCAAGATAAGCAAAACCCACGAAACAATAGGCTTTGTCTACACCAAACATGAAGACGATTATGGACGAATCCGCTCGGTACATGGTGGTGGATGGGGGAAGTCAACACGGCTATCACTCCTTTACTATCGAGGGCTTATTCTGATGGTTCACACCCTATTGCGAAAAGGCATTAAGGTCAGGACGTCCTGTTTGAAAGTCAACATTCATGCATTACGTTTTCTGCGTAGTATCGGATTTGTTCCATACTTCTATACCGACACATACGTCTATATGTGGATAAGCGAGAAACGGCTTTACGGCAGTAGGATCTACAAACATCTAAATCAATAATGAATATGGCAAGCATCAATGGAAGCGAAGCGATTGTGCTGAACCGGATGTTCACAGGTGACTACCTCGAGGACAATATTGGGCACGAGGTTATCAACCTTTTCAAATCGGACAACGGCAAATTCTACCTGTACTTGAACGCACTCGGTTCATTTCACAGCGATTGGGAAGGCCGCATCAAGTCCATGTTGATGGTTCGTACTATCCAAGGGGCCAAGATGCTGGAAGTAATAGGACTTGCTACCGGGCTTAAAGACGTGTACAAACCGGAGCTGGCCGAAAAAGCCCCAGCATCGAAAAAAAACGCCAAGGACAACGAAGGGAAATATAGTCAGCCAAAGCTAAAGAAAGACCAGGACGGCTTTATAGCCGCCAATGACATAAAGTACAACGGAGTACCTCTGAATAAAATCTTCTGCAATAACCGCTTTCAGCAGGATGTCAACATTACATTCGAGGCCAAACGTGTTGTCAAGCCCAAGAAGCCAATATATATAACATTCGAGGCAGACACTTCCGCGCAAGAGCGCTTGATTGGCAACAACCTGCTGGTCAAACTTACGGGGCTGAATGCAGCCAAAGCATCACTGAAGCAGTACATAGCCAACCGCGGTACTGCCGCCGACGCGTACAGCGTTCTGTCATCACTCATAAATAATGTCGACCTTTGGGACGAAGGCGTAGGGACAGTTGCCGAGTCGAAGGCCGAACTTGAGCATACGGCCACTGAAACGATGTTTGACATCTGCGGTATCGCATACAGCGAATTGGCATATTCAAACGCTATCGCATACTTTTTCGAGCGATACCCGCACCTATTCACCGGCTTTATGCACGAACTGGGTGTTGACTTCCCTATAAGCGAACGCTTCGATATCAAGCGCGAACTGTTCAATATCGACCTCCTTTTCACCAACGGCGAAAAGTCTATCGTGATTGAGAATAAAATAAAGTCGGGCATTAATGGCCTTGACAAGCACGATCCCAACAAGTCACAGCTTGAGAAGTACTATCGCCTGCTGGATAAGGCTGACATCAGCTATACAGACTTGAAATCGGACAAAGCCACCATCGAAGACCTTAGGCGCCGTTTCCCCAATCCGCAGTTCTTTGTACTGACGCCGGATTACAACAACGTCGACCTCTCGCATTATACGCGCAGCGAGGAATATACCAAGATACACTACGGCCAGTTATACGCGTACCTAAAAACAACAGAAGAGTACAAAAACAATAGCGACTACCAGTTCCACGAATATGTCGACTCGCTTGAACGCCACGCCAGCCCATACGACAACGAACTGTATGTGACCACCCTCCAGCGCTTTATGGACATGATTAAAGAATCAAAAGCATAATGTTGGATTATATAACCAGCGTGTGATTCAAGAGACATTAGACTTCCTTTGTTTGGCAAATAAGTAACAGCTTATGCAGCATTTAGAATCGGTAAAAAGACTTCGAGCGGAGCTACAAACGAGGCGTAAGCCGGGCGTCTATCGTTGGTGGTTTCGCAAAGACATCGCCGATGAACTTTTAAGTGGCTGTTTTGGAATTACGCTGAATAATGATGTTCTACAAGATGACATTGATGGGAACGCATATCTTGCTCTATATATTGGGGTAAGCCCGAGTTTAGATGCAAGCCTAAACTGGCATATCTGTCAACATCAGCAGAGTGCCGCATTATCCACATTACGTGTCACATTGTGCTCATTATTAACCGAATGTAGGCATGAGACAGCAGCCGGAATAATTGAAGACGGCATCGCCCAATACGTTGTAGATGCATTTATTGACAAATACTGTTATGTTGAATGGATGTATACCGCAACCGAGGCTGAAGCGGAGGATTTCGAAATGGCAGAATTCGAACGACATTGGTATCCACTAAATATTAGGAAAAACAACCGCAAAACCAGTCATCAAAGCATAAACAAGATAAGAAAAGACGTAAAATTGCGTCTTATAAAACTACGCAAAAAAGCAATTATTCATTAAACAACTATCTTCAATGGGATTATTCGGCAAAGGAAAATCCGGCGGAATGATGAATGTCATCCGCTGTGACGAGGAGGAATACCTCGTATGGAAATGGAGGCCTCTCGGCCAAGATGTTAATTCGACCAGTCGTGAAAATGCTATACGATATGGCAGCAGTCTACGAGTAAAAGACGGCGAATTGGCTGTCTTTGTGTACAAACAAAAAGACGGCACACTTCAAGACTTTATCGTAGGGCCGTATGATGACACCATCAAAACGGCGAACTTTCCTGTCCTTTCAAGTATTGTCGGCCTTGCTTTCGGTGGCGAATCACCATTTCAAGCCGAAATATACTTCATCAATCTTCAAGGCAATAATCAAGTACGGTTCTCAATACCCTACTTTGATGTAACTGATCCACGACTGCCGGATCACCCCATACCTGTCAGTGTGCAAGGCACATTAACATTCTATCTCGAAGACTACCGCGCGTTTATTAAATTGAACAGACTGATAAACTTCGACTTGGACGCCTTCAAAAAACAAATATCTGATGCTATGACTCGTAAGATCAAAGGCATCATCACCAATGTACCATCTGACCTTGGAATGCCGGCCGTCCAAATGGAACGTAAAATAGACGAGATAAGCGAGTTGCTCGAAACCCGGCTTAAAGACCGTCTGGACGAATTCGGTGTTAAAATGAAGCACATCGACATTGGAAGCATCAACATCGACAAAGACTCCGATGCTTATATTGAGATGAAGAGCCTTACCGGCGGACAGACAGCCAAAGTGATCCAAGCACAAACAGACCTTGGCATAAAGAACCTGCAAGAGACCCAACGCATCAGCCTTTCGAATATGGAGGATACAATGCGGATTCAGCGAGAAGAAGCCCAACGTGCCCAAAGGCTACAAACCGAATCCAACTTTATGGGAGCACATGCGCTTGACCAGCAGACAAGCGTACTGAAAACTGCCGCAGGAAGCCTTGGCCAAATGGGTAATGTCGGCGGCGGCAACGGAGGAATGAATCCGGCCGGAATGATGACAGGTATGATGATGGGGGGCGCTATGGGCTCTCAAATGGCAGGTATGATGAATGGTATGGGGCAACAAATGCAAAATGCAATGAATACACCTCCGCCAATACCTAATTCAGCATATTATATTGCTGTCAACGGACAGCAATCCGGTCCGTTCAATACGGCTCAACTTCAACAGATGGCTCAAAGCGGGCAAATCACGCGTCAAACTCTTGTTTGGAAAAACGGTATGCCACAATGGGCCGAAGCCGGCAACGTTCCCGAACTTGCATCTTTATTCGCAGTGCAAACACCGCCCCCAGTCCCCGGAATGCCACCTGCACCGCCTACACCACCAACCATCTAAACAAGCATAGCTATGGACAATAATAGTTTCTTCTCTATTGACCGATTAGTTGAATTTGGCCTCGGTATGACTATGGCAACACAAATGGTCGAAATGATGAACAAGTCGATAAAACAGATGTATATTCCCGGTAGTATCGACAGCATACAAGCTCGCCAATTCCCGACAATATATGTCGATATCGATGGTACAGCAACCGGGCCGCTATCCGAAAACGAGTTTTCAAAGCTCGTAACGACCAAGAGTATCAACAACAAAACTCTTGCATGGATGCCCGGCCTTCCCGGATGGGAACACATCGAAAAGATACCGCAACTACTCAGAATCATAGCTCTCACCCCTCCTCCACTACCAAACTAAAATACTAAAATGAAAGCCAATCCATTCATGACACTTATAAGTGTCCTATTATCCGCATTGTTCGGATATCTCGTGTACTACATTGCAGAGCCGGATCCAAATGCTATTATAGCCTTAATCGGAAGTTTTGTATGCTTTGCTTGTACACTCATTCCGTTGATGGGGCTAAAATACCAATCAGCTCGAATCGGCACAAACGCAAGAGTACTCGCAACGCTATTCTTCTTTGTTTTAGCGATAAGCAATATCTGCTTTTCACTAACGAGTGTTGCTATGCCCCTATACGCAATAATCAATGGCATCATAGTCATCATATACTTGGCCATCTTATATAAGATACAGAACATCAAAAGTGTTTAACCCATTAAATTGTACTATAATATGTTTTCAAAAGAATTAGAAGACCTGATTCAAGCAACACTTGAAGACGGCGTCTTGGAAGAAAATGAAAAAGCAGCACTCGTCAAACGAGCCACTGCAGAGGGTGTCGATATCGCAGAGTTGGAGATATATATCAACTCTATACTGCAACGCCGTCAACGCGAACTCAACAAAGAAGCTGATGCGCGTCGTGAAAAACGTGATCAAGAACGTAAAGAGGCTCTCGGACGTATCTGCCCCAACTGTGGCAAACAAATTCCGCCGATGACACTTAAATGCGAATGTGGATACGAAGTCCCGACCGAAAAAAGCACGTCATCTTCCGCAACCCTCCTATTCAACAAAATAGATGAAATCAACTCTAAATACTCTCGCGGTATCAGTGTTGACAGCGGAGTTTGGGCCCGCAGACGTCGCGAAGCAGAAAAGACAAAAGAAATCGTAGATGCCATCACCCTCTGTCCTGTACCGAACACAAAGGAAGACATCGTAGAATTCTTATCTCTCTCCTGCGTCAATGCAAGATACAAAGGAGGATTCTTTGGAACATTCCTAAACCGCCTAATCATTCTTTTAGGCGTATGTTTTATTGTCGCACTGATAGTTATGATATCCGACGGTTTCAGTAGCGCCGCAGTATCAAACGGCTTCTCATTCTTCGTCGTCTTCGGTATTATCGCAGCCGTCTTCTCATACATATTCAACCCAGAGGTTATCTTTTGGAATAAACGAGCTGACGCTTGGCGCTCGAAGTTTGACCAAATAATCATGAAGGGTCGCAGCATGCGTGGCGATACCGAGTTCCAAAAACAACTTGACTACTACCAAAACGAAATAAACAAGAAATAATCTCATTGGATTCGGCCAAATAGCCTCGCCAATACAAAAACTTATATCGGAATTCGATGTCGTATTATCATTGATATTGCGGACGCCTACATCGATTCCATACGGATAATTAAATCATCAACAATCCTATAAGGCGTCTATGGAATAATCCAATCAACACACTATGCCATACCTAAATTCAGGAATTGTTCTCGACGAAGGCGAGAACCTGGTAATGGAGCTGGAGGCCGAATTATGGGCTTCTTCATCTAACCCTATCGCACGCTTTTTCGGTGCAATCCTTAAACTTGTGTACTTCGTTCTTGGCATCCGCCTACACGGCTATTTGGTCATCACCGATCGTCGTGTCATCGAAGTGAAGGATGCAAAAGCATGCTGGGTATTTACGACAAACAAAGAAGTAAAGTACGTACTGCCTTCAAGCGTCAAAGAAGCAGGCTACACAAAAGAAGGTACATTCCTCGGTTGTTGCTGCCCCGCCTACCACTTCTATTATGAGTCGTGGACCCAAAGCACATCAATGATGCTTAAGGGCGCAGATGAAGCTGCTGCGAAGAAAGTGCTTGACGCCTTCTATAACGCAATTAGGTACGCACAGAAATAAATGAAGGGTACAATATCCACTTTTCAACGATACTTATACCTAAATACTTATGCCTTTTTACTTATTCTAATTGGCATAGGTACTTCGGCTTTACCGCTATGGAATTATAGCATTCTGTATACTATAGCACAAGGCATAATTTCGATTATCTGCATTAAGGGTGGTATTTCTATTTTTAAATCATGGGATGATAAAAAAAGAAAATACCAAATCCTTATGACCCGTAATAATGACGCTTTTCGTGAAGACACCTTTAGTGAATACATGAAAGCTCCTTGCGGACGTCTTTTAGTAAAAATCGTGTTAAAGGATTTAGGCATAAATCATCAGTATAGTGGATTATTAAAATATAAAACTTCATTTATAGCATACATAAGAGATAATCGCAAAACTCAAAAAGTTAAAATCGTTTTCCATAATCAATAACGTTGCGACTCTTGTATAAGCTATTATGGGCTACGTCTATTAAGGCGTAGCCCTTTTTATTCAACGCACTTAACTCGGGTATTGCGTATCTCGCGGCGAAGTCGTAACTTTGTATGATGGGCAGAGACGGGAGGGCTCGGGAAGGGGGTTCCTCGGCTGCCTATCGGACTTAGCGAGTTACGACAATGGAATTCAAGCTAAAATCAGCATATAAGCCGACGGGCGACCAGCCACAGGCTATCGAGCAACTGGTGGCGGGGGTGCGCGAAGGTGTCCCTGCTCAGGTGCTGCTCGGCGTCACCGGCTCGGGCAAGACCTTCACTATGGCCAATGTCATTGAGCAGGTGCAGCGCCCTACCCTCATACTGAGCCACAACAAGACCTTGGCGGCTCAGTTGTATAGCGAGATGAAGGGGTTCTTCCCGGACAACTCGGTGCAGTATTTCATATCTTACTATGACTACTACCAGCCGGAGGCGTACATTCCTTCGGCGGACAAGTATATTGAGAAAGACTTGATGGTCAATGAGGAAATTGACCGTCTGCGCCTGTCCACGGTGTCGGCCCTAATGTCCGGGCGCCGCGATGTAGTCATTGTATCATCGGTGTCGTGCCTCTACGGCATGGGCAATCCCGAGGATTTCCACGCCACGGCATTGAAGGTGTCGGTGGGTATGCACATCACGCGCAACGACCTGCTACGACGCTTGGTGGCGGCGCTGTACAGCCGCAACGAGACCGACTTGGCTCGCGGCACCTTCCGCGTGCGCGGCGATACGGTGGACGTGCGTCTGGCCTACGAAGATATTGTAGTACGCATTGTCTTCTGGGGCGATGAAATCGAATCTATTTCATCCATACATCCCGAAGACGGCGTGAATATGGGCAATCACGACAGCTTCAATATCTATCCGGCCAACCTGTTTGTAACCACCCCGGAGCGGCAGGCTGCCGCAATCGCACAAATTCAGCTCGACCTCGGACAACAAATCGACGAATTCAATCGCGAAGGCAAGCCGCTGGAAGCCGCACGACTGCGCGAACGCGTAACTTACGATGTTGAGATGATTCAGGAGCTGGGTTACTGCTCGGGAATCGAGAACTATAGTCGCTACTTCGATGGGCGACAACCCGGTGCGCGACCTTTCTGCCTACTCGACTATCTGCCCAAAGACTTCCTGACAATCATTGACGAAAGCCACGTCACAATTCCACAGGTACGTGCTATGTATGGCGGCGACCTCTCGCGCAAGATGAACCTCGTGCAATACGGCTTCCGCCTGCCTGCGGCGTTGGACAACCGTCCGCTCAAATTCGAGGAATTCGAGGCACTGACACATCAGACACTGTATGTATCGGCCACACCCGCCGACTACGAACTGGCACGCAGCGAGGGCGTCATCGTCGAACAGGTGATACGTCCCACCGGGCTGCTTGATCCCGAAATCTCCGTTGTCCCGTCCACGCACCAAATCGACCACCTACTCGAAGAAATACGCCGCCAAGTGGAGCGCGGCGAGCGCACACTGGTGACAACACTGACCAAGCGCATGGCCGAGGAGCTGAACGATTACCTATCCAAACTCGACATCAAGACCGCATACATACACAGCGATGTCGAGACAATGGACCGCATCAAGATCCTGGACGATCTACGTGCCGGCGTCTATGACGTACTTATCGGCGTCAATCTACTCCGCGAAGGTCTTGACCTGCCCGAGGTATCACTTGTGGCCATCCTCGATGCAGATAAGGAGGGATTTCTGCGCAGCCATCGATCACTGACGCAAACCGTAGGACGCGCCGCGCGAAATCTCAACGGACGTGTCATCATGTACGCCGACCATATCACCGAGTCAATGCAGCGCACCATTGACGAGACACACCGACGTCGCGAGATCCAGCTGGCATACAATGCCGAGCACGGCATCACGCCTAAGGCCATCATCAAAGCCCGCAACGCCATTATCGGACACGAAGACCCCGATGAAGTGGCGACTCTGACAACCAAACGCGCATCGCGCCAAGGCCAACAACCTAAGACTCAGGCAGCAAAGCCAATACCATATATGAGCGAGTACACGCCACAGACCGACATCGCAGCCGACCCCGTTATGGCATACATGAACGCCGAGGAATTGCAACGCCAAGCCACGGCTCTGCGCCGCGATATGCTCAAGGCCGCCAAGGATATGCAGTTTATGGAAGCCGCACGTCTGCGCGACATTGTTCTTAAAATCGAAGACCGCATACAACGGCTCTCCGACAAGCCCGCCATAAACCATACGGACAAATAGCATTTGACTTATGGAATACGCAGACGAATTGGCCTTGGGCAAGATGGACAAGCGGTTGTGGCTACCAACCACCGTCAAAGAAATCGAAGCGCTCGACTGGGACCGCACGGACGTCATACTCTTCAGCGGCGATGCATATATCGACCATCCATCCTTCGGCGCCGCCGTAATCGGCCGAACACTTCAAGCGGCCGGATACCGCGTGGCAATAGTGCCGCAGCCAAACTGGCAAGACGACCTGCGTGATTTTCGCAAATTGGGCGCGCCGCGTCTATTCTTCGGCGTCAGTGCCGGCGCCATGGACTCTATGGTCAACCACTACACAGCCGCTCGACGACGCCGGTCTGATGACGCATACACACCCGGGGGACGTCACGGCGCACGGCCCGACTACCCCACCATCGTATATTCGGAGATACTAAAAAAACTTTTCCCGGATGTACCTGTCGTGGTGGGAGGCATCGAAGCATCGCTTCGACGACTGTCACACTACGACTACTGGCAGGACCGCCTGCGTCCCTCCATATTGCCTGACAGCAAAGCCGATATTCTGGTATATGGAATGGGTGAGCGCACCATCACAGCCATTGCACAAGCCCTCGATGCCGGTACGCCGATAGGCGAAATCACAGACATTCGGCAGACGGTGGTACGCGTCCGTGCCACAGACATCCCGGCGGCTGACGAGGACAACATTATCCTCAACTCGTGGGAGCAATGTCTGCGCGACCGTCGCTGTCAAAGCCTCAATTTCAAGCATATCGAGCAGCAAAGCAACCGCCGCAACGGAGGCGCAACCCTATGGCAGCAGTACGGCGACAGCGGCGTCAAGGTCAACCCGATGTACCCGGCCATGAATACCGGCGAGATAGATGCATCGTTCGATCTGCCTTACACGCGCATGCCTCACCCCCGTTATCGCGGCAAACGCATCCCGGCCTACGAAATGATTCGACATTCTGTCAATATGCACCGCGGGTGCTTCGGTGGCTGCGCCTTCTGCACCATCTCGGCACATCAAGGCAAATTCATAGCATCACGCTCGCCCGAATCAATTATGCGCGAAGTCAAAGCCGTCACCCAAATGCCCGATTTTAAGGGATATATCAGCGACCTCGGCGGACCGAGTGCCAACATGTACGGCATGCACGGACGCGACACCGACATCTGCGCTAAATGCCTACGTCCTTCGTGCCTGCATCCTCGTGTATGTCCCAATCTCAACACCGACCACTCGGCACTCCTCGACATATATCATAAGGTAGATTCCCTCAAGAGTATAAAGAAATCCTTTGTAGGGAGCGGCGTCCGTTACGACCTGTCAATGCATCACACCGGTGATGCGCATATCGATGCCATCAACCTCCGATACAACCGCGAACTCATCGAACATCACGTCTCCGGCCGTCTCAAAGTCGCTCCCGAGCATACCGAAGACCGCGTCCTCGAAGTCATGCGCAAACCCTCTTTTGACCTGTTTTACGACTTCAAGGAAATTTTTGACGACGTAAATCGCCGCTGCGGTATGCGCCAGCAACTGATACCCTACTTCATTTCAAGTCATCCCGGATGTCACGAAGAGGATATGGCCATTCTGGCAGCGCGCACCAAAGACTTGGACCTGCATCTTGAGCAGGTGCAAGACTTCACCCCCACCCCGATGACGCTGGCTACGGAAATATACTACTCGGGCATACATCCGTATACGGGCGAAAAAGTGTTCTGCGCCACAGACGCGCACGATAAGGAAGCCCAAAGGCAATACTTCTTCTGGTACGACCGTACACGCCGCGATACCATTATTGCCTCGCTACGCCGACTGCACCGCCAAGACCTCGTAGGCAAGCTATTCCCGGCATACCGCCCTTACGGGCCCTCCGGCGGAAACAACCGCAACGTATACGGCCAAGGCGCAGGACACCCCGTACAAAAGCGCAAGCCGGCATCGCCGGACATACACAAGACCAATTCAAAGAACTTCAAACACAAACCACATAAATAAGTAACGTTATGCACAAAGCACTAATTATGAGCGCAACAGCACTTATGCTCAACGCAATGACGCCCACAGCCGCATTGGCCGAAGAAGCGGACATCATCGACCGCCCGAACTTCAAAAGCGCCACAGGCATATTCGACATTGATGCCCTCGAAGCACTCGGACGCGTTTCCGAGCCTCGCGTATCACCTGACGGCAAACGCGTGCTCTTCGGCGTAAGCTACGAAAGCGTACCTCAAAACAAGTCCAACCGCGACCTCTACGTCATGAACATTGACGGCACAGGCATGACGCGCATCACCAAGACAGCAAAAAGCGAAAACTCGGCCGTATGGATCGACAACGGCGCACGCATTGCCTTTGTATATGCCGAGAAAGACTCAACGCCACAACTGTGGATAATGAATGCCGATGGTACGGAACGCCACGCCGCCACCAATGTCGATGGCGGCATTGAGGGCTTCCTATTCTCACCGGATCAGTCCAAGGTTGTCCTTATCGGCACTGTCAAGTACAACCGCACAGCCGCCGATATCTACCCGGACCTACCCAAAGCCACCGGACGCGTCATCGACGACCTTATGTACAAGCACTGGGATACTTGGGTTACAGAAATACCTCACCCCTTTGTCGGCACATTTGACGGCAAGGCCGTTACAGACCTCAAAGACATTATGGAAGGCGAGCCCTACGAAGCACCTATGCGTCCCTTTGGCGGCGTAGAGTCCTTCGCATGGAGCCCGGACAGCAAAACGCTCGTATACACCTCGCGCAAAAAGACAGGGCTGGAATATGCCGTGTCCACCAATAGCGACCTTTACGCCTACGACCTGACATCCGGCACCACCACCAACCTCACCGAGGGAATGATGGGCTATGACACCAACCCCGCATTCTCGCCCGACGGCCGCTATATGGCATGGCTGTCCATGGAGCGCGACGGATACGAGGCCGACAAAAACCGCCTGTTCATACGCGACAATGCCACCGGCCGGAAAACCGATCTCACCGCCGACTGGGACTATACCATCGAAGAATTTGCATGGAATCCCGATGGCAAAAACATCTGGTTTATAGCCTACCACCAAGGAGTAGCGCCCATATTTAATATGGAAGTAGCCACGCACAAGGTGACCACCGTTGCCGAAGGTCTATACGACTACACCACACTCGCACCGGTAGACCGCAAAACCGTTGTTACAATGCGTCACTCCATGCTCCGCCCCAACGAAATCTACCGCATAGGCCCCAAAGCCAAGAAAGGCGTAAAAGAAGACCTCGCATTGACAGACATCAACGGCGATATCTTTGCACAGCTCACAATGCCCACAGTCGAAGCCAAGAAGGTACCCACCACCGATGGCAAAGAAATGCTCACCTGGGTCATATATCCGCCCAAATTCGATGCCACACAAAAATATCCGGCAATACTTTACTGCCAAGGCGGTCCGCAAAGTGCCGTCAGCCAATTCTGGAGCTATCGTTGGAACTTCGCGCTGATGGCCTCCAACGGGTACATAATGATTGCCCCCAACCGCCGCGGCGTCCCCGGATTCGGCACCGAGTGGGAAGAACAGATTTCCAAAGACTATCCCGGACAGAATATGCGCGACTACCTCAGCGCCGTTGATTATATGAAAGCCAACGAACCGGCCATAGACCCGACTCGCATAGGCGCCACCGGCGCAAGCTACGGCGGATTCTCCATATACTGGCTTGCAGGCAATCACGACAAGCGCTTCGCCGCCCTATGGGCTCACGCAGGCATCTTCAATACCGAGGCTCAATACCTTGAAACAGAAGAAATGTGGTTTGCCAACTGGGATATGGGCGGAGCTTTCTGGGACAAAGACAACGCTGCAGCACAGCGCACTTTCGCAACCTCACCACACCATTTTGTAGACCGTTGGGATACTCCCATAATGATTAGCCATGGCGAAAAAGACTACCGCATCCTTGCATCACAGGGTATGGCAGCCTTCAATGCAGCCAAGATGCGCGGCATACCTGCCGAAATGGTAATCTTCCCGGACGAAAATCACTGGATTCTTAAGCCGCAGAACGCCGTGATGTGGCAGCGCTTATTCTTCCGCTGGTTTGACCGCTGGCTCAAGCCCGCCAAATAACGCAACTATCTGCATCAGCCAACACCCTGGCACGAAATGTCAAAAACAGCCCTTCGTAAAGAATTGGTCAAAATGTCACAAGAACAACTTGTGACACTAATCCTTGACCTATATTCGGCACGTCCACAAGCCAAAGAGTACTTCGAATTCTTCCTCAATCCCGATGAAAAGGAATTGTACAAGAAGTACGTCAAAATCATCGAAAAGGAAGCGTACCGCGTCAAGCGCCGAAAGCTTTGTGCACGTGTCTCGTATCTCAACGCATGCATCAAAGACTTTGCATCCTTCGGTGTATCCGCGTCTGCAGTCATTGACCTTACACTCCACGTTGCCAGTATAATCCTAATTCTGGAACGCGCCTACTATATGACTGACACCCTGCACAAAAACGGCGGCAAACTCATCGTAGCCGCGTTGGCTCGCGCCAATGACGCCGGCCTATTCAAAGAGACTATGCAGCGCATCGAGAAACTGCTTGCCATACCGCAAATCAGGCCCGGCTATGCCCGCGAAATCAAAGAACAGATCGCAGACTACCTGATGGACACGCATAAGGATTAGCTTTGACATACATCGTCAGACAATAACGTTGAGCCGAAATATCTATCCTATACAAAGGGCCGGAAAGAGACGAACTATTTCCGGCCCTAACTATTGTCAAGGATTACCGTACTCGAATGGAGACAACAATGAATAGCCAATATATCCGCAAAAATGCCCGAATTGGACAAAGCATTTGGCGTAATGGATTTTTTTTCAGAACTTAGCGGACACAAACAAGAATAAGCCACAAGATGCGCCAATCCGCCTGCATAAAACATAAAATCGTACGCATACTCATCATTGCAGCATTGTCTCTGACCATGTGTGCATTGCCGGCCTGTCATTCATCCAAAGGGAGCACGGCACAAGAAATCGGCTCGCGTCCGGCGGCCAAGCCTGAGGGCAAGAAGCATAAGCCGGACACACCGGCCGCAACATCACGGATGGGCAAGGCTCTGGTGTCCGAAGCTCGCAAGTGGATTGGAACTCCTTATGTCTACGGCGGACACTCGCGCAAAGGCGCCGATTGCTCGGGTTTTCTTATGGAAGTATTCCGCGAATGTGCCGGCATATCCCTGCCACGCAGTTCACGAGACCAGCAGGCATACTGCCACCCTATCGATCGCGAATACCTTGCAGTAGGCGACTTGGTGTTTTTTTCGAGTAGACGCAGCGGCGGCCGAGTGTCGCACGTGGGTATGTATATCGGCGAAGGGCGCATGATACACGCTTCGTCCAGCCGAGGAGTAGTCGAAGACGATCTCGCCTCGCAATATTTTATCACCTACTACAAAGGAGCAGGACGTGTCCCTCAATTGGCCGGCGCTAACCCTATTCCCGAAAAAGAGTCTCAGCCTCAAACAGTACAACCATCCGAGGACATCGAAGAGAAAAGTCCGGCGTCACAGCCATCTGTGACCCAACGCGTCAATAACCGACCCGAACACGGTCAAAGGGCCCAATCGGGCGCGACACGAGCGCAACATCCCGAGCCACAAGCGCCCGAGCGCATACATACACCAATGGCGCCCGTCCAAAACGTAAGACAGCAAGCCGCGCCACAAGACACAACCACGACAACACGTCCCGAAACCATAGTCCGCAACGCTTTCTCCAAGGCAAAGAAGTGAGAAGCTTCACCCCTCACCTCAAACATTTGTCTTATACACTTTTACTGCTGTGTAGTGATTGTTGACAAGACCATATAGCGCTGTCACTATGCCGCCGTAATATAGTGCAAGACATATATTTCGTGGTGGATATTACACGCCAAAAGACCTGATTACACGCAGTCTTGGTACAACCGACGGCGTAGGAAGAATCCGCGTGTACGCAATATGAACATTGCCGCACCCCCGGCCTGCACCGCAGCGGCCGCCCAAAAAGCAGCTGCATAACCCGCATATTCGGCCAAGACGCCGCCGGCAAGCATTCCTACACCGACGCCCACATCCCATGATATGAGTATGGAAGAATTGGCCGTACCACGCTGGTCATGTCTGGCAACCTTAATAAACATATTCAGGAATGCCGGATACATTCGACCATTGCCAAGTCCGATAAGCAATGCCGATACATAATATGCCCATTGCCCGGGGCTAAGCGCAAACAGCGTGTATCCTACCGTAGATACAAGCACGCCAAAGACACAATTGGCCGTTATACGCCCCTGACGCAACGAACGCGAACCCCACAAACGTGACACAAAAAGGCCCGCTGCCAAAAGAGCAAAAAACACGCCGGTTCCGCCTGTGATGCCAAGCCTTTCTTTAGCATATATCGCCACATAACTGCTTAATATCCCCCAACATATTGCAAAGAAGCAGATATTGACCGCCATCATCCAAGCTCGCGTCAAGAAAAAATGATCGAGGCTGAGATGCCGTTTGCCCGGCACAGGAGGACGCTGCGGCATCTTCAGCGTCATTGTACACAACATGCCAAGCATTGCCGCAAAAAGCGCTATCCAAAACAACAACGCAAAATCGCCGGAAACATCATACAAATACACTCCGGCAGATGGCGCAATGGCCATAGCCAGATTGTTGCTCAATCCATAGTAACCTATGCCCTCGTTGCGGCGCTCGGACGGCAAGACATCTATAGCCGCAGTACTATTGGCCACCGTAGTTGCCCCGAAAGGCAAGCCATGTAGCGTGCGTACAATGGCAAACATCAACAACGTCCCTGCCGCTATATATCCGGCAAAACATACAAAGAAAAAGAAAAAGCATATCACCAAGACTCGTTTGCGGTCAAAAGTATCTACAATAAAACCGCTGAACGGGCGCACAATCAATGCCGCAATGACATAACCGGATAACACTACGCCGATAGTATCTTTGTCCGCATGAAACATATCCGAAAGATATATCGGCAAAAGAGGCGTCAGAAGAAAAAAGGCAAAAAACAGCAAGAAGTTGGAACACATCAACTTAATGTAATTCGTATTCCATAATTTGCGAGGTTTGGCATCCATATCGAACGCATCCGAAGCCTTTCCCTTATTTGTAATTACTTTTCTCATTTGTACATATTATGCAGTAAAATGCATATACAAAATAATGCACCTACTAAAATCGGAGCAAAGGTAGCACATTTTTTTGAAAGCGACTAAACGCAATACATCGCCGAACTTCTCGGCAAAAACTATTCTTACAGAGAAATAATCTAACGACCATACCTCTCGCACCTTACGCGTCGGTTCGTAATGCGCAAAAGCATTTGTCTTTTGTGACGGGCAACCGAAAGACATACAAGCCTTGCATACGACATCGGTTCGTATAGGCATAAAAAAAATTACCCGTCATCACGACGCGTAATCTTCTTACCTTAAATCTAATACCATGAAAAACTGTACAAAGGTACAATCAACCATTATTCCCTCCAAATATTTATGCTTAAAAATATAGCCGCTTAACTCTATTTAACTAAAACAAAGCATTTCGCGCTTGCAAATAAAGGGTTGTTAACGCCGAACTTGACGATAAGCTCTCCTTTTTTAGTCCTAAAATCACCGAGAGACTCCGGCGTTTGTCCAAAGCCATTTTCCCAAAGCCCTCCAATGCAATTGTCATCCTGCCCCCCAAAAAAAAGTTCTTATTTTAACGCAAAAAACATGTTTTTACTAATTCTTATTAAAAGGACCGATGGCGCCCCCTAATTACGGAAATTTTTCCTAATTTTGTGGCAAAATTCCGTTGTGAGCATACGCACACTGTCGGTTTTTTCAGAAAACAATCTTACACACCCTTCTAACACCCCAACTTCAAAGCATTATGATTACTGCCATGATAGCGCTATTTGTTCTGGGATACCTCGGAATAGCACTGGAGCACGTTCTCAAAATCAACAAAGCGACATTCGCCCTACTTCTGTGTGCACTATTATGGACAGTCTATGCACTCATAGGCCATGATCCCAATATGGCTTCCGACTTGACAAGAGCATTGGGCGACACCTGCGAAATTGTCGTATTCCTCATAGGTGCCATGACAATTGTCGAACTCATAGACCGTTACGGCGGATTCAATTACCTGGTAAGTCACATTTCGGCCCGAAGCAAACGCGGGCTACTATGGGTAATGGCCTTTGTCGCCTTCTTTGTATCGGCGCTTCTGGACAATATGACCACGACTATCATTATGGTGATGATGCTGCGCCGAATGATTGCAGACCAAAAGGAGCGCTGGACTTTTGCCGCAGTAATCGTCATTGCCGCCAACAGCGGCGGAGTATGGTCACCCATAGGCGACATTACCACCATAATGCTTTGGATGAAGAACTGTGTAAGCTCCGTAGACCTTATAGCCAACCTCTTAATACCGTCACTGGCATCGGTAGTCGTTCCGGTACTTTTAGCATCGCGAACAATCGGCAAAGGTCCCTTGGAACCGCTCAACTCACAAGATACACGCACCGGATATGTGCTTAGCGAGCACCACCCTCGCCTGTCGCATTTCATTCTCGGTTGCGGCGTTGCCGGACTGCTGTTTGTGCCCATATTCAAGGCTATCACACACCTACCGCCATACATGGGCATATTGATGTCTCTGAGCGTACTCTGGCTTATCACCGAAATAGTTGTATACCGCTACAAACTGGACAAAAAGATGGAAGGCCGTATATCTCAAGTGGTTCGCAACATTGATATGAGCACTATTCTCTTCTTCCTCGGCATCTTACTGGCCGTCCAGGCGCTACAACAAGCCGGAATACTTCGAGAGGTATCGCAATGGCTTGACACAACATTCCACGAAGCTTATATCATCAACGGCATTATAGGCGTATTGTCCTCCGTAATTGACAACGTCCCCTTAGTAGCTGCATGTATGAATATGTATCCGGTTGTCAGTGATACCGCCATACAAGCTGCTGCCGATCCGGCATGGGCACAGGTATTTGTTTCGGACGGTCTGTTCTGGCACTTGCTCACCTTCTGTGCCGGCGTAGGCGGCTCGCTCCTTATCATCGGCAGTGCAGCCGGTGTCGTTGCAATGAGCATCGAAAAGATTCCTTTCATTTGGTATCTAAAGCGTATCACATGGATGGCTTTCCTCGGATACCTTGCCGGTATAGTCATGCTGTGGCTCGAGACATTTTTTATTACGATATAACGTAATTGCCAAACGAAGACACATAAGCAATGAGGCGACTCCTAAACGGGTCGCCTCATTACATATACTAATACCTGTAATCTCACGTGTCTATGCTTCCGATTCACGTCATGCTCACCTCGACCATAGATCATCGCTACAAAGATTAATGTCCATATCAAAGCATCGGCACTCAGCTCAATCTCTCTATTTTGTCGAAACCGAATCCGTATGGTTCGAAGCAACGGGCTCGGGACTCGTGGCCTCGACGCTATCTGTCAGCTGTTGTTGTTTTGGACGACGGCGTAGGAAGTTGAACATTCGGTCAAAGTCTCGCCTATACATTATGCCGACGCCCTGCGTGGTCTGAGCCGTACGCAAATAGTAGTTCTGATCGTTGTAGCGATTGTATGCTTTTAAGCGCCAAACACCGCTGGGGGTCAGAAGATATTCTATATCAAAATCGCCTATAAACTGGTTTGTATTCAACGATTTGTCTCGATACCCGAAGTTGCCGTTAAGACGCAAACGATTATTAAGTAGAGTACTGCTTAATGCCACATCAAATTCCACGTCCGAGAAGTCGCCTCGGTCACTACGCAGATTAGGCGCAATGGTCCAATTGTCACTTAGTTTGCCGAGCATACTGCTAAGTTGGCTCGATATGGTCGAAGACGCCACCGAGAACAAGTCGCTTCCTTTGGTGGTAGACATATACTCCGGAGTATAAAACCTGTTGAGTGCCAGCAAGTAAATAATCTGCCTATTCATCATCTCGTCAGTAGAGACAATGGAACGAACCTTACGATAAACGTCTGAGGTCAGCGTTGGGAATTCCAGGTCAAAGGCTATATCGGGCTGCCGCATATCGCCGGAGACTTTCATCACGGCATTTACGGGAACATTAGTGCGATTAAGCTCTTTGTCCTGAAGGAAAGATTCGTCAAGGTCACTCAGATTGGCATTGACGCCATAAATGGCGTTAATATCAAGACGCGCGTTATAGGGGTCACCCGTAAATGCCACCGAGCTGCCTTCTTTGATGGTAAAGTCCTTCACTATAATATCTTGCAGCGTGAAATTATACGTTCCGTGCTCTATCGTGTAAGTTCCGTAAAGATGCAA
>CAKTOT010000038.1 GCA_934590135.1 uncultured Muribaculaceae bacterium
GGATACTCGGTCGCCGCTATTGGGGTTGACGCGGTAGGTCATTTTGTCTTTGGGCGGCTCGTGAGTGCCGGCTGTGCCGGAGTCTTGGCCGTTGTTGCCGCTTTTGCATGCGGCCATTAGCGCGGAGGATGCTACTGCGCTGCCTCCGAGGATTTTGAGAAAGTCACGACGATTTATATCTTTGGACATAGTTGGGTGCTGTATTTGTGGAAATATATGGGAATAATGGGGGTGACGTGAATAATGGTTTGTCCCTATTTATTCTGTTTCCCTTTTCACTATCTGTTCTTTCCTATCTTTTGTCAGATGACGTGGTGTGTCTCGTTGCCCTCGACGTATATTGCGCTGAAAGGCCGTGCCGGACACAGATTCTCGCAGGCGCCGCATCCGATACACTTGGCTGTATTGATGGCCGGTATTTGCGGCGAATCGGGGTTGGATTTATCCGAGGGTATCATCTGTATGGCGCCTGTCGGGCAGTGACGTGCGCAATTGCCGCAAGAGACGCCATCGGTCAGCGGTACGCAGTTTTTGCGTATCCATACGGCATGGCCGATTTGTATTGATGACTTTTCGGCCGGAGTGATTGGCCGAATTGCTCCGGTGGGGCATACTTGGCTACAGCGAGTACACTCAGCTCGGCAGTATCCGCGTTCGTAGGACATTTCGGGCTGCATCAGCGTGGCGATGCCGGAGGAGGGACGCAGGACGCCGTTGGGACATATGGACACGCACAATTGGCAGGCGGTGCAGTGCTGTGCCATATTGGATGCCGAGAGTGACCCGGCGGGCGTCAGCGGCGTGTCTCGGTGCGGAATTTCTTTGTCTTCGATGACGGCCAGTCCGCCGTCCACTTTTTTCTTTTGAGCGCTGATGGCAACGGCGCCGGCCACTGCGGCGGTGGCGGTCAGGAACATGCGTCGAGCGTCGTCTACTTGTGCCGGTTCGACACTGCGTCCGTCCTCGGAGACGGTGTCAGATGCGGCGCTGCTTTTAAGGCATGTGCGCAGGTGTAGGGCGTCTTGGCGGCAGGTGCTTATGCAGTCCATACAAGCCACGCAGCGGCTGTAGTCTATGCGCTTGCGGGAGATGTCTATACACGAAGCCTTGCAGCGTTTCGAGCATAATCCGCAGCTTTTGCATTTGTCGGCATCGATAGTCGGGCGCAGCAGCGCAAAGCGTGAGAAGAAGCTCAGAATGGTGCCCACGGGGCAGATGGTGTTGCAGTATGTGCGTCCGCCGCGCCATGCCAGGACGATGATAGCTACGAGGGTCACGGCGGCGATGATCATGGTCGGTAAGCTCTTGATCCAAACATCGGTGTCATAGAAGGCATAGCTGTCCATACGCTCGGCCAGATAGGCCAGTAGATTATTGCCCCATTGATACACTGGCGCAAAGATGTTGGAGACGATGCGTCCGAATGCACTGTACGGAGCCAGTAGCGCGACTATTGAGCCTATGCCGGCGATGATAGCGGCCACAAATAGGACCAAGACGCCGTAGCGTAGCCATTTTTTTTCGGGCGAATAGCCGAAGCGGAATTTCTTGCCGCGTCGTCGTCCGCTCAACCACGACACAATGTCTTGAAACACGCCCAGCGGACAGATGACCGAGCAGTATACCCTGCCGACAAGCAGCGTCAGGACCACCAGGCCGACGATGACGCCGATGTTGAGCGCCAGCACGGCCGGAAGAAACTGGATTTTGGCGGTCCAGCCGAGCCATGCGTGAATGGTTCCCGTGAAGTCGAGGAACAGCGCCGTCACGGCCACAAAAAACACTAATGCGAGTGCGATTCTAATCTTGCGTAGCATTTTGCGATTGGTTAGGTAATAGTATATAGCCAAGGGGCTTGCTTGCACGAGTGGCTTCGGTAGAGCTATCTGGCATGGAGCGTCTTCCCCTAAGGCGAGGATAATCAAACGATGCTGCAAATTTAGCTAAAAAGTGACGAAAAATATTACCCAAATCGAGGATGTCGTTACATATTTTTCGGCACGGCAAAAAAATACGCGCCTATACCACAGTGCGTACAGGCGCGTCGTACACCGCCGTAAGATGAGTACGGCGGTGTGGAGATGCGGACGAGCGATCAGCTCTTACGTGCTATGTAGAATACATAGCCGTAGTACTGATGGAAACGGCTGAATATCTCGGCTTCGTGCCTTTGGTTAGCGACAAGTGCTTGCGCCGTCTTGTCGTCTCCGTGGCGGGACAAGAAGATGTTCTGCGCTTGCCGTTGTGGCTCGTAAAAGTTTGTGGTCCAGCATTGGTCCGGCAATACGAATGCTGCCACGGGCGTGTATCCGCAGCGTTGTATTGCGGCCATATTTTCGGCCATATCGGTGATGCCGGGGTAAGCGTCGTGCCAGAAAGCTTCGACTTCGGCCGGACGGCTGTTGGTGAGCCAAGTGGCGTCGGTGACGGCGATGTAACCATCGTCTTTGAGCATCGGGCGCCAAGATCGCAGCCCGTTTTCAAAGCCGATATTGTAGATAGCACCCTCGCACCACAGCAAGTCAAAAGTCGCCTTGGCGTAGTCGAGTGCGTCCATGGATGCAGCTGCGGTGGTGATATGCTCGTACACTCCGGCTGCTTTGGCACGCTCGGATAGTCGTGTCAGGAACTGAGGAAAAAGGTCGATGGCTGTGACGTGTGCTCCGGTATCGGAGGCCAATAGTAGTGCCGAACTGCCGGTGCCGCAGCCGATGTCGGCAATGCGGCTGCCGGCATCGATGCTCGGAATGAAGCCGAGGGCACGGCGTGTAGCCTCATCGCTGCCCGGACCTTGACGGTCGATGGATGCGAAGTATTCGCAGATAAGCGAGAAGTCGAAGTCGTGTATCGACGAGTCGTCTTCGCGGTGCGATGTCCGGTCTTCGGGTTGTGAGGCATTCGTGGTCTCGGTCTCGGTTGCGGTTGCGGTTGCGCCGTTGCTGCTGTTGCTGATTCGGTTGTTGTTCGTATTTGATTGTGACATTGTATTGTGAGTCTTTTCAGGTGATTTGTAAGTATATAACAACATCACTGTCGGAGGATAAATCGTCTTCCGATAGCGATAAATCTTTGTGTGCCGCGCGGCGGCAGTCACGCCTCCGCGTCAGGCAATCACGCTACAATGTCCGTATGCTGTTTTGTCATGCACTGCAAAGGTACGCATTTTCGCCGAATTGACGAAATTATAGTTAATTGTGTATCGGAAATTTGCGCATTAATTTGCGTATTATTAAGTGTTTATATGAGTTGATGTACTGCGGAATCTCACTTCCGACATGTACGCTTCCCATTTTTTGCCGAAACATTTGTCCAATTCTGAATTTCACTGTAATTTTGCCGCCGAAATGGAAGACTCAATAAAAATAAATAAAGTGCAGATTCGCAATCTTCAGATGGAAGATTACGAACAATTGTCGCAATCGTTTACGCGCGTATATGCTGACGGCAGCGATGTTTTTTGGACTCGCGAGCAGATTCGGAAGTTGATAGATATCTTCCCCGAGGGGCAGATAGTGACGGTCGTCGATGACAAGATCGTAGGCTGTGCCCTCTCGCTGATTGTTGATTACAACCTGGTGAAGAACGACCACACCTATGCACAGGTGACCGGTAACGAAACGTTCAGCACCCATAATCCCCACGGCAACATCCTATACGGCATAGAGGTGTTTATACATCCGCAGTATCGCGGACTGCGTCTTGCTCGTCGTATGTACGAGTATCGTAAAGATCTCTGCGAATCGCTCAATCTCAAGGCTATAATGTTTGGCGGACGTATTCCCAACTATCATAAATACGCCGACAAACTCCGCCCCAAGGAGTATATAAACAAGGTGCGCCAAAAGGAAATCTATGACCCGGTGCTGACGTTCCAGCTCTCCAACGACTTCCATGTGCGCAAGGTGATGCGCAACTATCTGCCCAACGACGAGGAGTCGAAACACTACGCCTGCCTGTTGCAATGGGACAATATCTATTATCAGGCTCCGTCCCAGGATGTGGTAAGCAAAAAGACCTCGGTGCGCGTGGGCTTGGTGCAATGGCAGATGCGCTCGTACCGTACAATAGACGACTTGTTTGAGCAAATCGAGTTCTTTGTCGATGCCGTGTCCGGCTACCAAAGCGACTTTATACTTTTCCCCGAGTATTTCAACGCTCCGCTAATGGCACGTTTCAACGACGAAAGCGAGTCCGAGGCTATACGTGGATTGGCTCAGTATACCAATGAGATACGCGACCGCTTTATCGAACTGGCCATAAGCTACAATATCAATATCATTACCGGCTCGATGCCGCAGCTCAAGGAGGACGGACGCCTGTACAACGTGGGCTTCCTGTGCCGTCGCGACGGCTCGTACGAATCGTATGAAAAGATACATGTGACGCCGGACGAAATCAAGAGCTGGGGCCTATGCGGCGGCAGCAAGATTCAGACATTTGAGACCGACTGCGCTCGCATCGGCATTCTGATATGCTATGATGTGGAATTCCCGGAATTGTCGCGTCTGATGGCTGACGAAGGTATGCAGATATTGTTTGTACCCTTCCTGACCGACACGCAGAATGCCTATTCGCGCGTCAAGGTCTGCGCCCATGCACGCGCCATCGAGAACGAGTGCTTTGTCGTAATCGCCGGAAGCGTGGGCAACCTCCCCCGCGTTCACAATATGGATATTCAGTACGCACAATCGGGCGTATTCACTCCCTGCGACTTCGAATTCCCCACGGATGGCACGCGTGCCGAGGCTACTCCCAATACCGAGATGATACTTGTGAGCGATGTGGATCTTGATAAACTTAATCACCTGCACACTTATGGCAGCGTGAAGAATCTTAAGGATCGTCGCAACGATCTCTACGAGGTCCGCCTGAAAAAGTAGCAACTCTGCCGTCATCACATTATACGGCGCAAAAGCGGGGTGTCAGGTCAATGGGCCTGCACCCCGCTTTGTGTGCAATCACAATGAGTGCCTACAAGTCGGCATACTAATGTTGTTTGTCATCGGTGGTCTTGGTGTTCGCCGACTGAGCAATGTAAGCTCGCAGAGCCTTCACGACATACTCGGTGATAGATGGCACGGTATCCAACACGTCTGCCACGTCCTGCGGCACACGGACTGCCACTGTGCGCACACCTTCAGAGGTCTTTTTGCGGCCTGCGCCTGCACGCCTTCCGCCCCATGTTTGCTTTGGTGAAGTTGGTTTTGCTGTTTCGTCTTCCATCTTTTTCAGGATATTAAATGCAAAATTAGGTATCGCTCTAAGTCTATAAACCTTTTGCTATGCATCTCTCGAACGCCGCGAACATCGTTGGGATTGTCAGTGGATTAGGCGTTTAGGGAGGGATTCCGTTTCTTTTTCTATTGTGATCCGGACGCGATTCGAACGCGTGACCGTCTGCTTAGAAGGCAGATGCTCTATCCAGCTGAGCTACCGGACCATCGCTTTGGCGCCTTGCTGCGCTTAGGCGATGCAAAGTTAAGAATTTTTTGGAAGATAGCGCGTCGGACGGGCATAGTTTTTGCATCTTATAGGGAAAATGGATTTCGATGCCTTTGCTTCGAACTTTCGGAAGGTCCAAGTTGTTTGATGATTAAAGAATACAGCCGGACAGTTCGCGTGCGAAGTATCTTCTCGGTATCGGAGGCAGACACTAAGGGTGAATATCGGAATCCATGTTTATTAATGTAAAACAAAAACATATTGATTATGAACGATTTCAATGAATTGATAAATGGATCAAAGCCGGTGCTTGTGGACTTTTATGCCACGTGGTGCGGACCGTGCAAGATGCAAGCTCCTATTCTCGAGGATGTCAAACGGCGTTTGGGCGACAGCGTGAGTGTGGTCAAGGTCGATGTTGATCGCAATAGCGAGGTTGCGGCAGTGTATCATGTGCAGTCAATACCTACGTTGATGCTTTTCAAGGATGGCAAACAGCTGTGGCGCGGTACCGGACTGCATCAGGCCGATGACATCATCGCTACGATACATAAGTATATCGGCTGATCGAGACGTCTCGGGCGTCGACGCGACTTCGGTCGCTGTCGGCGTTATTCGGGATGGATACAGACAGGCCCGACGGGAGTCTTCCGGTCGGGCCTGTTTGTGTTCTTGTATGTGCGTCTGCGACTTAGGGTAGGGCCAGGATGAGTGCCTGGGCGACGACAACGCGCAGGAACATTGTCAGAGGATAGACAGTGGAGTAGGCTACGGCCGGTTGGTCGTTACCGGTGGTATTGGTGGCGTATGCCAGTGCCGGGGGGTCGGTGCATCCGCCGCTGAACATACCCATAATACTTAAGTAGTTGATATGGTATCGGGCGCGAGCAATAGCGCCAACGATTATCAGCGGCACTACGGTGATTACGAAACCCCAGATAACCCACCACATACCGGTGTAGTTGAATACCGTTTCGACAAATCCTTTGCCGGCCGAGATGCCTACGGATGCGAGGAAGAGGCAGATGCCGAGTTCGCGCAGCAGTAGCGATGCCGAGGATGAGGTATAGGTGACTAATTTGGCTTTGTATCCGAAGCGGCTGAGCAGTATGGCCACTACAAGCGGTCCTCCGGCAAGTCCGAGTTTCATACCGAAGCCAATGTCGATGCTTCCGAGAATAATGCCGAGAATGATGCCCACGAATATAGTAATGAGGTTGGGCTGATTGAGACGCTTCATCGAATTACCCAATCGGGAAGCCAGATGCTCGATGTCTTGTAAGTCGCCTACAACGGTGATGCGGTCGCCCATTTGGAGGCGCAGGTTGGCCGTGGCCAGCAGGTCTACGCCGGCGCGGTTGACGCGAGTGCAGTTAAGGCGATAGCCGTTATGCAGTCGCAGGCTGCCAAGGGCCACGCCGTTGAATTCGCTTTTGGTGATAACTATACGACGCGAGAATACCGGGGTCTGAGTCGCTTCCCAGTCCATATCTACTTCGTGGCCGAGTACGGCGCGGAAGCACTCGACGTCTTGCGCCGAGCATACGATGAGCAGTATGTCTCCGCAGTGTATCTGTGTGGAGGATACGGGAATTACTACTTTGCCTTCGGCGTTCATCAGTCGCGATACCACGAAGTTGGCCGAAATGATATTGTGCAGTTGCATCAATGTCTGTCCTTCGACAAGGGCATTGGTGACTTTTAGCGTCAGGATGTATGGCTTGAGCTGTGAGTTGCGCTCGTCTTCTTCGATGATTTGTACTTCCTTGTCCACCTTGATGCGGAATACACTGCGTATGACCAGCATCGCGGCAATGATGCCTACAACGCCCAAGGGATAAGCGGCGGCATATCCTTGGGCCATGGTGTTGACCTGTGCACCGTCGCCGGTGAGCTCGGAAATGGTCTGCTGGGCGGCGGCAAGTCCCGGAGTATTGGTCACGGCACCGCTCATGATGCCTACCAATGCGGCCTTGTCGTTTACGTTGCCTAAGAAGTATATGCCTATGACTATAGCAACGCTAATGCCTATGGAGAGTACGGCAAGGCCGTTGAGGCGCATACCGCCTTTTTTGAACGATGAGAAAAAGCCCGGACCGACTTGCAGTCCTATGGAGAAGATGAATAGGATCAGACCGAATTCGCGGATGAATTTGAGAATGTTTTCGTCAACGCTGTATCCGAACGATCCCATGACGATGCCTACAAACAGCACGAAAGTCACGCCCAGCGATATACCGAACAATTTGCGCTTGCCCAGGTATATGCCAACGGCGATGACAAAAGAGTAAAGCATCAATGTAGATGCTATACTATTGCTGCCCGGCGAAAAAAGCTCCTTGAAAAAATCCATATTAAATATTGTGTATTGTTGCTATTGCAAAACCGACTGCAAAGGTACGACTAATTATTATAAGGACATCGTCTCTGACGTAAGAAAATGCAAAATTAAGCGGCGAATAGTCCGATGAGCCGAGTGTATGTCGGCATATTTCGGAATTAAACGTATAAAAATTTTGGGAGTTGGTTTTGCCGAGAAAAGTTTGTACCTTTGTGGCGTCTAAAGAAGGCACTTGAGCGTGCCTTCGGATGACAAAACGACGGCGAGACGGTGTGATGCGAAGCTTAGACGTGGACTTTTGCTTGCAGAATGCTTGTTTCGACGACACAAACAGACAATAATCCAACTATACAACCTCATTTCCACACACTTTGAAACTATAATAACGATATAGTCCAAAGAGTAAGTATTACAACCCCATGTTAGACAAAACCAACGTCAAAGTCCTCGACAAGGTCGTCGTGCGTTTTTCCGGCGACAGTGGCGACGGCATGCAGCTTGCCGGCAACATCTTTACAAATGTATCCGCCGGCGTCGGCAACGAGGTGTCCACCTTCCCGGACTATCCGGCCGAAGTACGCGCGCCGCAAGGCTCGCTTAGCGGCGTATCCGGCTTTCAAGTGTCGGTAGGCCGCGGAGTTCACACCCCCGGTGACCGGTGCGATGTGCTGCTGGCCATGAACCCGGCAGCGTTGAAACAGAATGTGCGCTTCCTCAAGAGCGGCGGCATCATTATCGTCGATAGCGACAGCTTCGGCGAGGCGGATCTTCGTAAGGCACTTTTTGCCACCAATGATCCGTATGCCGAATTGGGCATTGATCCGGCTCAGGTGCTCGAAGTACCGGTAACTACGATGACTCGCGCCGCTCTGGCTGATAGTGGTATGGATAATAAGTCTATACTCAAATGCCGCAATATCTTCGCCTTAGGCGTTGTGTGCTGGCTCTTCGACCGTCCTATAGAGGCTGCCTGCCACTATATTTCCAAGAAATTTGCCAAGAAACCGGCTATAGCCAAGGCCAACTGCGCCGTGGTACAAGCCGGCTATGACTTCGGCCATAATACACACGCCTCGATGTCTACATATCGCATCGAGACCGAAGACCCGCGTCCGGGCGTATATACCGATATCAACGGTAATACCGCCACCGCATGGGGCTTGATTATGGCCTCCGAAAAGTCGGGTCGTCCGCTGTTCCTCGGTTCGTATCCCATCACTCCTGCTACAGATATTTTGCACGAATTGGCCAAGCGTAAGGACCTCGGTGTCAAGGCTTGCCAAATGGAAGATGAAATAGCCGGCGTCTGCTCGGCTATAGGAGCATCTTTTGCCGGTAATCTGGCTGTGACCTCCACTTCCGGCCCCGGTTTGGCACTCAAGAGCGAGGGTATAGGTCTTGCAGTTATTGCCGAGCTGCCGCTGGTGGTTATTGACGTGCAACGCGGCGGACCTTCCACGGGCCTTCCCACCAAGACCGAACAAACCGACTTGATGCAAGCTCTGTACGGCCGTAACGGCGAGTCGCCCATAGTGGTTCTCTCCGCCGCTTCGCCTACAGACTGCTTCACTATGGCTTTCGAAGCATGCCGTATCGCCATCGAGCATATGACCCCGGTTATCCTGCTCACGGACGCATTCATTGCCAATGGCTCGAGCGCGTGGCGCATACCCGAGGCCGATGAGTATCCCGAAATACGTCCTAACTTCGTACCCGAGCACCTTCGCAACAGCTCGTGGCGTCCATACCTGCGCGACCCCGAGACATTGGTGCGCTACTGGGCCATCCCCGGTACCGAAGGTTTGCAACACCGTCTGGGCGGCCTCGAAAAAGATGCAAATACTTCCGCAATCTCCACCGACCCGGTCAACCACGAGAAGATGGTGATGCTACGTCGTCAGAAAATCGCCAATATCGCCAAAGATATACCGGAGGTCAATGTCTACGGCGAAGGCAAGGCCGACACCCTGCTTGTAGGCTGGGGCGGCACTTACGGACATCTACGTACCGCTGCCGAGGAGCTTACCAAGCAAGGCACTCCCGTGGACTTTGCCCACTTCCGCTACATCAACCCGCTGCCCTCCAATACCGCCGAGGTGCTGCGTCACTACCGTCGCGTGATTGTGGCCGAACTCAATACCGGAATGTTTGCAGACTACCTGCAGGCCAAGTTCCCCGATGTACTCATCGAGCGCATCAACAAGATTCAGGGTCAACCATTCCTTGTCAGCGAAATCATAGACGGTGTTCGCCTCAACCTCTCCAAAGAAAAATAAGTCACACCAGCCACTAATCATAATAGACAATGCAAACACAAGAGAATACCCCGGCATATACACCCGCGGACTTCAAAAGTGACCAGGCCGTGCGCTGGTGTCCCGGCTGCGGCGACCACGCCATCCTCAACACCCTGCACAAGGCCATGGCCGAAATCGGCGTGCCGCCTTATCGCACCGCCGTCATTTCCGGCATTGGATGCTCGTCCCGTCTGCCCTATTACATGAACACCTACGGCTTCCATACCATCCACGGACGTGCCGCAGCCATAGCTACAGGCTTTAAGGTTGCCAATCCCGAGATGACCGTATGGCAGATTTCGGGTGACGGCGATGGCCTCGCCATCGGCGGCAACCACTTCATCCACGCCGTACGCCGCAATATAGATATCAATATCGTACTGTTCAACAACAAGATATACGGTCTGACCAAGGGCCAGTACTCGCCCACGAGTGCCCGTGGCTTCGTGTCCAAATCATCGCCTTACGGCACGACAGAGGACCCGTTTATCCCGGCCGAACTGGTGTTTGGCGCTCGCGGCACATTCTTCGCCCGCAGCATTGATGTTGAGCTTAAGACGTCTCAGGAGGTAATGGTGGCCGCAGCACGCCACAAAGGCACTTCCGTAGTTGAGATTCTGCAAAACTGCGTAATCTTCAATAACGGCATCCACAACGCCATCACCGACCGCGCCGTGCGCGCTGACCGCACCATCCACCTGGTACACGGCCAGAAGATGGTCTTCGGCGCCAACGGCGACAAGGGCCTCGTACGCGACGGCTTCCTGCTCAAGGCAGTCACCATAGGCCAGGACGGCTACACTATGGACGATGTATTGGTACATGACGCCCACACCCCCTCCAACTTCCTGCACCAGCAGCTGGCCATGATGGACGGCATGACACTGCCTCTGGCCGTCGGCGTCATCCGCGATGTCGAAAGCCCCAGCTACGAAACAGCTGTCAGTCAGCAGGTAGATGAGGTGAAGGCCGCACACGGCTTTACCTGCCTGCGTGATATGATCCTCGCCGGCGACACCTGGGAAGTCCCAGCTAAGTAAAAATATGTCATACGAAAACAATGACTATAATAACGAATAAATTCAAAATGCCTATGGTATAAACCACTGCGCGTTTGCGCACTATAAGACATTTGGAAAAGCGTTTAGCTTTATTCTTTCATCCCGAAAGTTTGGCGACTTAAGATATGATAGAGAATAATGCGAAATGCTCGTGTATAAAAGCGCGAGCTTTGAACTGTTTTATCATATCAGGTTACGCCAAACACCTCGGGATGAGAACAGCGAAAGGTGTCGCGCTTTTTTGTGTGCAAACATCCCCGATGAATGACACTTGCGGAGTATGCGAAAAGCCTTAGTGAGTAGCCTACACACATAAATGAAAATTATAATGAACTATAAACTAATTCTCTGCATATTAGCGTTTTCTCTAGGCCCAGTGTTCGCCGTGGAGGCATCAGCAACTGAAACGCAGATAGCGGCGTATTCGTCCGAACGACCCAATTTCGATGGGTTTAAATATGTCAAGACGGTCAAGGCGTATACCTTTGAATATGGGACTGATAAGGTGTACATGACAATCTCGATAGATGTTTACCAAAATATAAAGACCGGAGAATATATTGTGTATTATAACGACCCCTATTTTGGCGCTATAGTCTATAAATCGGACAGACGGGGATATGCGTATAGGTGCAAGATAAGTGGTTTTGAGTACTACTTCAACATTCCAAGATAGAGTGGTGTAACGGATGTTGTGCGGTTGCACGACATTCACAGCCCAAACTAATGCTTGCGCCGTGGCCGGATTTGTGGTCACGGCGCATTGTGTTCTGACGTTTTTTGCGAAGTGTTTTGTCCATTGGAGCAAATGCCTTGTTTGGGCGATAAGTGTGTTGTGGGGAAAAACGGTATTTCAGGGTGTTAGATGCGTCTTTTACATTTTTTCACAGTTTATAATAGCGAAAAATTTCGCTATTTAGAATTTTTTGGTTTACTTTGCACCGCTAAAACAGAACATTACTAATTAAACACTAAAAGATTATGTCAGAAATCGCAGATCGCGTGAAGACCATCATCGTTGACAAGCTCGGCGTTGACGAAAGCCAAGTAACCCCCGCAGCAGCATTCACCACAGACCTGGGCGCAGACTCGCTCGACACCGTGGACCTCATCATGGAGTTTGAGAAAGAATTCGGTATCAAGATACCCGACGAGGAAGCCGAAAAGATCCAGACTGTAGGCGACGCTATCAAGTACATCGAAGCAGCTCAATAATAGCTGTAAGACGACGGTCACCACATTCGACACAAAAATAACCGCCTATGTCGCCCCGGGTGCCCCACGACGTCCGGGGCGTACATTTGGTAGGTAATCAAAGAACACACACAGCCTTGCGGACATCGCTATGAGCGACACGTTTCGGCAGGCGTCAGACAAAGCCACCGCGACTTTCCGAGGATAAATGCTCGGACTTGCGGCAAGTTTTGTCATATAAAGTCTAATCAGTACATATACGATAAATCTTTCATGGAACTCAAGAGAGTAGTAGTTACGGGACTTGGAGCCATCACTCCTTTAGGTAACGACGTGGACACCACTTGGAGTGCCGCGTTGGCCGGCGTCAGCGGCGCTGCGCCCATCACCCACTTTGACGCATCAAAGTTTAAGACCCAATTTGCCTGTGAGGTCAAGAACTTCAATGCGGCCGAATATTTTGACCGCAAGAAACTGCGTCAGCTGGACCTGTATGCCCAGTACGCCCTCTATGCTGCTCGTCAGGCAGTGGCTGATGCCAACCTCGAAGCCGAAGGCGCCGTAGACAAAAACCGCGTGGGCGTAATTATCGCTGCCGGCATTGGCGGCCTGCACACCTTCGAGGAGGAAGCCGGATATTATGCTATCCACGGCGAGCAAAACGGGCCGCAGTACAACCCGTTCTTCATCCCCAAGATGATTGCGGATATCGCCAGTGGCCATGTGTCCATGGAATATGGCTATCATGGTCCCAATTATGGCGTGGTCAGCGCATGCGCATCGTCCAACAATGCTATTATTGATGCTTTCAACCTTATTCGTTTGGGCAAGGCTGATGCCATCGTTACGGGTGGCGCCGAGGCTGCTATTTTCCCCGCAGGCGTGGGTGGCTTCAATTCGATGCACGCCCTGTCGACACGCAACGACAGCCCTGAAACGGCATCGCGCCCCTTCTCGGCATCGCGTGACGGTTTTGTCATCGGTGAAGGCTCGGTGGTACTGATACTTGAAGAAATGGAACACGCTTTGGCACGCGGCGCCAAAATTTACGGCGAAATAGCCGGCGGCGGCATGAGTGCGGACGCATACCATATCACAGCGACTCATCCCGAAGGTCTTGGCGCAATACTCTCTATGCAGAATGCGCTCGACGATGCCGGAATGACCACCGCAGATATAGACTACATCAACGTACATGGTACCAGCACCGGTGTCGGTGACATCAGCGAAGCTAAGGCTATTATCAAACTCTTCGGCGAAGATGCTTATCGTCTCAATATCTCTTCGACTAAGAGTATGACCGGCCACCTCTTGGGCGCTACTGGCGCTATGGAGGCTATGTTCTCGCTGTTGTCTGTACGTGATGATGTCGTTCCCCCGACAATCAACCACGCCGATGGTGACGACGACCCCGAAATTGATTACAACCTCAATTTCACCTTCAATAAGGCACAAAAGCGCGAAGTGCGTGCTGCTTTGTCCAACTCCTTCGGCTTCGGCGGCCACAACGCCACCGTGATTGTCAAGAAGTTTGCCAAGTAAAGGCGTGTAATCGCGACATGAGCCCTGCCGTATGGAGGGCGCTCTAAGGCTCCCCGGTCGGCAAGACTTGCGGGAGCCTTAGGAGTCTATAGACGCGGCTGCATTCTATGCCTTGGCCGACAGAGAGGTGCGATGATCGTCTCAACCGATTGTATGACCCTATTTGATTGAATGTGTGTTTCTTTCATATATTGTTTTATCCTAATATTTATAGCAAAATACCGGATACTATGAGCGAATATGACAGTATGCTTGACGGACAAGTGTATGATGCTACCGACCCGGAATTAATTGAAATGCTCGGGCGAACCGCGGAATTGTGTCAACGCTACAATCAGTTGCATCCGAGTGATCTGACGGGACGTCGTGCACTGCTGGCCGAGATTTTGGAAAAGGATTATGAGGATATACATATCAATCCGCCTTTCCGCTGCGATTACGGCAGGCATATACGTGTGGGACATCATTTCTTTGCCAATTTCGGATTTACGGTGCTGGATGAGGCGTACGTTACCATTGGCGACAATGTTTTTATCGGGCCTAATGTGAGCATATACACGGCTTGCCACAGTACGGACGTGGCCGAGCGCAATAGCCGTCGCGAGTGGGCTTTGCCTGTCACCATAGGCAATGATTGCTGGATAGGTGGCAGCGTGACAATCCTTCCGGGTGTGACCATCGGCAACGGCTGTACAATCGGAGCGGGAAGCGTGGTAACGCGTGACATTCCGGCACATAGTGTCGCTGTGGGTAATCCGGCTCGCGTTATCAAGACCATGGACGCTGAAAAATGATAGCCATCGGTCGTGTTTTCGGGAGTGTTGACGATAGTACCGCTTGGCTTTGATACTGCACGATATGTATGTTTAACTATATAATATTGAACGATATAATTTTTTTGTTATGGATATTTCGGAAGTGCGCGAGTACTGTCTGTCGTTGCCTTTCACGAGCGAGGATATGCCTTTCGGTGATGACATTGTGACTTTGCGTGTCGGTGGAAAGATTTTTGCAATGTTGAACCTTATGGATACTTCGCGTGTGTCTTTGAAGTGCGACCCGGATTATGCCGAGGAGTTGCGCGAAAGATATGATAATATACGTCCGGCGTGGCACATGAATAAACGCCATTGGAATGATGTAGGGCTTGGCGCTGATGCCGTGCCTACGCTGTTGTTGCGCAGTCTTATCCGACATAGCTACAACTGCGTGGTACGCGGTCTTCCGCGAGCACTTCGCGATACTATTCCGGCGTTGTCGGAGGCGGAGGACTGATTGACGCGAAAATACGCGCAGAGGGCGCATCCCGGTGTCGGAGTGCGCCCTCTGTGTGTGGTGTATTATTGCTTACTTCTTGAAGTAGCGGTTGTATAGGCCTTGGAAGCCTTGACCGTGACGTGCTTCGTCTTTGGCCATTTCGTGTACGGTGTCGTGGATGGCGTCGAGGTTGAGTTCCTTGGCGCGGCGAGCGATGCGCATCTTGTCGGCATTGGCTCCGGCTTCGGCGGCCATGCGCTTCTCGAGGTTGGTCTTGGTGTCCCAAACGACTTCGCCGAGCAGTTCGGCGAATTTGGCTGCGTGTTCGGCTTCTTCGAAGGCGTAGCGCTTGAATGCTTCGGCGATTTCGGGATAGCCTTCGCGGTCGGCTTGACGGGACATAGCCAGGTACATGCCCACTTCGCTACATTCGCCGTTGAAGTGTGTGCGCAGGTCGGTTTTCATCTGCTCGTCGGTGTCGGCGGCAATGCCGATCTCGTGTTCGGTGACAAACTCGAGTGCGCCGGTCTCTTCCATTTCTTTGAATTTGGAGGCGGGAGCGCCGCACAACGGGCATTTCTCAGGAGCTTCGGTGCCTTCGTATACGTATCCGCATACTGTGCATATAAATTTCTTCTTCATAATCGTGCTTTTTTTTGGATGTTTTGATAAAGATTTGTATATGAGAACTTTGTGTATTTGCTAACGGTTGTTGTCTTTTGTTTGATGCAAAGTTACGTACGTTTGAGATATTATGCAATAGTGGAATGAAAATATTTTTAGAATTAGTCCAATTTTATATTTATTTCACATTTGCGCTTTTGCGTGCGTATAATTTAAAGGAGCAAATATTGTGCCTGATTGGACTGTTTGGATGCAAAGGCAGATGAGCCTGAATGAGCTGCAATTCGGGCGTTACTCAATGGCTCCCAGTGCAGTTATGGCTCCGGTTGTAGGATCGAATGTCGCGTATGCGGGGGCTTTTTTGTCTGAGAATAGTCCCGGGTTGATGCCGAATACGACTCCCAATTGCGCCAGTGTCAGGCTTTTGCCGGCTATAGTGGTTCCGTCGTATGTCAGAGTGACAGATGCCGTGCCGGGTATAGTGTATGCCAGTCCGCCTTTGGGGAAGCGCTTGGGTTCACCCTTTTCATTGATGGGTATTTCGGCTTTGGCTATATCTGTCAGCGAGATGTATATGGGTGCGCCGCTGAGGTCATCGGCGGGTACTATGCCTTCGGTGGGGGATACTCGGGCCAAAATCTCGCGGCTTTCAGCGGTGCCGGGTGTATACGTGAGCGTGGTCACACGCGTGTAGGTCTGCTTTGTGCCGGCAAACATTGCGGTCAGAGCGGCTTCCTGTGCCGAGATGTTGTCCAATACCAATTGCATGGCCTTGCCGTCGGCCGGTGGGTTGTCGGCGTTGCCGCTGAGCAGGTCCGAGCGTGTTTCGCGTAGTTCGAAGACGCGTTGGGCGGCCAACTCGGCTTTCTTGGATATGGACGAGCTGCGTGTCATGTCTTGTGTGACAGCCTGCCGAGCCGCCTCGCCTTCAAGCGGGGTGGGTGCCGCATCTACGGCTACGGGAAGGGTTGTGGTCTGTGTGGCGGCGATGCTGTCAGTGTTTACGGCCAAGGGTATCCCCGCATCGGTGAGCAGCATCGAGACGGCGCTGCCGTTCTTGAATTGTACCTGCCAGCGGCTGTCGGCGCCTCCGGGTATGCCGCGCGGCACTATGGTGATGCTCTTGATACGGACGCTGTTGGTCGGAGTGGTGATGGCATCGGTGATGCCCAAGTAGCGATTGGCGTAATTGCTGAACTCGCCGGGACGCGTCACCGTGTGTTCGGTTTCGATGGTAATATCGAGTACGGTACGTGGAAGGCTATACACCAGTGCGTATTCGTTGGTCTTGTCGGCTGTAAAACTGCGAGTGGTCTGTGCCGACGTGACAAGGGCGGCGCATATTGCTATGGATGTTATGACAGTGCGTATGGTGCGCATAAGTATTACTTTTGACTGATTAATAATTGGATAGGGCGATATTATTCGGCGTTGGAGACAAGAGCTATGGCTCGTCCGACGTTGGCGGCTATATCTTCGGCTGTGACGCCGTATTCGCCATGTTTTTCGGCGGCAATCTCTCCGGCGATGCCATGAATGTAGCATGCCAGGAATGATGCCATTTCGGGTTTGAACCCCTGAGCCAGGAAGCCGGTTATGATGCCGGTGAGGACGTCTCCGCTGCCGGGCGTAGCCATGGCCGGTGTGCCCGAGGTGTTGAAAAAAACTTTTTCGTCGGGACGTATTATGGCTGTGTATCGTCCTTTGAGTACTATGATGATTTGGTAGTACTTGGCTATCTCTATGGCTTTTTTTAGTCTTGCCTCATGCGAGAATTGTTTGCCGAAGATGCGGTCAAATTCGCCTACATGCGGAGTGAGTATGGACATCATCGGCAGATACTCCAGCATGGCCGGACGTGCAGCGATGCATCCCAACGCTCCGGCGTCCACCACTATGGGGCGTGGAGCGGCGCTCATTGTCTTCAGAAAGCGGCCTACGGCTTCGGCTGTATCATCGTTGACTGCGAGTCCGGGGCCAATGCCGAAGGCGCTGTAATGTGATTCGTGCGGAATGTCAGTGAGGTTTTCACGGCCTGTGTCGGTGCGCATTATGGCCGAAGGCACGGCGCATTGTATGGTGTTATACAGGCTTTGCGGGCCGTAGACGGTGACTTTGCCCGCTCCCGAACGCAGACATCCGCGAGCTGCCAAGACTGCGGCACCGCCCATACCGTGGCTTCCGCCGGCGATGAGCGCATCGCCATAGTTGCTCTTGTTGGACCATGGGTCGCGCGGCCGTAGGTAGCGGCGGACATCTTTGCTTTGCACCATCCAATATGTGAGAGGGGCATTGCGTACGGCTGTGCCGTTGAGACCAATGTCAAGCAACTTCCATTGGCCCACGACTGCGGCATTGTCCTCGATGAAGAAAGACAAGCGCGGAGCGCCCAAAGCCAGTGTCAGGTCGGCGTGCACCATATTGTTGCGAGGTGTATCACCGTTGAACCCGTCGAGCAGACCCGAAGGGACGTCTATGGAAATGATGAAGGCGCCGCTGCGGTTTAGGTTCTGAGAGATGAGTTGGAAAGGCGTGGGCATAGGGCGATTGAGGCCGCTGCCGAAGATTCCGTCGAGTATGACCGTGTCAGCCGTGGGCTCGGGAAACGTGAAAGGCGTCTCGCCGGTCACTTCGTGAAGGGTGTACATTGCTTCGCATGCGGCTAGGCGGTCGCGCATCTGTGCGCATTCGGGAGACAATCGTTTGCCGCCTATATTGAAGAGGTATATCTCGGGTGCGTATCCGCGTGAGGCCAGTAGCCGAGCGGTCTCGAGAGCATCCGCGCCGTTATTTCCCCACCCGGCGAATATCATTAGCGGAGTATTGTCGCCGCAATATCCGGCAACTTCATCGGCGATGGCGCGTGCTGCACGTTCCACCAGCTGAATCGAGGTCACGCCATCGTTGTCGATGGTGTATTTTTCTATTTCCTTTATATCGCTGTTAGACAGTATTTTCATTGTGCGAGTTGTGCTTGTTCCGTGGGGCGATGACACCTTCGGTCGGCATCCCACTTATTCTTAACTGCAAAAATACAACAATTTGGGCAGAGAGAAAAACCGTCGCCGTCAGAAAAACTTTTTTTTGTAGATGAAAGATTCAGATAAGAAGTGCAACGGCAAAAAGCCTCACTCCTCCTCGGGGGAAGGCCGCGCGCCGAGGGGGCCGA
>CAKTOT010000039.1 GCA_934590135.1 uncultured Muribaculaceae bacterium
GAACGTGCTACACTGTACGTGCCCGAAGAAGCCATTGAGGCATACAAGGCCGCTCCCGAATGGAAAAACTTCAAGAACATCTTGCCCATCAAGGACGGCGTGAATGACGTGGCGGCGGACGAGGCGCAAGTCGTTGCCACCGAATACCACGACCTGTACGGCAGACGCCTCGAAGCACCGGCCGAGCGCGGCATCACCATCCGCACGGACGTCTACAGCAACGGCTCTCGCCGAACCCTCAAGGTCTTGCGCTGACGCCCTGACACTACGGACAAAGACAATATCGGCCACCTGGATATCCGTCTCGGTGGCCGTTGTTTTTTGGGGAGGGATATGATAATCGGCCTTGGTGGCCTTTAGTTCCATCGGCGGAAATACACAGCGCGAAGCGTATGATGCAAGTATCAAAAATAATGTGTATCTTTGAGCGATAAATCTATTCAATAATCCTATAAATCATTACCCTATATGATTAAGAGATTGACATTGGCCGTTGCAATGGCGCTGGCGGTGTTGTCTGTATCGGCCAAACCGAAATTTGTAGGCCACCGCGGTAGCCTCTACGGGCTCGAAAATTCCGTGGAGTCGTTTACGAACGGTGCCAAGATGGGTTATCAGTATCTGGAGACGGACTTCAAGGTGACCAAGGACTTGCAGTTTGTGTGCACGCACGATGATGACCTCACCCGACTTGGCGGCACCCTGAGCATTGCCTCCTCGACACTCGAACAGTTGCAGGCCGAGCCACTGTCTCAAACTCGTAGCGGCGTGACCTATACCGGTCGCCTGTGCTCCGCCAAGGAGTATCTGGATGCCTGCCGTCAGTATAATGTGCTGCCGCTCATAGAGCTCAAATGGGCCACCGGTATCAACAGCAATGACTGCTCCAATATTCCGTTGCTGATAAAATTCATCGAAGAGCAAGGCTTCCGTGACAAGTGCATCATTCTGACATCTATGAAGCCGTGTCTGGAATATATCCGCAAAAACTATCCCGACATCACCCTGCAATTCCTGACGGGGCAGTACTGGGCCAATCATTTTGACTGGTGTGTGGCTCAGGGCATAGACGTGGACATTCAGGCCGGATACTTTGACAAGTCTACGGTCGAGAAATTCCACGAGGCCGGGCTCAAAGTCAATATGTGGACGCTGAACTCCGATGCCGATTACGTGAAATACGGCAACTGGGGCTGCGACTTCGTGACCACCGACTACCTCGACCCCAAGACCGTGTCCGAACTGGACCCATCGGCATCCATCGTCCCCAATAAGGTGGACTACCCCGTCAACAACCTGCTCGCTCGCGGCAATTACAATCCGCATGCCGAAGGTCCGTACTCAATTCCGGTCGTCATTGACGGTACAGTACGTACGGTCGCCCTGTATGGTTCGGTATGGAGTGCCACGGTCGAGAAAGACGGTTCGGCAGTCGTGTATGATTTCGATGCCCAAGGTCACGCTGCCAAGGCGCGTAAGATGCCCGTGGATGTTGCCGTCAAGTCTGTCGCCTATACAGCCGACGGTTACCTGTTGGCGTTTACAGATGCTAAGGCTGCATCAGAGGGAGGCAATACTCTCGTGATATATACTTGGGACGATGCCGAGGCTCAGCCGCGAGTGCTCACAGAGGTAGCCGTGCCCGCGCCGGATGCTGCCGAGAGTGTCGAATCGGGCCAACGCATTGCCGTCTCGGGCAAACGTAACGACCTTAAGATCTACTTCCCGACGCGCACGGCACAGGCTGCGACATTGAACTTCTGTGCCGTACGCATCAAGGACGGTAAGGCAATCAAAACATCGGTTGCCGCCACGGATATTGCCGCCGCCGCGCTTGCCGACTGCCGCGTCGTGGTGACACCGACATCGCGTGACCATATCTTGGTAATGTCTGATAATGAGCGGTTGAGTCGCGAGTATTCCTTTGATTGGGATGAGGGTGTGATGAAAGCATATACCGAGCTTGACCCGACGACTGTCGAGGCCGTATGCTTCTTCCGTCGCGGATCCAAGCCTTATATTGCGACGGTAGCTGACAGTGGCAAGATGTCTTTTGCCGCATACTATGCCGGCAAGGCCGAACCATTGGAAGAAGTCGCCTCAATCGCCACCGGAGTCACACCGCAAGCGGAGACATTTGTAGGCGTCGAGGAGGGCTCTTTCGGTATCCGGGTGCATATGCTTGGCGGCGGCCGGATGGCCTCGGTGCAGATGCATAACGATACACAAATCGAGCCGATAGAGAACGCGGAATTTGTAGCCGAGCGCGTATGGCAACGCAGTGTCGCCACCAAAGATGCGCCTGCCGAAATTATAGACGGCACCAATGCCCAGCAGGGTACAGCCGTGTATGGACGCTTCTATATCAACGACAAGTCCACGAAGAAGCTCAATATCTTCGATACCAATGGAAATCTGACCACGCTGGCCGGAGGCGTCGGATATGGGTGCTGCCGCGACGATTACGGCAACGTGATAGTGCGCAACGATGTTTCTTCCGGCGCAACGCACGAGTTCTTGATATATGGATTGGTAAGCAATGAAGGAAAATTCGTAACGGCGTCCGAACCCATATCCGTCACCTGCGAAGTGCCCGTCGCCGGACAGACCAACTTTATCAGTGCCTCGGGCAATGTCCTCGGCGAAGGCGGACACATATACCTGTATCCGAACAAGGCTGTGGCAATCAATATCATCTATATGTCAGAAGGCAAGGTCGTCAAGTATGCCACAAAGGAAGGCTTGGCCATGACCGGCACGACCGCAGGATACGTATATCCCATAGATGATGACACCGAGAACTGGCTGTACCAAATTCGCGGAACCGGTATTTACCGCTACAGTGGCGGCGAAAATAAAGCCGTGTCCATCACGCGTTCAAACACCACCGCTCCGGCACGCAACAGCACTACCGGATGCGCATACTTCGTATATCGTGGCCACGAATTTCTGGTGCATAACTCCGGCAAGAACTATCTCGGAGGCATCACCATACGCAACCTCACCACCGATAAAGTCATAGCCTCGTTTGATCCGCTCGGAGACAAGGGCTATACATCCGGCGGCAATTACTCCGTGTCCAATTGGATTATTCCGGAAGTCGATAATGCTTCCAATAGCATCAATATCTACCAATACTGTCCGGCAAACGGTTTGGCTATCACCAAGCTGTACGATAAAAACCAAGGCGTCGAAGAAGTCGCGGTTTCGGCCGATGCCCCGACGCTCAAGGTGGTAGTCGATGGCGGCACGCTGTACGCCGTCGGTGCCGAGCGCTTTACGGTGTACTCGCTTGACGGCATTGCTCGGCTGCGTGCCTACTCCGGCAATGTGGACGTGACAGCCCTTGCACGAGGCATATACATCGTGGCTGCCGAAGACGGCCGTACTGCCAAAGTCGCCATCCGATAGTCTCCGGCATCTTCCATTCTCCCCCTACTGCGGCGGGTCGCCTATGCACGGCGCCCCGCCGCATTGCTTATGCCGGAGCGGCGAAGGATGGCCTCTTGGGTCAGTTGCCAAGACTTATGCACCGTTTATTTGAGATAGCCGAAGGCTATTTCCCGAAAAGTCTTTCGGTCTATTTAACAAACATTTGATGTTGCGCATAATAAATAATCACTAACTTTGTAAGTTAATAAGTATCCATCGTCCTTCGCGGACGAGCAAAACAGACAAAACAAAAGATATACACACATAAAAAAAACATAAACACACTTTTTATGAAATTGCAACGTAAACTCGTCACGCTGATGACTTTGGGTCTTGCCCTCAGCGCAGCTGCCGTGCCCGCCAAACACGGTGTACGCACCGTGACACAGCCCGACGGAACGACTATCGAAGTCCGCATCGTGGGCGACGAATATCTACATTACATGGTTACGAATGACGGAAATATCGTCAGCCGAGATGCAGACGGACGCTACTGCTATGCTAAGGTCGCTACAGACGGCCGCATCCTCTCCACCGGCGTCGCCGTCACCAAGAAAGATGCACCCGAACTCAATGTCACCAATCTTCGTGACATCAACACCTCCGAGCTGCGCGAACAGCGTATACAGGCACGCCATGCGACACCGCAACGCCTCAAGTCCAACACCCGTTCCACCGGCGATCCCAGCAAAGGTATAGGCCGATTCACCGATTTCCCCGCCAACGGCGAAGTGCGTGCGCTGGTACTGCTGGTCCAGTACAAGGATGTCAAGTTCACTCTTTCCGACCCCAAGACATACTTCGATGATATGCTCAATAAGGACGGATTCAACCAGTACGGCGGCACCGGATGTGCGGCCGAATACTTCCGCGAAAGCTCCAACGGACAATTCCGCCCCGTTTTCGATGTCTTCGGCCCGGTGACCCTAGGCCAAAACCGCAGCTACTATGGCGGCAACGACTACTATGGCGATGACTCGCAGCCCTACTTGATGGTAACTCACGCACTTACATTACTCAAGGACCAAGTAGACCTGAGCAAGTATGATGCCGATAACGACGGATATGTAGACAACGTATACGTATTCTATGCCGGACAGGGCGAAGCATCGTACGGCTCGGAAGAAACCGTATGGCCTCACTCGGCACACATCAACGACTACGGCGTCAAGTACAGTGCCAACGGTAAGCAGGTCAATCGCTATGCCACCTCCAATGAATGGGAACAGAATCGCCCGGATGGTGTGGGTACTTTTATACACGAGTTCAGCCACGTGCTCGGTCTCCCCGACTTGTATTGCACCAGCTACAACACCGCCGTTACGGATATCACCCCCAGCGCGTGGAGCGTACTTGATTACGGCCCCTACAACAACCAGGGCCGTACCCCGCCGACATATTCGGTATATGAGCGCAACGCCATGGGTTGGATTGACCTTAAAGAGCTCAAGGAGGCCGAAACGGTATCTCTCAATCACATTGAGAATACCAATGAGGGTTGTATAATACATACCTACGGCACAAATGGCGCCGTCAACCCCAACGAATTTTTCCTGCTCGAAAATCGCCAGCAAACAGGCTGGGACAAGTATCTCCCCGGCCACGGAATGCTGATATGGCATATCGACTATAATGCCACGGTTTTCAATCGTAATACTGTAAACAATACCACGCACCAATACGTAGACATCGAAGAGGCCTGTGGTAAGGCTGACAGCGGCAGCGCTGCCGTTATGGCCGGATATGCCTTCCCCGGTACAGCCAAAAATACATCCTTCACGTCCGAGACAACTCCGGCCTTGAAAACTTGGGCCAATGTGGCTGTGGATGTGCCCATTACAAATATCGAGGAAGACGGCAACGTCATCACCTTCGACGTCTGCGGCGGCGGATCCCCCGTGCCGGCGCCCGTCGCTCTCGAGCCCAAAGACAAAACAGCCGAATCTTTCGTCGCCAATTGGCAGCCTGTCGAGGGTGCTACCGACTACCGCCTGACGGTATGGGCTGTGGGCGAAGGCGCTCCCGCGACCGAAACCGCCGATTTCGGCACCTCTACAACGGCTACACTGCCCGAGGGATGGACTTCTACGGCCAATGGCGTATACACTACCGCTGCAAGCTGCGGCAAGGCCGTTCCGTCTCTCAAATTCAGTCAGGACGGTGCTTATTTGATTACGCGCACATTCCCCAGCCCCATCAAGTCCGTATCGCTGTGGATTAAGGGTCAGACTGCTACGAGCGACTGCACAATCAGCTTGGAGAGCCCCGACGATCAGGGATGGGCCACCTTTAAGACTATATCTGTCAGCACTTACAACAACAAGGGCGCCGTCGTTACGATAAACGAGATACCTGCCAACACTTTTGCACTTCGCATATACTACAACAAAGGAAATCGCGGCAACGTTGCCATAGACGATGTGGCTGTCACCTACGGCGCATCAACCTATGTTCTCGACGGATTTGATGCAGTAAGCACCGAGGGCGCCACTTCGATGCGCGTTTCCGCCGTTAAGGGTGTCAATAAGTATCGTTACAGCGTACGCGCTTTTGTCGGCAGTACGCGCTCGGCCGAGTCCAATGTCATCGAGCTGACACTCTCCGACGCTGTGGAAGATATTTTGGCGGACGATGCAAACGCCCCCGTCGAATACTTCAACCTCCAAGGTGTGAAAGTCGGCGCCGACAACCTCACCCCCGGCATATATGTACGCCGTCAGGGTCGAACCATATCCAAAGTTGCCATCCGCTGATATTCGGTCGAAACTATATTGACGTATCACCCGTTTGCAATACAAAGCATCGAGATGAAATCCTCGGACAACACACAGATGACCATAGCCGAACTCCAAACGACGGTAGATCGGTGGATTAGGTCTGTAGGTGTGAGGTATTTCTCGCCATTAACCAATACCGCCATCCTCGCCGAAGAAACCGGCGAGGTGGCACGGCTGATGGCTCGTATATACGGCGACCAGTCCTTCAAGGAGGGCGAGGACCCCTCGGCTCTCGGCGACGAATTGGCCGACGTACTTTGGGTTGTGGCCGCCATCGCCAACCAAACGGGCGTAGACCTCAATGAAGCCCTACGACACAATATTGCCAAGAAGACCACCCGTGATGCACATCGCCATCACGATAATCCCAAACTGAAACAATAACAACATAATAACACGCTACAAATTATGACCGAACAAATTGATAAGTATCACCAGGCGATAGCCGCAAGCAAGGTGACGACAGACGATGCCTTCGTGGCTGCCGAAGTGAAACGCATACTCGATGAACATCTCAAGGAGAATATGACGCAAGACGTCTATCGCTTCCTGTTCAACACCATCGATCTGACCACGCTCAAGGCCACCGACTCGCAGCGTAGTGTCGCCGCATTTACCGAGCGCGTCAACGCCTTCGAGACCGAGCACCCCGACTTGAAGAATGTCGCCGCTATATGTGTATATCCCAATTTTGCGCAAGTGGTGCGTGCCGTCCTCGAAGTCAGCGAAGTTGACATCGCATGCGTCAGCGGCAACTTCCCCGCTTCGCAAGGCTTCCTCGAAACCAAGATTGCCGAGACAGCCCTCGCCGTCAAAGACGGAGCCGACGAAATTGATATAGTGCTCAATGTGGGCGCCTTCCTCGATGGCGATTACGAGAGCGTATGCGACGAAATTACCGAGCAAAAGCACGCCGCCGGCGACTCCATACTTAAGGTTATCCTCGAAACCGGAGCGCTGAAATCCGCTCAGGCAATACGCGACGCCTCGGTATTGTCGTTGTACAGCGATGCCGACTTCCTGAAAACCTCCACCGGTAAGGAATACCCCGGAGCCACCCTCGAGGCCGCATACGTCATGGCTCAGTGCATCAAAGAGTATTACGAGAAGACCGGCAAGCGCGTGGGCTTCAAGGCTTCGGGCGGCGTAGCCACCACCGAAGAGGCTGTACAATACTACACCGTCATCAAAGCCGTCCTCGGCGAGGAATGGCTAGACAACCACTACTTCCGCATCGGAGCGTCGCGCCTGGCCAACAACCTGCTCTCCGACATCCTGGGCACGCCTGTAAAGTTCTTCTAAGACACCCTACCCCGACGCGTAAAGTTATCCACTCAAATCGCAGCAATGATTTATGGCTGAAATACTTGTATATATCCATCGCAACGGTCAGCAGCAAGGCCCGTACACACTGCCTCAGTTGACATTGATGACGCTGACCCCCGATACACCGGTATGGTATGAGGGCCTGGCTGATTGGATGCCGGCATCGCAGGCCCCGTTGACCGCCACGCTTTTCAATGCGCAAGACTCCGTGCCGCCCGCTTCCACCCCGAGAATGCCACAACGATGCAACGATGTCAAGCCGTCAACATATCTCGGATGGGCCATAGTCTCGTGCATACTTTGCTGTTTGCCACTGGGTATAGTGGCCATAATCTATGCAGCACAAGTCAATGACAAATGGCTTCGCGGCGACTATGACGGAGCATATCGTGCTTCACAAAACGCCCAAATTTGGACCATAGCGGCCATTGTCCTCGGCATCATAAGCAGTGTCGTAATCTCAATGGTACAGCCTGCCTTATGGGGCTTGGCATTGCACTGACAGATGACTTTTACGCACCACAACCCGCCGCCGGTGCCGCGCCCTCCGAGGATGCGGCATCGGCGGCGGACGCTTGCGGTACATTCGTCGAGGCTGCGGCGTCCGGTTGTGGTATTGATCGCAGCGATCGCTGTTGCCGCTCTCGTCATCCTATACATCTACAATCCGGAAAATACTGTGTGGATGCCGCATTGTCCGTCGCACATGCTCACGGGCTATGATTGCCCGGGCTGCGGAACACTCAGGGCACTGCACTCGCTTATGCACGGCGATATTGCCGCGGCGTGGCACTATAATGCTGCTTTATTTTTTGCCATTCCGATGGTCGCGGTCCTTGCCGTGGCGTCGCATACACGCCCGCACTCACCCTTGCGTCGCTTTGCCGACAGCCGTTGGACGCCGATATCGGTATTCATCGCACTTATCGTATGGACTGTTTGGCGCAACATTTGACGCCGCCCACCCCTCGTTCAAGGGCGGAAAGACGACAGCGCTAAATGACTACTCGACGGAAGTGTGGCGACAAGTAGAGAAAATTATTAATAAATGTTAATTATTGCGCCGTCATATTGGACAATTAGCCAAAAGGCGCTATCTTTGCGGAGCAAAACACGAGGGGTATTAGCTCATCTGGTAGAGCGCAACACTGGCAGTGTTGAGGTAAGCGGTTCGAGTCCGCTATACTCCACCCCCAACGAGCGGGCTTGGAAGCATTCCAAGCCCGCTTTGTTTTCTTAATCAAAAAAAACATTGCATGGACGAGCGTATTTGAATTTGACGGAGATGCGATGTGGCCGGATTAAGGGCAATATTTGCGCGGGCGAAGAATTTTGTTTACTTTTGCGAGTACAAAGTAAAAATAACGAAACTGCACTCCTAACAACATCATACGGATATGCAATCCAAATACCATAGGATACTATTGAAGCTTAGCGGCGAAAGTCTCGCCGGACCGGCCGGCACAGGCATCGATACCGATGTGCTGCGTAGTTATGTTCATCAGATTAAGGCTGTGGTAGATAGCGGCGTACAGGTGGCTATAGTCATTGGCGGCGGCAATATCTTCCGCGGATTGTCCGGAGCCACGCGCGGCTTCGACCGCGTCACCGGCGACCAGATGGGGATGCTGGCTACGGTCATCAATTCGCTGGCACTGCGCAGCGCTCTCGAAAGTATAGGATGCGCGGCACGCGTGTTTACCGCTACCAATATGTATCCCGTGGGAACATATTACAGCAGTCGCGCCGCCATAGAAGCTCTCAATCGCGGCAAGGTGGCCATACTTGCCGGCGGCACCGGCAATCCTTTCTTCACCACCGATACGGGCGCGGCTCTGCGTGCCGTTGAGATTGCCGCCGATGTGATGCTTAAGGGCACGCGTGTGGATGGTGTATATACCGCCGACCCGGAGAAAGACCCCACAGCCACACGCTTCGACCGCATCACTTACGACGAGGTATACACGCGCGGACTGCGTGTAATGGACCTCACGGCCACGGCAATGTGCAAGGAAAATCGTATGCCTGTAATTGTGTTCAATATGGACGTTCCGGGCAATTTGGCTCTCGCCGTGGAAGGCGATACGAGTGTGGGCACGCTCGTATATTGATAGAAGCGACTGAATTCAGATAATACAAACCACCTAAAATATACAACAATGACAGACCCTAAGACATACCTCACCCCGGCTTCCGAGAAGATGGAAATGTCGGTGGCTTATCTCGAGGAAACCCTGGCTCGCATACGCGCCGGACGCGCCAATCCCAAGATTCTCGAAGGCATCCGCGTGGACTACTATGGTAGCGCCGTGCCCCTGAGCAACGTCTCCAATATCACCACTCCCGATGCGCGCACCATCGCCATCACTCCTTGGGAGAAGAATATGTTCAAGGAAATAGAGCGCGCTATCATAAATAGCGACCTCGGCATTATGCCCGAAAACAACGGCGAGGTTATTCGCATTTCCATTCCGCCGCTGACCGAAGAGCGCCGTAAGCAGCTCGTCAAGCAGTGTAAAGCCGAAGTCGAGCAGGCCAAAGTGAGCGTCCGCAACGCTCGCCGCGATGCCATCGAAGGCCTTAAAAAAGCCATCAAACAGGGTATGCCCGAAGATGTCGAGAAGGATGCCGAGACTGAGGCTCAGAAGATTCACGACCGCTTTATGAAGAAGATTGACGAGATCTTCGCTGCCAAAGAAAAAGAAATTCTCACCGTCTGACGCACGTGTGACCACGCTTACAGGGTTGGAATAATTCAAAAGCGACAACCCTTGCGGGGCAGAGGGCGTGTATACCCCCTGCCCCGCTTTTTTCGGTGGCTTTATAAGGGAAAAAGGAGTAATAAGAATAATTGGAAAGATGGAGCACAAATGGGCGGGACGGTCACGCAATTGCTCTCATATCTCCCAAGTGATTGCAATGCAGCAACAGATGGTACAAAGCTTTGGTGGCCTGCGCTTCGTTTTCGTGGCGCTGGTTTTTATGTCACACTTCGCGTGGGACGGCATAGATGCTTTTGACTTTGGCGGCGACTGCGGCGTCGCGTTCTTCTTTGCGCTCAGCGGATACGGACTTATGAGCGGCTATGAGGAGCGTGCGGTGGCCGGCACACTCGAAATCGTGCCATTTATGCACAGACGCTTGTCGCGCATTTATCCTATGCACCTACTGGCACTTGCTGTGGCTTTTGCGGCTATGCCGTGGAATTTTGGCGACATAAAGGCGGACGTTCTGTCGGGTCTCTTGCTCCAAAGTTGGACTGCCGATTATTTTGCGACCAACGGTCCGGCGTGGTTCCTGTCGACACTTGTGTTCCTGTATCTCTTGTTTCCATGGCTGGCTCGCCGAGTGGCTGCTATGCGGATGCGCACACTTGCGACTATGGCCGTGGTCGGCATCGGACTTATGACGTCGGCATACGTCGCAGTCTATACTGCCGGATTGGATGAGGATGGCGCCACGCGATGGCTGTATGTCTTTCCGCCGGCGCGAGTGCTCGACTTTTTCTTGGGGATGGCTGTATTTTGCCTCTGTGTCGCTTTGCGGGCAAGGATGAAGGATTTGTCATCCGGTGTGGCTTTCGCGCTGCAAATGGCCTCTATGGCGCTTGTGGCGGCATTGGTGCCGCTGTACACCTGCGTCGGTTTGCCGTGGGGACTTGGCGCCATCTTCTGGTTGGCGGTGGCGGCTGTCATCGGTGTCTTTTCGCTTACCGACGGCAAGGCCTTGGCCGGGGCATACGCGATGGCTTCGCGTCCCCTATCCTATTTGGGGAGTATTTCTATGGAAATCTTCCTGCTGCATGTTCCGATCATCGCCGGCTTGCGCCGACTTGCGCTGCATCTGCCTTTCGAGATGTCATATGGCACGGCACTTGTGTCGGCGGCGGCAATTACGCTGGTTGTAAGTGTAGTCGTGCACCGTATTGTTCAACGATTCTGAGTGTCGGACTACTCAGAGTGCTTAGATTTATTAGTCGCTCTCAAAAAATAAGCAAGGAACAGCACCCCGGCCGAGAACAGACTGATAGAAAAGCTGAGAACAATGCCCCACAATCCCAGTCCGGCGGTGAAAGCCAGAAGGAATGTCGAGGGTAGTCCGAGAACGAGGTAGCAGAAGAATGCTATCCATAGCATGGGCAGGACGTGCCCGGTGCCGCGCAGGGCGTTGGCAAATGTGACTTGTGTGGCATCGCCGAGTTGGTACAGCAACAGCGGCACTATAAGTATGCCGGCGGCGGCGACCACTGTCGGATCGTTGCTGAATATTCCCATGATGTCTTTGCCCCACAGTGCAAAGACTATGGACGATAAAGCCATGAGCATAAGCATTATGCGGTATCCGGCCGAGGCTATGCGACGCATCTGTGTATTGGCATCGGCGCCTATGCCGGAGGCTACGGCGACTTTAGCGGCTATGGCCGACCCCAGCGAGTAGTAGATACAGAAGCCCAGTGTGCCTACTATCACGATGATTTGGAATGCGGCGAGGTCTATGGCGCCAAGCCATCCGGCCATCACCGCTGCGCCGGAGAATGCGCTTGTCTCCAATGACATCTGTATGGATACCGGGAAGGATGTGCGCCATATCATCGAACTGCGCGGCTCCTCGTAAGGGCCGCCTATGCGGCGAAATCCGCGTGCGTATGCCTCGTTGTGCCGCCGCACGAAGAATATCGCCAGAATAATCGCCGGCCCCGTCACGCGCGCCGCAAGGGTGCTCAAGCCGGCGCCCGTAAGGCCGAGTTCGGGCATCCCCCAGTGTCCGTATATCAGTGCGTAATTGCCCAGAACGTTCATACTGTTGGTAGCCAGAATTATCCACATAGGCATTTTTGAGTTGCCTACGGCGTAGCTCCATTGCGCAAAGACGTTGAATATCGTGATGGGCAATAGTCCGGCAAGGCTTATCAGGTAGTAGGGGCGTATGAGCGGCAGCAATTCTTCGGGCTGTCCCAGAAGGCCGATATTGAAGTATAGCACCGTCATTACCGCCAAGACAATGAGGCAATATATGATGTTGATGCGCAGACCAACACGCAGGCTCGCGCCGATGTCTCCGGTGCGGCCGGCGCCGAAAAGGCGGCCGACAAGGGGTGTGATGCCGTACGTAAAACCTATACAGGCCAGTATGGCAACGTTGAATACGTTGTTGACAAATGATGCCGAGGCCAGTGCGGCCGTCGAGTAATGGCCGACCATAATATTGTCGGCAAATCCTACGGCTATCATACCCAGCTGTCCCACAAGTATAGGGCCGCCGAGTTGCAGCAGTTCTTTGTAGATATTCTTTGATGCCATTGCGATAAGGTGGGTGTCAATAGGCGTGCGGGCTATATGTGCCGTCTGAGATGGTGGTATTGAAGGTGGCGGATGCCGCAGTCAGGGGGTGACGATGGTGTGGCCGTCGGTGTTCTAAAAAAAACGCCATTAGGAAGCCGTAACCCCTAATGGCGTCTATGAGGGTTGTCTGTTATCAGTTGCGGTCTCCGAAGATGCGCAGCAGGTACAGGAACATGTTGATAAAGTCAAGGTAGAGGCTCAGGGCGCCGAGGGTGGCCAGGCGGCCTACCGAAGCCGACGGGGCTTCTTGTGCCATGCGCTTGATTTGCTGGGTATCCCATGCGGTGAGGCCTACAAAGATGAGAACGCCGCCGAAGGTGATGGCCCATTCAAGACCGGAGCTTTGCAAGAATATATTGACGATGCTGGCGATGATAAGGCCGATCAGAGCCATAAACAGGAACGAGCCTATGCGGCTGAGGTCCTTGTTGGTAAAGTAGCCGTAGACGCTCATGGCGCCGAAGGTGCCGGCTGTGATGAAGAATGTCTTGGCTATAGATACGCCGGTATATACGATGAATATCGGCGCAAGCATCATGCCGTTGACTACGGCAAAGAGGAAGAATAGGATGGTGGCTGTGGTCGAGCTGAGCTTGTTAATGCCGGCGCTGATGCCGATGACGAGAGCAAGTTCGGCGATGACCAGACCCCACATTGCCCATGAGTTCTGAGCGATGAAGAGCATGTACCCGACTGAATTGGCGCAGAACAGCGACACGAAGGCCGTGACGACGAGTGCCAAGGTCATACGCAGGTAGACTTGTTTCATCACCGAGGATACGGAGGCGGTGTACACCGTGCTTTGGGCTTGAGTCCCGTAGGTGTTACCGTTGAATTGGGGAGGGTAGTTGTTCATTGTTTTTCTGTTTTATGTTAGGAGATTGGAATTTGCGTGTTTGGTGGGAGAGATGGGAATAATAAGAATTATGGGAATTATGAGGGCGATGACCCATGTCGGCTATTATAGCTGTTATGGCTATTATAGCAGCCATGGGGCGCGATACTTACATGCGCTCGGGTACCTTGATGCCCAGCAGTGAGGTGGCGGTGCGTATTACGCGAGCGCTTTGGCGTGACAGCTCGAGGCGCAACGAGCGTACGGCGGGGTCTTCTTCGCCCAGAATGGTGTGGTCGTGATAGAATTGGTTGTACATCTTGACCACGTCGTAGACGTAGTTGGCGATGAGTGCGGGCGAGTATGAGCGTCCGGCTTCGGCTACCACATCGGGGAAGTCGGCAAGGCGCTGTATCAGCGACACTTCCTTCTCGGTGGGCACTACGGCGCTGTAGTCGCCTATGGTGAGACCCTTGTCGGCCGCCTTGCGCAGTACCGAGCAGATACGGGCGTAGGCGTACTGGATGAAGGGTCCGGTATTGCCGTTGAAGTCGATGGATTCTTTGGGGTTGAAGGTGATGTTGCGGCGCGGGTCTACCTTGAGCAGGTAGTATTTGAGCGCGCCCATACCAACGGTCTCGGCTATGGCGTCTATATCGGCTTCGCTGAGTCCGTCGAGTTTGCCGGCTTGTTGTGCCACTTCGCGAGCGGTGCCCACCATATCGGCCATAAGGTCGTCGGCGTCTACAACGGTGCCTTCGCGGGATTTCATCTTGCCGTCGGGCAGCTCAACCATTCCGTAGCTGAAGTGCACGAGGTCTTTGCCCCAGGCAAATCCGAGGCGGTCAAGCAGCAGCGACAGTACCTGGAAGTGGTAGTTTTGTTCGTTGCCGACAACGTATATCATTTTGTCGATGGGGAAGTCCTGATAGCGGAGTTTGGCGGTGCCTATGTCCTGGGTCATATACACCGAGGTGCCGTCGCTGCGCAGCAGAAGCTTGTGATCCAGCCCGGCGTCGGTGAGATCGGCCCAGACGCTGCCGTCTTCGCGACGATACATTATGCCTTTTTCAAGACCTTCGAGGACTTTTTCTTTGCCTTCGAGGTAGGTGTCGCTTTCGTAGTATATCTTGTCGAAATCGACGCCGAGGCGGCGGTATGTCTCGTCAAAGCCGGCGTATACCCAGTCGTTCATCATCTTCCACAGGCGGCGTACTTCGGGATCTTTGGCTTCCCAGCGGCGGAGCATCTCGCGTGCTTCGAGCATCAGCGGAGCTTGGTTCTTGGCCTCGTCTTCGCTCATACCTTTCTCCATCAGCGCCTTGACTTCTTCTTTGTAGTGTTTGTCAAAGAGGACGTAGAAGTCGCCGATAAGGTGGTCGCCTTTCTTGCCGGTGCTTTCGGGTGTGGCGCCGTTGCCCCATTTCTGCCAAGCCAGCATGGATTTGCAGATATGGATGCCGCGGTCGTTGACGATATTGGTCTTGACCACGCGGTTGCCGCAGGCTTTAAGTATCTGAGCCAGCGAGTAGCCCAGCAGGTTGTTGCGTACATGGCCCAGATGCAGCGGCTTGTTGGTGTTGGGCGAGGAGTATTCGATCATCACCAGAGGCGAATCGGCTTCGGCGGCCTTGATGCCGAAGTCCGGGGTGGCCTCGATTGAGGCCAGAACCTTGTCCCAAAACGTGGGGGCTATGACGATATTGAGGAAGCCTTTGACGGCATTGTATCCGGCTACGGCTTCGGAGTGCTCGGCGAGGTAGGCGCCGATTTCGTTGGCTACGGCTTCGGGCGCTTTACGTGCGGCCTTGACGTAGGGGAATACCACGACGGTGATATTGCCTTCGAATTCGCGGCGTGTGGCCTGGGTCTGCACTTGGTCGGCTGTGGTATCAATGTCGTAGAGGGCCTTGACGGCGGCTACGACTTCCTGCGCTATGATTGTATCTAATTGCATATTCGGTTGGTGGTGTGAGTGCCGTTCCCGACGCTCGGGTGTGTATATTTGTGCATTTGAAATGCAAATTTACGAAATTTTCGCGATGTCATCCTCTTGTACTTGCAAAAACGCCGCCAAACTTTGCCAATAAATCTAAAAGGTGGGTCTTCACGCACCCAAAGAGGTGCTTCGGAGGGGCTAAGGGGGGGTATTACAACTCGTGCAGACATCCTGTATGGGGTGTCTGCACGGGTGGGTGTGCCTCCCGAAATGTCTGCTTGTTCGCTTATCTCGGATTGGCAATGTCTCTCGGTTTGATTGTCCTATTTACCGTCGATGGCTTTTGTATGCTTATGTTTCTTAATATATTGCAGGGCTGTATCGAGGGCGTCTTCGGCTTTGACGGTGATGTCGGGCAGGGCGCCGTGGATATCGTCTTCTTCGGCGTTCATCTGCCAAAAACGTTTATAGGAGATGCCGCAGACCATCTTGGTGATGGGTAGGGCATAGGCCAATATTTCGCCGTAGCAGACGTTCATACCTCCGGTTTCTTCGCCTATAACCATCCCGGAGCCGCATTCCTTGAAGGTCCAGACAAAGGATGCGCCGGCCGAGAAGGTGCTGTTGGAGGATAGCACGATGACGCGCCCGTCATAGCGCCCCTGTTCGCGTGTATAGGGGGTGTTGTACCAGGTCGAATCGGCCTCGTTGTATGTCAGCGTGGTAGGACCTATAGCCGGTCCGAGTAGACTCTGTGTTGTGGGTGTGATTTTCATCAAGCCTTTGGATATCTGTGTGAAGGGTTTGGGACTGATGTATTTCAGTAGTACGTCGCCTACGTAATTACTACCGCCGCCGTTGGCTCGCGCATCAATAATCAGGTTGCCGATATGCCGCCGGCGCAGGGTGCTGAACATCGAGTCTGCAAAGGCCTCGATATTGTCTACGTCCTCGCAGGCGGGGAAGTCCATGACGGCCACATCGTTTGCCTCGTCTATGGTGAAGGAGTAGTCTTTTTTGTATACATTCGTTCTCGTGGGGCAGCGGCGTTTGGCTTCGGTGAAGTCTACCGGCTCGAAGGTGTGGCGCATTGGCCGTTTGGCTCCTTGCGGTAGGTATTCGACATTGTAGCTATCAGCTTTGTATAGCGTGTAATACAGGCCTGAGAAGGAGTTGTTGATGCGAGCCAGACGAAAGGGGCGCCGCTCGCCGCTGACGTAGGGTAGCATCAATTCGATAATTTCGGAGGCCGGGATGCCGTTGATGGATAGAATTTTGGCGCCACGCGGTATTATCGAGTCAAGGCTTGATTGGCAGGTGATTGTGCCGTCGGAAGCGACGTTGGTGTACACCGGCATGTGCGGCGCCTTGGCGTTGACAAATACTTGTTGGCCCGGGAAGAATAGGTTGGTGTGCCCGTCGCCGATCATTGCCACTAACGGTGCCATAACCTTGTATGCTTCGGTGATGGTCAGCGAGTCGGGTAGGGATTTCTTTGCGGCATTGACGGCGCGCATTAGGTCCGCTTGACGGCATACCGAGAATATGTCGGGATGCACTTGGTCGATGGTGTATATGAGCGCGTTGATGTCGAATTGGACTTGCTGCCGCGACAGCAGTCCGGAGGGCGCTATCTTCACTAATTCGGGGTCGGGATTTGTATAGGGGTCGGCGGCATAGCGCTTGACAAGCACGTGTGCCGTGTCTCCTTTGGCCGTCAAGATGTCCAGCGGTGACGATTGCCATTCGTCCATCTCTAAGGTTACGGTGTCGATATCGGATACAAAGGATACCGTACCTGCCGAGGTGTCAAAGATATCGGGGTTGGTCTCGGGGGATACATTCCACGATATTCCTTCGCGGTCGGAGCCATTGAGCAGGATTTTTACGTTTTCTTGTGTGGTGCGTAGCACTGGCACCGAGGTGCGAGCCCGACCGGATTGCATAGGCGCTGCTACGGCCAATGCTGTTGTCAGAATCATTATCAGTCCTATGGCGAGTGTCTCTGTTAGCTTGTTTGTCATCTCTTTTTTAGTGGTTGTATATATCTATGACGGACAATTCGACTGTTTGTGACAGAATTACGAGAAAAAACTCTTAGGCAGTTATGCCGTCGAAATCTCAACTTGATGTGTGTGATGCCGCGTTTATAGTCCCGGAAGGGTGGGGTCGGGGAGCAGGCGGAAGGTCATACGGTGTAGCGGCGAAGGCCCGTATTGAGCTATGGCGGCTCGGTGGTCGGCGGTGGGATAGCCTTTGTTCGAGTCCCAGTTGTACATGGGATAGCTTCGGGCGGCTTCGTCCATAAAGGCGTCACGGCTTGTTTTGGCCAGTACGGAGGCGGCGGCTATGTTTCCGAAGCGCCCGTCGCCTTTGACGATGGTTTGCCACGAGACATCGCGCCAGGGCGTGAAGCGGTTGCCGTCGACGATAATGGCGCCGGGGGCTACGGATAGGGCGTCCAAGGCTCGGTGCATTGCCAGAATGGATGCACGCAGGATGTTGATGCGGTCGATCTCGGTGTTGTCTACCACGCCTATGCCGTAGGATACGGCTTCGGACATAATGATGTCACGCAAAGCCGTGCGGCGTGCGGCACTCATCTGTTTTGAATCGTTGAGCCACGGGTGTGTAAATCCATCTGGCAGTATTACGGCGGCGGCGTATACCGGCCCGGCAAGGCATCCGCGGCCGGCTTCGTCGCATCCGGCTTCGTGTATGCCTGCGCAGAAGCAGGCCGGCAGGTGTAGTGGCTCTTTTCGCTTGGTCATTTTTTTTGGGGGGGGTATTGGTTTGACGGATGGTCGGTGACGCGGCGTTATCGGCTGTCAAGGATGGTTGATATAGCGGCGTTGTCGGCTGTTGGAGATCATGAGTCGTTAATCTGCGCCCGGTCGCGCTTTCTTTGGCTGCGGATATTGCCGGGATGTATATTGCAAGGAGGATAGACGAAAAGAATGAGTAGCCGAAAACTGACCGAAGTCAATTAGACGATTACTCATTCTCCTCTCTCCTCTGGCGGTATGGACGGGACTCGAACCCGCGACCCCCTGCGTGACAGGCAGGTATTCTAACCAGCTGAACTACCACACCGTGGAAAAATTCCTTACTTGCGATTTCAAAATTTGGCGTCGACCTCTGCCGACTTCGGTCTTTCGCAAGGCAGACCGTTTTTGCTTTTGCGTTGCAAAGTTACTGCTCTTTTCGTTTCCCACCAAATTTTTTGCG
>CAKTOT010000040.1 GCA_934590135.1 uncultured Muribaculaceae bacterium
GTGCGCTTGCTCTGCTGCCTGCCGCTGCATCTGCCCTCGCGCCACAGCGGATGTCGTGTCGGTCTGATGCGCCGCTGTTGTTGCCCTCGCTGTCGCTGTCGGTCGGTAGGCCGTGCGCGTCCACCGCACGCGGTGCAGCACTTCGCGCGTGCCGTCGGCAGCGGTATGCACTACGCTGTCGGCTGTGACCGTCCAGGCGATGCTGTCGGCACTCTCGGTCTGCTCGGTCTGCGTTTCGGCTCGGCTGTCGGTGCGCGTCTGCACCGTCTCGGCGGTCTGTGTCTGCATCGTCTCGGCATAACGCGTGTCGGCCTCCTTGTGGCTGCGGCAGCCGACCACGGCAAAGACCAGCAGTGATATTGCTATTGCTTTTCGCATGTTTCTATATAGTTCAAAATCGCATTTACATGCAAGTCTACAATTGATGTTTTGCCCTCGCTACTCAATAAGTACTGCACGTCTTTGATGTTGTCTTGAAAGAGGTTCTCGGTGAGGACCGCGGCGCACTTGGTGTCGCGACATATCGCCAGGCTCGCCTGCCAAAAGCCCTGCGGTGGCGTTGCACGATTGCCCGTCAAGCCACGCGCCTTTGCTCCGGCGTAAAACTCGGCGGCAAGGCGGCGGCTCCCCGGCCCTGCGTTATTGCTCACATACACGGCAAATCCGCGTGCATCGTGCCACTTGCCGTCGGCGCCTACGGCGTTGTTGTGAATGCTCACCACGCAGACGTTGCGTGCACACTCAGCCTTGCAGACGTCGTTGACGCGGCGCGTGCGCACGCTCAGCGGCGTGTCTGTCGTCTCTGGCACAAGCAGTCGTGCGTCGATGCCCTCGCGCTGCAACGCTATGGCTATGCGCTGGGCAATCTCCCGCGCCCAGGCATATTCGCGCAGTCGTCCGTCGGGGCTGCGCTTGCCCGGAGTGTCCACCCCGTGGCCGTTATCAATCAGTACTATCATTGTCTTCGGTATTTGGTCTGTGTGTCTTGCTCGCGCCTATCCCCGACAAATCGATGTCGAAGTGTCGGCTGGTCTTGTCCACGAGTATCTTCTGGGCGACCTTTGCCCAACGCGCGCCGTTGCAGCTGCTCTCGTTTTCCAAAATGCTCCAAATCTGCCAAAAGCATATAGCCCCTGCGGCTACTTTGGTCAGGTCTATGGGTATGCCGTCGGTAATGTGTCGGCTTATCAAATAGGCCATGATAATCAACGCGTAGCTCTTTATCAACGTCAGCAGCACATGCCCGAAATGATGCGACTGGAACTTGTGGCCGTCCTTGGTTACCTTATCCGGATGCGCCTTGGCCGCTCTGCGACTGAGGCTCCACGCAGTGTAACAATCGGCGAAAATCACTAATGTACAAATGAGCAGATACGGCAGTGTCGGCTCGAGGATGGCGAGCGCGGCGCCCAGCCCGGCAAACGCCCAGCGGAAAATGTGTGTAATGGTCATATCGTCCTCCTTTCTTAGGCGCTCACGGCGGCCTGTGCATCTGCACAGAACGCCTCTATCGCGGCCAAAATATTCTCGCGACCGTCTGCTACGGCGTAACGTATGGTCAATGTGTCTTCGCGGTAACGCGACCAGCGTGCCACCACCGCACCGCCGCTTTTGACTTCGCCCTCGGCGAAGGTCGTGATGGTCTCTCCCTCGATATTGGCTACGGCACTGATGCCGTACTGCGCTGTGGCGTCTGCGCTGTTGTCTATGCGCACGCTGCGGCGCAATGTCTCTCCGATTTTAATCTTGCTCATAATTTCTGCTTTTTGCTGTTAATATTTTAGTTTCCGCTCGTCTCGTTGGCTGCTTGTGCCTCGGCTGCGATTTCCGTCTTGGCCTGCACCTTGCACTGCTCGGCAAACGCGTTGTACTCGGCGAACTCCTGCGGCTTGGCCTCGCGCTGACGCAACAACGCCAACTCATCGGCAACGCTGTAACGCTCGCGTATAAGCCGCTCTACACGCTCTTTGTAGGCCGACTCGTCTATGGTTACGGGCAGCTCGTCTACTTCTTCGTAATCGTCCGCGTTGTACGTCATTGCGGCTATGGCTTTGGCCGTGAGGCCGTCCGCGATGCGGCGCACGTATTTGCCGCTGTCGGACATTATTCGGTGGTTGTTGTATTGTATCATATATCAAGCTGTTTTATATGTTTGTCTGACGTGCAAAGGATTTCGGGATTTCTTTACACATTATGCACTTACAAATGTTACATATTTGGTTTCAGCCAGCGTCAGGATGTCCTCGGGCAGCGCCGCGAACACATCAGCGTGCAGTGTTATGCTTATGGGCTTGGCCGCAGTAGCTTTGCTCTTTTCGACAAGGTAGCGTAGGCAGTCAATGTCTATCGCCGATGCTTTGGCGAATGTCTTGGTCAACGATACGGATAAGTCCATAATCCACAGGTAATTCAGCTTGCTCCTGAATGGCGAAAAGATACTATTGAAAGCCGTGTCGCCCAGCGTGCCGACTTGCACCGCGCCGATAATCTCTTCGAGGCTGTTAGCATTATAAAAGCTGAGCTGCCCTCTAATCCAGCAAGCCCCAGTAGGGCGTTGCCCGCGCAATCCTCCTGCCACGCGTACCACCTGCACATCGTCGGACGAAAATGCGTTCATCGTGTTGATTCCTCGACCATCCTGACCGCCACCGGTATAGGCGACATAATCGCACATCATATTGGTGCGCATCGCGTTAGTTTCGCACAGCGGCCTCGGGTACGGGCAAGTTGTACGCATCTCATATATCTGCCTTGCCTCGGCATAGCTGATGCCCGTGATGCCGTTGATAAAGAAGCCCGGTGTCTCGTGCCACTCGGGATAATAGCCACCGTAATCCAGTTGGAATTTTGTGCTGTCCCCGACATAGCAATTGCCGAGGTCGTCACAAGCACCGTACCAGCTACTTTGTACCGTGCCGCTATCGTTTATATACCCCGCACGACCGCCACCCATCATCGGTCGATACATCGCTTCGCGCCACATCTTGATGAACAACGCCTTGCCTGCATCGGTGACGCATACAAGGTCTGCACCGTAGACATCGTTACCCTTGCCATTGTACTGACTGATATACGCCTCTGTGTCGTATTTGTAGGTGTCGGCACCCCACTGCCACGTGCGGTCTGTGCGTGCTGTTGTCGGCTTGTTGTTGGCGATGACGTTATACTCGGCCTCGCCGTCAAAGCGCTCGGAGTAAGCGTTCTGTGCCTCCCAAAAGGCGTAAAAACGCTTCTTCTCGCGCACATAGATTATGTCCGCAACGCCGTCCGTGCGCGTCTTGGGCGTCAGCGGCAGTGTCGCTGCGGTGTAGTCGCTCGGCAAGCTCTGACGGATGCCGTGGAATATGTGGATAAGCATCGCGCCCACATCCTCCTTGTCGAGTATCAGCTTCTTGTCGGCGTGCAATTCATCGGCGTAAGCCGCGCCGCTGACAACGAGCTGGCCGTTGACATCGCTGTCGCCGTTGGCTATCACGCCCCAGCCCTTAGTCACGAGCTGGCCGTCTACTTCGAGGATGCCGCCGCTACCGCTGCCGGGAATAATCGTGGAGGTCTTGACGCTTTCGGCCTCAAGTGTGCGCACGCCCGTGACGTTGAGCGGACTGTCGTCATCGCCCAGCGCAAGCGTCTCCTGTTCGTCCGTATATATCATCTCGTCGCGCATATTCTTCAGCGTCATCACGCGCTTGGTCTTGTAGGAGGTCTCCCAATCGACACTCATCCCGCGTGCCTGCGCTTGCACAATCACGGTATTGGTCAGCCCTGCAGTCTCGTCTTCTTTGTCAAGCTGTAGCATATCGGCATTGACCAACTCGGCCGCAATCTGTTGCGCATCCAAATACTCGGCTTGGCTGTAGCCGGTGAGCTGTACGCTGTCATACGTGCCGCCGCTGATGTCGTTCAGCCGCACCATCTTCTGTGTCGTCTTGTCATACCGCCACAGCTTGTTGCCGCTGCGATATATGCGGTCTGTCCGCGGTGTGGCGGTCTGCGTGCTGCCGCTGCCGCTCACCGTGCAATAATCCGTGTACTCGGCACAGGCGCTGAGCTTGTAGCTGTCGCAATTCTCTATGCTTTCGCCGATTATCTCCTCGTTATAGTCGGTTGCAGCAAAAAACTTCTTGCTCGTCTGCGACCACCATATCGTGTAAGTGGATGCCGTTGGCGCACCCTCCATCGGCATCAGCGGCGCCGCCGTCCGCACTCGGCACGGCAGTATGCCTATATCGTCGCGCAGCTGCGTCAGCGCGATCTCGTGCAACTGACAGTCCGTACTGCTGTATCGGTACAACTTACCGTCGCGCACGTTGTAATACGCCTTGCCCGCCCACGGCACTTGCTGCGCGTCCTGCCACAGATAATCGTCGTCCCACGCATCGTAATACGCCCCGTCTTGCTTGATTGCCCAGCAGCCGTTGCCCGTATCGTAATGCACCGTGGCGGCACCCTGCTGCACCTTGCCCTCGGGGTCGCGCACTATCGGCGCAGACCGCACGCTATCGCCGTCACCGCTGACATCGCCTACAAAGCCGTCAAAGGCCACCACGCCGCTAATCGCCAGCGTATCGTGCTGTGCCGTCACCGCGTCTGCCAATGCATCCGAGGCCTCCTTGCGTATGGCCGCATGGTCGGCCGTATCGGCTGTCTCATGCGCAGCCAATGCCTCGGACACGGCCTTTGCCGTATCGGATGCTGCCTTAATAGAGCCGTCTGATGCGTCAATTCGTTTGACTAACGACAGGATGTCCTGTGTCGCTTTCTCTATAGCCGCAATGGAGGCGGATGGCATCACTCCGGCTGTCGTGGTTGTCGCAGCAGGGAGTGTCACAGATACATCTTTTGCCGTACCTCCTGCATCCACCGTTTTGTATGTAATGGTAACAGTCTCGGGCGAAGCTGTTATTCTCAGCCCGAGCGCAGACAGTGCATCAGCCGACAATGTGTCTACTATCCGTTGGACGAGGTCTACAAACATTGAGCCGACACGCATTGCGGTGTTTTCGCCTTCGGCTGCTGCATCGCGTATAACAGCAGCCTGCGTGAGTAAATCTTTAATCGTCGTTGCCATAATCTATGTTTTGGCACAAAAATACTCGGTGGGTGCAGCTGTTAAAAAGACGCTCCTTCCGAGTATCAACACACAAAACTCATGTATATAGACCAAATCATTTATGTACGGCACTGTGCACATCGGACAATTGCTCGCAGACTACGTGCGCAGCATTTTCGGCTCCGATACGTGCCAGATCTTCCGCCATTGCCATCACGGACATATATAATTTCTTGGAGTACCAGTCGCGAACCTTGCGCGGCTTGCCGGAGGTCTTGTATCCGCCCCATGCCGGCCCGACTTTGCGCGGCTTGTCAAGCCCGTGTGCCTGTCGATAATCCTTATCCAAGAACTCGAGGTCGCCAAGATTGCCGGGTGTGTATCCTCGGCCTGTGCCCAGCGCCTGGTATATGCCATATTGCGCAAAACGCATGGTGATGGTGGCCGACATCTCCGACTGCGCGATGTGTGAGGCGAAACTTTCGTGCAAAGCGCCTGTGCGAACGATGCGCATCCGCTCGATTTTCTCACGCCATATATCCAGCTGTGTTCTTGTCCAAGCCTCGTAATACTTGGATATATCCTCTACCTCCGCCATTCGTCCTCGCGGTATTTAAGGTCAACCGGCTCGCTGACATCAACCATAAAGTACAGCCCCGTGCAGCCGGACATGAAGTATTGACCGAGTTCGCGCGACAGGATATTATCTACATGCAGATAGACAAGATCGTTTTGTTTGTCATCGGCATCGACAAGCAACTTCGATGCTACTTGGCGGAAAAGTGTGCGACAGATGCCGAGTTGCTTTGCGCGGTCTGCCTCGTCCTTGATGTTGTATCGACGGACAATGAACACGGTGAATGTCCTGCGTTTATACCAACCTCCGCCGCGTCCCTGAAACATCGCGCCGTCATTTGTGTCATCGAGGCAGAAGAATGCCTTGCTCGTGCGAAAGCGGTCAAGTGGCCCTTGAAGGGACTCAATGCCGCTGCATGTGCAGAACCGAAAACCATTCTTCTGTGCATATATGTTGCTTTGGCATATGTCGCCGAAATATTTCTCGGCATCGAAAAAACTGAGAGCATCCATATCATTCCTTATTTTTTGCCATTGCGGCATTCAACTCCTCGGCATCGCGAGCTTTGCAGTCCAACTCCGTCAATGCACGCCAGCAGTCAGTGGCCAGGATGACCTCCTCCTTGGTCACGTCGCCGCCGGTCAATGCACGTATTTGGTTGTTCATCGTTTCAAGCATGTTCGGAGCTTCGGTCGCTGCGGCTGACACCACCGGACGGAAGAAATGGCTGAAAGTGCGTGCAAAAAGTGCTTTGACCTGCACCAGCCAATTGAGGATATTGAGGACTTCCGCCTGAGTGAGCGCGTTGCCTCGGAAGCCCGGATACAGGATGCCGGTCGCAGCCACCAATGATTCGACATTCTGTGATGAGAGATACCCTTGGTAGTAGTTCTCGACACGCAGCCAGTCGCCGAAAGCGACACCGCGAAGTTGCGCGTCCACTGCTATGCCTTTGCCGATTTTAGTAGTTCGCACCGGAACATCACCCGGTGTATGAACAAATTCAAGACACTTAGCCTGCTCGGCTATCTGCGACGGTGTGACATACACGTATCTCAGTCCGGCAGTCGTGCGTATGGAGAGTTTCCACTTGCCGGGAACGATGCCTTCGCGCGTCTGCCGTACTCCGGCAAGAATGCGGAATAGTGTGTATGGCAGCGCATCTTCCGATACCGTGGACATAGCTTGATAAATCAGTCGCAACTCGGTATCGTCCAACTCGGCCCACGACTTAGGCAGCCGGACATATATGGTGTTTTCGTCAGCCGAAAAAGTAGCACGTATCATCTTTCTCGTTTTGATAATTGTCGAAATGGTTAGCCTTGTAGTTTGCCGACGCGGCATAGGCCGGAAAATCTGAGATATTGGCTTCGAGATGCGCCAATAGTCGGTCTCGAACAACAACGATGTCTGCATGAGGTTGCGAGCATACGATGTCTGCAATATAGTCTCGGCAGAGATCTATGGCTTCGGCTTCGACCTCTGTTGTAGATGCTGTTGCTTCGGCCTTGCATAGCGCGGCGAACAATTCGGATGAAATCAATGCGCGGAGCTTTGCTTCGGCGGACATAATTGCCGGACGTCGCTCTATAAGATCGCCTTGCGTAGGCTCTGCAATACCGAGTCTGCGGAGATGTCGCGCGCACCAAAACAAGGATGCAAAGTATATGCGTATGTTCGCCGGTGTCGTCCATGTATCGAAGTATCGGGCTGCGGCTTTGATTTCGTCATAGTAATCGGACATCTGCCGTGAGAGGCGGTCACGCAGCGCCTTGACGCGGTCGGCAGAGGCCGGTACGACATTGTCGTTATTGACTACGCCGAAGCCGGTGGCTGTGAGTACGAGATCAAGGTGCGCCGATGCCTCATAATAAGCACGAGCGCAGATGTATCGTACGCACGCTTGTGCGAGTGTCCCTTCTCGGTCTGTTTCAAGTACAGTCAGGTTAGGATCCACGGCGCTGATGCTGTCGTAGAGCTCTGCCCCAAGGAATTGTCGTACGCGACGACATGAGTCGTCAACGAATCCTTGCATTGCGGAAAATAATGTCTCGTCCGGCATCATTGCGGACGGGACTACGCGAACAAAGTCGTTATAGGTTATTTCCATATCTGTATAATCTTAGTTGTCGGCATCTTGTATTGACCCGTCGCGGAGACGTTTGATCGCGTCGGTATTTTGGTCCAATGTCGTCAGCAGCACTATAGGCACCTGTGGCTTGACAATGTCCTGCCATCCGTTGAAGTAGATTACCAGTTCGTGTACTTTGGCCAGTACGTCATGTGTCGATGCTTCGAGAGCCTGTTTGAGCGTGAACAATTCGCGTTTGTCCGAACCGCTGTTGTTGCTTTGGCTCTTGCCCGGCACAGCGCCGACAAGGTTCGGGTGAACGTTGGTGCCGTAGCAGAGCATATTGGATGTTTCCTGGATGTCGTCCGCCCAGTCGCCGCCTTCCTTGCCGGTGTCCACAACGTTGATGCGTACCATACGCTGTTCCTTACCATAGCTGTCGATATAGTAGCCGGTAATCCACACCTTGCCGCTATTCTCGATGCCGCAGACGAAGTTCTTGATATTCTCCTTTTCCTTCTTGATGCGTTCTTTCTGCGCCACCGGGTCAATGATTTGCTCGGCAGCGAGTAACGATGGCCAATAATCCTTGTGTATCTCCACTTGGTACTTGACGGACGAGCTATTGCGTATCTTCGCTTTTTTCGCTTTCCCGATCAGTCGTTTTAGGTCAAACCAATCGCCGCGGAACAGAGCAGTATAATAGGGGATAGGGTAGTATCGCTGGCCCGGCGTCGGCACGCGCATCACCACCGCAAATTTGCGTGCGGTTGTGCGTACCTTGACCAACCCGTCACGTCCCGGGGCGCGGCCAAGAAGCGTCTCAAGGTGTCCCAACGGGTCGCGCTCGTCCAGCAGGGTAATCATCTCCACGTCCTTACGCGACAGCCCGCCGTTCTTGCGCCAATTGGCGTAGAATATGTGGTTGATACGCCCATGGCTATCAGCTTTCTCGAAGCGGCAATAGCACGCGTCCTTATGTCGCAACTGGACAATACGCTTGCCCTCGCGGTCAAGAATGACCACAGCAACGGCGAAGTAGAAGTACTTGAGGTCGGTGCATTGTTCGAGGAAGAACTCGCGCATCGAATTGTGCATCATCCAGCGCTCGATGTTGGGATTGGTTGTCGGTTGGCCGGTCAGCTTGTCGGCATATTGGATACCGTTGCCATAGGCCGTCAGGATGTTGAAATATAGATTTTGGCTCAGCACCTCGTCTCCGCCGATTGTGCGTATAAGGTGGAACGGCAGCAGGTTGTCGCCGCCGAACGGCATATATGTATATCCCGGATAGCCGGGTACAGGACGGCCGACAATATCGGCGGCATCTTCGTCAAAAACCGAGGCTGAGTCAACGACATCAATGTCAGATGCCGCCGCCATAGGCACGGCGACATTATATATCTCGCTGGGGATTGCGTCCGCGACTGCGGAGCGGTTATCTGATAACTTCGTATCCATTTATTTCAAAAAGTGTTATGTCTCTAAATTCGCGTATAAGGTGGCTGTCCGGCAGCTTGATGCGGTGTGTACCGCCTCGCCAATGGCTACCGCAGCACACCACATTGTGGTAGGTGATGATGTCTCCGGTGGATATTTTCCAGACGCGAAGCGTCACCGGCTGACGGCTCTCCAGCAGAGCTATGGCATCGCGCCAATGCAGGCATTGTGTCGGGCGACTACTCATAGGTGGTGTCGAAGGTGTTGTCAAACACACGCAGCGCCCTTGTCGCCTCGTCGCCCTGCATAGTACGGCGACGCGTCAGCCTGTATGTCAGCGCCAGGTCGGCAATGGTGTGATCTTCGTTTGTATACTTGATGTCCGCTGCCGTAATGGCGATAGTGTCTGCTTCTGTCGAGGACGCGACATCATACAACCATACATCTTTGGCGCGTGCCAGATCGGTCACCACAGCGACCATGGACGGCCGCAAAGGGCCCGTCTGTGCCTCGTGTGACACGACCTCGTCAATATGGTAGACGCGGTATGCACCATTTACTTTGGCATTGTCGCGCGTATATGCCGCCGAGGTGGTCTTGGCACCGGTGAAGTATAGCAGCTCCCGGCAGCCGAAGCGGTTGACGAACGACAGCACCGGGTCGGCCTGCGGCAAGTCCAAGACACGGTAGCGCTGACGGCGGCGCCCACATTGCACTTCGTATGCGATGAGATTCTTGCCTTCGATGTTGTCATATTGTGCCGGGGAGACATCCAGTTCGGTAAATTCGACTACATTGCCAAGTTGTACAGTCACCTGAGACATATCTTGTGTGTCGTCATCGGCATATGTGCATACTGCGACAGCCGCCTCACCATCCGCATCATACACCGGTAGTATCTCTTTGCGACCGAGTGCCGTGTCGCGGTCTCCATGGCCTGAGGTCAAATAGAACTCGCCGAGATACTTGGTGGCATCGAGATTCAGCTGATAGTCACAGCGAAAGACCTTGATACTGCCTATGGCAGCGGCAACACCATCAATGACTATGGTGAAGTCGTCATATGGCAATGCATCCGGATCTCCCATGTCGATTTCCTCCTCAAATATGCGGTCAAGGTCGTACACCACCACACTGCCGTTGTACGTATAATACGTGGCCGAGAAAATCGTTTCATTGCCGCGTTTGATGGCAAGTGTCATGGTTTCGGCAGGCGAGACCAATGACACCACAGCGAACTGGCTGGCGAACATGTGCGGCTGTAGTACCGGGCTGATAGTTGCGGACATAGTTATTGCTTTTGCGTCAAAGGTAAGCCGTTGCGCAGTATTCTAAAAAGACGCCGAGAAAAGCGAGGCCGGATGCATCTCGCGACGCCCCCGGCCTCTATCAAAGGATATAGCTTAAACGTGTAAAAATATGCCTTATTTCGGGGTCGCTATTCCTCGGCTTCGCGCTCGGATTGAGGCAAGCTGTCTACGTCATCATCGGTCACGGCTACCATTGACCACTCAAGGCCGCGGTAGTTGTTGACACTTAGACGATAGCCGAGGTACGACATCACGATGGCAACCTCGGAGGTCGAGTATGCGCAGATGTCCTCCATGGCGCCGATGATTTCGGCAGAGGTCATATTGTCGCCGTGGGTGGCACGTTCGTCCGCAGGACGGAAGTCGGCGAGGAACATTGCCAGCACCGGCGCGGTGGCCGGCATCGATGGCCAGCCTGTTTCTTGTGATTGGATAAGTTGTAGACGATTGAGGTATTTGCTCTCGGAAGATATGATTGTTTCGATTTTATTCATGATTTTTGGTGCTTTTTAGAGTTGGTTATTTGAGGTTTCGGGTCTCGTAAGGGCTGCGGCTTTGGCCGCGGCGATGCACTCTTTGCGTGTGCGTTCGGCTTCCTCGGCCGATTCTTTGCGCAGTGTCTCAAAGAGCATGCGTGTACGGTCAAGCAGATCCTGCATCTCGGCATGGTAGCGGTCGCGTATGTCTGCCATATCGGCATCGTAACAGGCTTGGCGCACGCGTGCCAGCCGCCGAGCATCGGTGTATGCCTTGGAGATGATGTGGTCAAGCTCGTCCATCTCGGCATGTCCGGTGTCATAGAGTACGCGGTCGCTCTCGATGGCGGCCAGCCTTATTTTGCCGGAGATACGTATGCGCCGACCTTCCAAATCGGCCAGTCTGGCCCGCAGGGCGGCGCGGCCTTCGTGGCATTCGGCCGCGAATTTGGCGGTACGCTCGGCCACGGCTTGGGCACGGTCCGCAGAGATACGGTCGCGTTCGGCTTCACACATTTGTCGTACGAGTTGACGCAGCACCTTGGCATGACGTGTGCCGCGATAGTGCATCAGATTGTTCCATCCGTCAGTCATTGCGCACCTCCTTCCTTTGTGTAGTCGATTTCGACCGGCGACAAGTAGAGCACAAACGGCCTCCGGTCGTCTGCATTCCGAGCAGACGCGGACATCCAGATCTGCGGTGCTTCATTGCGCCCCGATAGTCGTCCATAGCCGCCGCTATAAGGCAGGAAACCGCATGAATGGATGTGCAACGGCTTGATGCGAGGATGCTTACCGAGGATAGTCGCCGTCCACTCATTGAGTGAGGTGAAAATCTCGGGGAGCTGTTCTTCGGACAGCAGGGTGCGATTGTATTTTGCATACACGCAAGCGCAGATACGGCGTCCGAGCTCGGATGTTGTCGAGAACTGCCGGACGGTGGCATAGGACCTTTTCATTGCGCACCTCCTTTCTCATCGGCCGGTCGGTCGGAGGTATGGCGGACTGCGGCTACGATGGCCCATGGCGTAAGTGTGAGGACATCGAGGCCGACGGTGGCCTGAGCTTCCACGGCGTCGGTGATAACGATGCTGTGGTACGCGGCCACGGCCAATACGGTAATGGTGACGACCAAGGCTGCCACATCCGAGAACGTGGCACGCACCATACGGCGCAGCACTGCGACCATGCGGCGGCGCACGTCCACGCTGCGGCGCCGGGCAAATGGTGAATAACGAGGCGTAAGGTCTAATGACCGTAGGATGACGACTTGGTTGCGGCGTCGCCGGGCCGGGCGTGTGGTGCGCCCAATGGTTTTGATTGTGAATGTGTTCATAATGCGGGCATTATGTGTTTTCAGCTATAGGCAGACATAGAAACGGCTACCTTTCCGTTGCTGAAAACACATAATGCCTGTCCCGGAGGGACGTATTAAATGTTCGGAAAGGTAGCCGTAAGGCTACTATGCAGGGCATAAAAAATGCCCGAAAAGTCTATGTCGAGCGTCTAAACCTCCGCTCTCGGTGACAGGCATACTGTCATGTTTTCAGCACCGCAAATTTACTATCATTTTGGCAGCGTACAAAAACATTAACAGACTTTAACCTTACTTGCGTCGCACGGCCATGCCGGTGACGGTGTAGCCGATGACGGTCCACTTGCCATTAACTTTATCCATGATATTGTTGACCCTCAGACAGATTATAGCATCTCCGCCATTGGCTAACGCCTTGCGAGATGCCTCCTCAAGTGTCGTTGTGACATCTGCATATTTGTATTCGCCGAGTTTGTACTTGACATGTTTTGTGTCGCGATAGCTATACTCTGCAATCGGGTCATATTTCGATACGATTGTGGAGTCAAGTACTTCGTATCCATCGCGGCACTCGGCATACACCGATCCTACGGCTTCATAGTCCCAGGCGACGGATGTGGCTTCGGTAAGCAAGACTTTGCCGTTAAGGCCTCCCTTGTAATAATCAATGACTGTGGAGTACTGGATGTACGGATACTTGGTTTTGCACGCCGACAGCGTCAGAACCGCGCATACAATCAATAATACTTTGTTTGCTTTCATTTCATTGCCGTTTAGATTAATAATAGAGTTGTGATTAATATTGCAAAGTTAATGTTTTTTTAGTTAATGATTGAAAAGCCGGGCATTACTCACGCAATACCCGGCTTACTGTCGTTCTCAATGTCTATTAGAAACCAATGAAAAAAAACAAACAATTGATGATATTAAACTATTCCCTTGTTGCACTGCAAAGATACGAATAATCTTAATTATATCTATCAAAAATGATAGATTAAAATACTACAAATCTCAGAAACATAATGTTTTGACTTTGTCTGTATGCACTGAAAAACAGTGGAGATGACACACGGCCACGGGCATCCGCCGCCAAAAGGTTTGACAAATAACCTTTTAGCGGCTCGGCGAGGCGGCGGCACGCCGCTCCTCACGAAGGTGAGCCCCCACCGCCCTACGCTTGACCGCCTTTACCTCCCCCCGAAATAGCGGTATATGTAAGCGGTAATGACCACGTTGCCCGGTCGTCAGACCGCACGCGCACGAACACGGTCATAGCATTTTCTCGGCATCGGGAAAATGCTCTGACTGCTTGTCTGTACGAAGTATAGGTCAGAAGGACGAAGTCACTGCAATCATCGAGGATGTCTGAGGATGGCTCTCGCATCCGATGCACAAGGTGTCGAACGCGTCCGACCCATCGGTACGGCTCTCCAACTTATTCTCCTCCGTCTCGGCTAGCTTTTCACCTCGCTTATCCTTGCCGCCGTTATAAATGCCGGCGGTCTGTATTGATATAAGCAAGTCTTCGTTGTTTTCGCGGTTTATCATCGGCACCAGGTGCGCTTTCCCGGCAAACATACGATTGATGAGCAGGTGCTTGAGTATCTGACGCATCGGCACGCCAATGTCCACCTCCGTCACCATCCACCCTCGTGACCGGAAGGCGTTGACGATGACCGTGGCAAAGCACAGATTGTCCACAGCATAAGACCCTTGCTTGGCCGTAGCATCGTAGTAAAACACAACGCGGCGGTTGCGATGGTGGCGGTAGTACTTGCAGAAGTCCTCCACCAGCTCGTTGAGTTTCCGCTCGTACTTGACATAGAACGATTTTAGCACCAATAGCTTCCGGCCTCGCGGCTGGCCGGCTACAAGCCAGTTGATGTTGGCGTTGTAGTCAAAGGCAATACATATCGGCTGGTCGGCGTCCACGTCTGCGTCCATAAGCGATGACGGCTCCTTGATTTTGTCAAAGTCATACTCAAGGCTGTCGAGGTGGCCGAAGTTAGTAGCCGAGTACTTATGGCCTTCCGTCATCGACGAATAGAAGCCGTCACGCGCAATGCCTATGCGCTTGCACAGCACTGATGCCTGAAATGTCAGCGGCGGCAGGTCGCGCTTGAGTTGACGGATGAATGCTTCACCAAGTACCACCATATTGTCGATGGTGGACACCTCGCGATAGTCCAGCGCGACCGAACGCAATCGGCACAGCGTACGGTGCATATTGAGCAACGTCGAACGCATCCTGGGTGATGGCGCAATACCGGCAGCGGCCAGCTCTCGCACCTTGCCTTCGAAATGATGTATTTCGGCTACAAGGCCGCGAATGGCGTCTATCAGCTCCGGATCGCACTTCTTGTCGTACTCCAAGAACCATGACCCCTTCTTCGTCACCGGCATATCGGAGGTAATGAGTGTCGAATGGTGGAAGAAATGCTTGCCGAAGTATTGCCTATTGCCACGCAATGCCGGTAGTGTTTCGTCTTTGAGCTGCTCGAAGTCGATGAACTTGGCCTCATCAATATCCAGTGCATCATACGATTGTGAATTGGATGTACCTGTCCGGTCTTGCGAAATGATGAAGCCGACGCTGCCGTTATAGAACGACAATACGTTTTCGTAGTTTTGGATGGGGAATATCGGCTGCTTCCATCCCCAGGCTTTCGGCGGCTTGATGCCGATGCACCAATGGACGTTGCGCATCAGACCCCAGCGTTCCCAGTGCACAAGCATGGACGGCAGGGTGTTGGTGAGCGCACGCTTGATATTGGCCGAGACAAAGCCGGTGACCGACCCCGGCATACGCTCAAAGTTGCGCCTGTTCCATAGTGCGTGTACCATGCCTTTACCGAATGCACGACCGGCAACGAGGACGGTGTCGCGTGCTTGCACGACCGTCATCAAGTCGCGCTGAACGTCATTGAGGTATACTTGCTGAGTCTGCGTATCCATTCCCAATTGGCTTAAACAAATCGTCCAGACGTGCATCGATGTCCTCGTAATCGACATCCTCCGTCTGATCCATCGTGTAATACTTTTCCTTGAGCGCCTTGATTTTTTCGCGGAAGTGCGGCATACGCTTAATGCCGATGACTTCCGGGTCATCGGTGAAGGACAGCACAAGAGGCACAACTTTGGACAGGATGCTCTCGCGGTCGTCCTCCTTGTCCAGCTGCGTATACTTGGCATACTGCGATGCGGCAGCCACCATATCGCGAGTATTGTTAGCCGCGTCCGCTTTGGCGTATGCGCGGTTTATCATCTCCAAAAAGCGATAACGGTGGTAATCCTTGCTTTGGCGCTGGTAGTCGCCCAATAGCTCCTTGATAATCCGCAGGTCTTCGCGCGCCACCGATTCAACCACACCATACCGCTGACGTATCTCGGCAACAATATCGCGGTCACGCTTGCTCGGGAAGTTTAGCCAATAGTTGTACATATCGCGCAGACGCACGATATGGTTTATCGTGATGTCGTTAAGCCCGGCCTTGACCATCTTGTCGCGGTCGGAGAATAGATGCCGCTGCGCGACTTCGTTGATTGCAGGTAGTGGCATAGTCGATGGTTTAATAATCCTCGTCAGCGGTCATTTCGCGGAGATAAGTCTCGGTGAGCTGTACCGCGAATGGCGAGCCGACACGTGCAAAATCAATCTCCTGCCGGCGCAGCATCAGTGCCGTTTCAGCCTTAGCTTTGAGATATGCTGCGCGTAGCGGAGACAGGTGTTCGGCCAATTCGGCCTTGAGCATATCGGCAGGAATACCGAGCAAAGCGGCAATGTCTGACGGAGGCGTGAGCGCAGCGGCCAGTTCGGCCACGCGATCGATAGTTTCTTTATTCAAGTCCATGTCAATAACTTGGATTCGTTGCGTAATATGGTCAGCCCGTCCTTGAGCAGAGATACAGTGCGATGATCAGTCGTAATAATGCCTGCTTCAAAGCGGTCTCCGCGCGTTTGATTCTGAGATGTCACGATGGCAACGCTTATCGCCTGTGCATCCAGGATGACGACCTTGCTATGGTTCTGTGCAAGTATGACCTCGTCGCAGACGCTGTGCATCAGGCTGTCCAGTGACGCAGTCTTGCGTGCGGCACGCAGGTCGCAAACCAGCGAACACCGCGAAATACGCCCTGATGAACGGGCGCGATGTAGCCACCTCAAGAATTGCTCGGACACCGAGAATGTGGACACGGCCATACCGGCCGGGCCTATTTGGTCGAGTGCCCAGTCGATATAGTCCGACAGCTGCGCGGTTCTGCCGAAGTACGGCTGTACCGGGCAGTCTGCCAAAGGAGACAAGCCGGACAAGGCTGCACCGGGCATCACGCCTCGGATTTATCCGTGACATCGATGCCGAGCGCAGACAGTTCGGCTGCGACTTCCGGCGTAAACTTTCCGCCGAGGTCGCGTATGACTGCGACGCAGGCGCGGCACTTGGTGATGGCAAGAGTGCGGCGCTCATCGGAGACATCTGCGGCTGAGGCCACCTTCTTGTACTTGCCAAGGGTCTTACGCGCTGCCGACAGTCGTCGGTTCTCCTCGTCTGTACGTCCGGCGGACAGTGGAGGTGTAGTCGATGACGGCAGTTCGGTGTGCCCGGGCAAATACTCATCGTACAGCTCAAGTGTATGACGATATTGCTTATCAAGTTCGTCAAGCATCTGCAACTTCTCGAAGCGGTCGCATGGCTCTTGATCTGCCATCGCTTTGAGTTCGTTGAAGAGCAGTACGATTTTGCGGTAGCGTGTCGCGTTGCCGTCCCATAAAGCCTGTACCTCAGGTGGCAAGCTGTCGTGGTCGGCACGGCGGCCACGGGCGGTATGAGCCTCCGGCAATTCGTCATCGGATGAGATTGAGGGAGGCGTGGCCACCATAGAGGCAACGCGAGGCATTACTTCCGCTTCCATATGCACGACATCTGCGACACTCATATTGTGCAGACGGATGCGCAGGTGCTTGCGCAGCTCGTATTCAAGCTTGGACATATACTTACCAGGATTGCGCACAAGCGTATTGTATAGCGCCTTGTTGCGGTTGAGCGATCGTAGCATCGCGGCGCCGCGCATAAAATCGCGGTCGGCTGGGCGTGCGTTGAGCCAGTCCTGCATTTCCTGAGTAAGTCTTGGATCAAGATTCGTCATAATATTAAATTTTTAGGCGCGACGACAGGCCAACCCTAAGCCCGCAGTCGCGCCTACTGAAGATTATATACTGTGCTAAGTCAGTCCTATTATGGGTATCAACCGCCGACTGCAACTTCGACTTCGCCGGTGGCGCAATCGATGGTGCCATCTTCAGTCACGAGTTTGCCTACATAATAGGGAGACGGGCATACATCGGTGACGGTTATTTCGAGTGTTGTACCGCTGGCGTCAGTCACGGACATACCGCTGTCTTGGGACGGCTTGGTATTGGTCTCGAACATCTCGTTGCCGACGATACGCCACTGGCCGTCACGCTGCTGAATTGCGTAAACTATGTCATCGGAGTTGGCCATACGGCAAAAGCCCGTGGCATCCGGGCCGACACCGGCATACTTGATGGTGGCGGTGTTGTTAAACGTCTTGGATGGTTCATCACCTTGGCTCTCGGCCTTGACGTTGCTTGCAGTAGCGAGCAGATCAATGCGACGCCATTTGGCATCGGCAGCGAGGGCGAAGTCACCTTTGTAGGTGGCTATTGACGCCATCGTGGCATCTTTGTCGCCGGGCTTGGCGAGAGTGGGGAACGTATCAATCAGACTCTTGGGCATAAAATATGCCTTGGGTCGAAGACCTGGGAGTGTAGTCTCCCCTTTGCAAAAGGTCAGGCTCTCATAGAGGTTGACCGTGGTACATTTGGTTGTCATCTTCTCTGTCTTTTAAGTGTTAGTTGCCGGTTTTTCCTCCTTGATCGTCTGTCGGAGGCGTAGCGGCTTTGAACTTGCCGACAAGCAGGCGTTCGGGCGACACGCTTTCAAAGTCGACGCCGAAGAACATAGTGGCCACGAATTGGAGGACGAAAGCAGCATGCTTTTCGACCACGATGTTCTCGAGGTTGGACATCTGG
>CAKTOT010000041.1 GCA_934590135.1 uncultured Muribaculaceae bacterium
GTGTATAATACACCGTAGTGGTCAAGTTGTTCAACCGAAGTCCCGAAACCTCCGCAGCAGCCAACCGATCCAAGCGGACGACAACACTGTCATTGCCGACCACGGGAAGCATTGCCGCAAGTTCAAAGTCCTGTAACCTAATATGCTTGGCATTAAATCGGTCGGACGTATACGGCGCATTGAGCACATCGTAGCTCATTTCGCCATGGCGTATATCCACACTTCCGATAGACAATTGAATGCGACTCGGGGGCTTCTGCTTTTGCTTGGGTTTCAAGCGTTTGATGATACCGGCAATATTAAGCGGAGACTTATCTGTCGGTTTATATATATGGGCCTTCAAGCCGTCTATAGCGGCATAGTCTACCGCTATGCGCCCCGTGCTTAGAAAATATGACAGCTCGAAACGTGCATCTAAATCTTTAATTTCAAGCGCTTTTTTTCCGAAGTCGTCGTCTACCGAAACATCTTCAATGGATATCGTATTGAATGGTTCGAAATGTACCGCGCCCACCGACACTTCCGTACCCAAAAGCCGCGTAAGTTCGACTTCGGCGGCATGGCGCAGCCTTTCCTGTGCCCACGGTGCCGACATTGCCATATATAGGCCTATCGGCACCACCACACCAAGCAGTATGGCGGCGACAATCACCGCGCGTATTATTCTATATGCACGAACCATTGTCTGTTGATATTATTATACGAAGTTACGCATTTTTTCGCTATTCCGAGCGGTTAAGCATTGACAATTACACCTTACGCAGCATTTTCTGACCGGTTTTTATCAAATAAATCATCGCTTGCCATCGTCCGGACGTATTGTCCGATTTTATAGCGTACCGCCCTTAGCTTTTACGACGTGTTGATACATTCTTTAGAACTTGAGTTGCGAAAAACGACGCTTCCCTTTCAAGTAGTACTGAACCAGTATATTGACATGCGTATCAGTGCGTGTATCCAGTAGGTCGATTTCGGGATGTACAGTATAGTCCCGTCGCATTCTCTTAAAGTCCCGATGTGCACGCAGCACCGCTCCGGCATTCTTGAAATCCAAGCCGGCAATAAATCTGCACCAAGCTATGGCATCAAGCATACGACGACGGAACAATTTGCCTCGGCGTGTACCATCCGGCAAATTTTTATGCAACAGCAACAGGTTGTTGCGAAAGTTGAGATAGGTCTTTCGAGGATTGGACGCCGGCAGTGACCCTCCACCAAGATGGAACACGTGCGAAGTCGGCACTGCGACTATATCGTACCCGGCAAGGTGTACGCGCCAGCACAAGTCTATTTCCTCCATGTGTGCAAAAAAACGTTCGTCAAGCCCTCCCACACGGGCGTACAATTCGGCACGTATGCACAAGGCGGCACCCGTAGCCCAAAATATTGGCATCTCTGAATCGTACTGTCCTTTGTCCGGCTCGCAAGTACCGAATATGCGTCCGCGACAATACGGATAACCATTGCGGTCTATCATACCGCCGCAGGCACCGGCATACTCGAAGGCATCTCGCCGAGTGTCGCTCAAAATTTTGGGCTGCACGGCTCCCACCTCGGGGTGCGCATCAAGGTATTGCACCAACGGCGCCAACCATCCTGATGGTGTACTGACGTCACTATTAAGCAGCACCGCGTACTCGTAATGTCCGCGCAGTGCATCTATGGCGCGATTATACCCGCCGGCATATCCGTAGTTTTCATCGAAGTATATCGTGTCTACACGGCCTGCAAACTCTGTCTCAAGCAGCCGGCGCGACCCGTCAGTCGAGCCGTTATCCGCTACGATTACTCGGCCGAATGCGGCATCCGTTCCGGAGACTACATCGGGCAAGTAGCGCCGCAAAAGTGCTTCGCCGTTCCAGTTGAGGATGACGACCGCACATTTTGCACCTGTGGCGTTATTTATCTTATTTGTCATTTTTGTATATCTGTTTCGGGATGCCGACGATTGCGCTGCCAGCGGTTGTGCGACCACAACCATATCTGAGGTTGACGACTTATCGTCTCTTCCAAAAGTTTGAAATATGTATCCGTGACTTCGCCCTCAGCGGTCTCGGCCACGTTATCTGTGATGGGACGTACCGTTATATGGTAGTGTCCCCTACTTTTCTTTGTCATATCCCAATACACTGCGGCCATACCAAGACGCCGTGCAAGTGTCTCCGTTCCGGTGATTACGCGCGTTTTTTGCCCGAGAAATTCTATGATATGTTCCGGATCGCCATGACTTGGCTTCTGGTCGCTCATAAACCCGGTCAATGATAATCGGCCGTCTTTTCGGGATTGCAACAAGTGGCGAAGTGTCATCCTCTTAGGTATGGATACGGCGCCGAAGCGGCTGCGCACTTTCAGCATCAACTCATCCCACCTGCGACTGCGCAGCGGTCGATATATCTGGCCAAAGATAACCGTATCGGCAATATCGGACGGGAAGTCGCGCGTGATGCTCGGTGCCCATTCCCAATTGAACGTATGTGCAAAATATGCCACTACACTACGGCCATGCCTCAAATGGTCTTCGATAATATCCAAACCCTCGAAAGTCATCCGACCGGTGATAGTTTCTGTATCTACGTGCAACAACTTGATTGTTTCAACGATATAATCCGCAAAATTCCGATAAAAGCCACGGATATTGCGCCGCAATGTGCGCCGATCCATATCCGGGAAAGCAGCACACATATTGGCACGTACCATACGACGGCGATAGCGCAATATATGATATAGCATAACAAAAAGTACATCCGCCAAGACATACAATGCTCGAAGCGGCAAGTACGCCAAGCCTATTACAGGCACTATGGCGACCGCCGTAAGCATATCAGTCATTATCTCTACGGGCTTTTTCATCTTATATATATGCGAGGTGTTTCTTTTTTTAATTAATGCGGGATATTTCCTCTTATATTCCTACCGAATGTTTTCTTCTCGTATTTCGCTAATATTACCGTCTGTTTTTGCTCTATTTATGACTCAATGCTCCGATATTGTGCCTTCAAATCCATATTCTTCGCTATCATGGACATCTTCAATTACGGCTTCCAATTTGACGGGTACAATCTTGTTGTCGTATTCGGCTGTAGCGCCGGGCACATGTACCTTAAGATAATTGTCCGTAAACCCACTCATGGCACGCCCGGCTCTTGGATGCTCCAACAGCACCGGACGTGTCATGCCTTGGAAGCGCGAGGCAAAAGCCAGCATTTTGTCGCGGCTCAGAGCCAACATCCGCTGCATACGCTCGTGCTGTAGCGCCGAGGGAACCGCATACGGGATTTCAAGGGCACGCGTACCGGGACGCTCGCTGTACGTAAACAAGTGCAAGCGCGAGATATCCAGCGATTTACAATAATTGTACGAGTCTTCAAAGAAGGCATCAGTCTCTCCCCTCATACCTACAATCAAGTCCACGCCTATAAACGCATCCGGGATGGCACGCCGTATTCGTTCGATTTTTGCGGTAAAGAGTTCGGTGTCATAGTGACGACGCATCAACCGCAGCACATCGTTGCTGCCGCTCTGCAGCGGAATATGAAAGTGTGGCATAAAGCGCCGAGCCTCTCCGGCGCACCAATCAATAATATCATCCGTAATCAAATTTGGCTCGATGGAAGATATACGATAGCGGCTGATACCTTCGACCTTGTCAAGGGCTTTGGCCAAATCAAAGAAGGACTCGGATGTTCCATGGCCGAAGTCGCCGATATTGACTCCGGTAATCACAATTTCCTTAGCACCGGCGGCGGCGGCTATACGAGCCTGTTCTACGACCTGACCGACCGTACCCGAGCGCGATCGGCCACGAGCCTTGGGTATGGTGCAATAACTGCACCAATAGTTGCACCCATCTTGCACCTTAAGGAAGAATCGCGTCCGGTCTCCACGCGAACACGATGGCTCAAAGTCTCGTATCTGTGCCGTAGGCGTAATGTCGGCCTGGTGCATCTCGCGACTGCGCAGCCACTCTTCGGCACGGCTTACAACCCCGTGTTTCTTATCATTACCTACCACGGCGGCCACGCCGTCCATAAGCGCTATATCCTCGCCGTGTAACTGGGCATAGCATCCCGTAACGATAATTGCTGCCTGGGGATAACGCCGATGCATCGACCTAATATATTGACGACATTTGCGATCGGCTGTTTCCGTGACCGAACAGCTGTTGACCACAATTATATCCGGGCTCTCACCACGACCGATGGCGCGTATGCCGCGTTGCGACATCAAATCTTCTATGGTCGCCGTCTCGGCAAAATTGAGCTTACACCCGAATGTGTGGTACAATGCCGTGGCTTCGGTGATATGTTTATGGTTGCTGTCGCACATATCGGTCAATATTTATGCTTTTATTTATGCTATTTTGAATATTCAACTTTTGATCATTTTCACTGCGACCATTCGTCCGAGGATATATGAATATTTCAACTTGGATATACCTAAAAATTGAAGTATATGAATGGCGCGACATCTTCGCCTCTCAGCTGGAGAACGCATTGGACTACCACAATAAAAACCAGCAGTTTGACTATCCAGGGCGAACGTACAAACCACATAGCGGCCTTGTCCCAGAAGGCGGTAGGAAGACAATGAGCAATTATAATGACTGCCATTAGCAACAGCCACAGATAGCGTACCGAAACAAAGGGGATGATGTAATCCACCGACAAATCCGTGAAGGTGTGCCCGATGATGGCGCACGAATCGCCAAAACTGTCGGCGCGGAAAAACACCCAAAGCAATGCCACGACGGTCATTGTCAACAGCCACGAAAGTGCTTTGACGCCCCAATTGTCACCAATCTTCTCAAGAAAAGGTCGGCAAGCCTTATGGATTGCCAGTCCGGCGCCATGCATTCCGCCCCAAAATACAAATTTCCATGACGCGCCATGCCACAAACCGCCGATAAGCATCGTGGCCATATTATTGATGTACGTCCTGCGCGGTCCCTTGCGGTTGCCGCCAAGCGGAATATACACATAATCGCGGAGCCATGTAGAGAGCGATATATGCCAACGCCGCCAAAAATCGGTAAGATTGCGCGACTTATACGGAAAGTTGAAGTTCTTTGCAAGCCTGAAGCCCATAATCAACGCTATACCTATCGCCATATCGCTGTATCCCGAGAAGTCGCAATATATCTGCATTGTATACCCGATGATACCCATTAGACATTCGAAGCCGCTGTATCCGGGCACTCCCGTAGACGCATCTACACTGAATATCAAGTCGTTGTATTGTGCTATATAGTCGGCTATAATGGCTTTCTTGACCACCCCGAGTATTATGAGCCATAGTCCGAGGTATATCATCGGACGTGTCGCATGGCGGCTCTCACGTATCTGCGGCAAAAAGTAATCGGCCCTCACAATAGGTCCGGCTACAAGCGCGGGGAAAAACGACAGGAAAAAGGCATACTCGAGCCATGTCTTGGTGGGCGCTACTCGTCCTTTGTAAACATCTACTATATAACTGATAGACTGAAAGGTGTAAAACGAAATACCTACAGGCAGTATAATATCCATAGGCTCAAAGTTGCCGCCTACCATCTGTTGCCAATTCCACATAAAGAAGTTGGCATACTTAAAATAGCACAAGATGCCTAACGATGTGGTTACCGAAAGAACCACGCATAACCGACGACGCAAGCGCGACTGTAAGCGAACCAGCACGCGTGACATCGTCCAATCTATCAACGATGTAGCCACTAATAGAAAGACAAAAAATCCGCTACTTTTATAGTAAAAGAACAGCGAAAACGCCACAACAAAGCTCACCATCTGCCACAACCGGTCGCGCAACATTGCAAAGACCGGTATGAAGACGATAAACAACGCCCAAAACACTCCGCTACTGAAGAGCATAGGCTCGCCCGGAGAATAGGTCAGCTGTTCTAATACGTTATGGATTATTGTCGAAATATCTGCCATTGTTCTTGTTGGACTGTCTTAACTTCCGGCTCTTAGGTTGGCTACTTCTGCGGTTGATGTACAAAAATTCGCTTGGGACGTCCGGTGGCGCTCTTAGGAAGTGCCATCTTTATGGGATGTGCACAATGTCGCGGCATCCAGCGTGCTACAGAGTCCATCCATTTGCCGGCTGAGGCGTGCGTGGGATGTGCTCCGTCCTTGGCTCTGTCAAAGTGCATACCTCGGCTCAAGAAGAATGACCCGGCAGGAACATTGGCGGCTATCAGGTCGTTGATACCGGTATCGTCTTTCCAGTTGGGCGGACCAATCCATACAAAAGGTATCTTCCCGGCTTCCTTGACAATCTGCTTGACGTATTTATCTCGTTTGGATACAATATCTCGCACAAACAATTCGTTGGCACCGAGGCATATAAAGATGTAATCGGGATGCAAACGCTGTATATATGAGGCCAATCGCCCGCTACGTCCCCAAATCTCGCTGGTGCTGCTGTACCATATCACCGAATACAAGGTATGGCCATTGGCCGAAGCATAGGCGGCCAAGCGCGGCGAAAGGCCTTCAAGCATCGAGTCGCCTATAAATAGTATGGTCTTGGGCATCGTGTCAGTCTTTACGGCTTTCGCCGCCGGTCGCGTATGAGTCACTCGAGCCGCCGCCCCGGACACGGAAGCAGCTTTTGCCTTGCCTTCCTTGGCCTTGGCATCGGCAGTCAGGGTGGGCACTATCTTGGAGGACTTGAGCGTATGTCCGCATATCTCGATGGGATCATAAACGGACAGCACTGCAAAAAATGCAAATGCCGTCACCAACAGCAGCCAAAGTCCTAAATAATTGCGTCGCATCGTTGTATGTTAATTGTTTAATATAATGCAATTTGCCATTGATTATACTTATCTCTTCACTATCTGGCTATGACATAACTTACGCCCGGATTGTGGTAGACATTATAGCGCGTCAACCCATAACCCAATCTGGCCGCATCGCCCGAAAGCGGAGAACCTTCATTGGCAAACACATCGTAAGTGCTCTTGCATTTGGGACATTTGGCTACAGCGGATTCCTTATCAATCTCGACACGTACATCGGCCTTGCCTTCGACGGGACAAGCCAAGTCATAAGCCTGCGGATTGCCGAAGACATCGGACACAAGTAACACGCCGCCATATCCGGTGAATGTGGTGGATGTATATGGGAAATCGGCCGGAACCTTGAGTGCACGTATAAATCGCCGCGACTGCATAGCGCCGGAAACACCGTAAGTAATCCAACCTCCGGGGTCGCTGAGCACTATCTGCACCGGTACGGCAGGCAGGCGCTTATTGTCCACGGTATCACATCCCGACATCAAAGTCGAGATGGCAACCGCACACAACAATACCATCAGACTCTTTATGCAATGCGTCAGTCTCTTTCTCATCTTTTTTACAGACAGTTTGTCTACAGCCTTATATTGCAATAAATCAGATTCGGCCACAATTACGTCATACGCAAACGATAAGCCGTCTTCGAAAAACGTTTGACGGCGAGGCCCGGGTGTATACCCCGCATACTGCCGGAGACAATCCCGGACTCTATATCAACGCCCTGCTGCCGAGGCTTACCGCGCTTCATCTACGGAAGCCAGGCGTGCAATAAGCAGCCCGAATTGGTCTGCCGCCTGCTGTAAGTGAGGCGACACAAGCGGACGAAGCATCACCGGAATATCTATATCTATGGCAGTCTCTATTTCTGTGGCAGCATTGTCGTCCACACCTCTCAGACTGACATTTATGGTCATAGGCAGCATCCCGCCGGCACCTAATACTATGCGTTCTGTCGTGCATTCATTCACTTCCATACGCACATTACCCACCTTGGGATTATTCACCACAATAGCAGTCTTCTCGAAAGTCACCTGCCCTATACTCTTACGCTGCTCCTCGGGCAGTTTTTCCAGCATACCCTCCAGCGTCGAAAGGTCACTGAAACGTGCGACTATGGCTTCGGGCGAAGTCTCCACACGTATAGCTTTTCCTTTATATAATGCCATAATTTATATTCTAAACGTTATTCTTTTCGATGAATCCAAGTCTACGACTCCGGCCTGATTCAGCCCAAAGCCCCGGGCAACCAATTGGCCGGATCTTTGCGCCATGCCTGCAGCGTCTCCACATCCGTCGGCTTGATATATCCGGTATCAAGAGCCGATTCTATCATTGTGTCATAATCGCACAATGTCACAAGACGCACACCTTCCTTCTTGAAAGCCTTGGTGGCTACCGGGAATCCGTATGTAAACATCGCCGCCATACCCAGGACCTCACCACCGGCCATACGCACGGCATCCACAGCCTTCAACGAGCTGCGTCCGGTCGAAACGAGGTCTTCGATAATCACCACATTCTTTCCGGGTATGAGATTGCCTTCTATCAGATTTTCAAGTCCGTGATCCTTGGGCGCCGAGCGTACATAGATATACGGCACGCCCAATAGATCGGCCACAAGTGCACCTTGTGCAATGGCACCGGTGGCGACACCGGCTATATAGTCCGGCATCCCGAAATTTTCGACAATCATCCTTGCCAATTCAATTTTTATAAACGAACGAATCTCGGGATACGACAATGTCTTGCGATTGTCCGTATATATGGGACTGTTCCACCCCGAAGCCCACGTAAAGGCATTATCTGGCTGAAGATTGATTGCGCTTATAGACAGCAATTTGTCTGCCAACAGTCGTGCTACTTGTTTCATCTGTTTTTTTATTGGTTCTGAATGTACGCACAAAGATACGCATTTTTCCCGACACAGCCATCCCACATCGCCGACTCCGACATTACCTCGCGGCCCCAACACTTCGCTTCGGCTTATTCCATACAGCCTTCGACACGCCCGATTGCCATTTCACAGTTATTTGTATTACCTAAAATCCATCGGAAATGAGTACCTTTGTAGTCCGGGATAGTCGGTTCGACATATACCGAAATAAAGAACAGGCAGCAATAGAACTATATAAACGATGGAAGTACTGTACGAGGACAACCATATAATCATAGTCAATAAGGCGCCGGGCGAAATCGTTCAAGGCGACAAAACGGGCGACACTCCGCTTAGCGAAATTGTCAAGGCCTGGATCAAGGCCAAATATGACAAGCCGGGCGAAGTATTTCTGGGCGTAGTGCATCGACTCGACCGCCCTGTGGGCGGTGTCGTGGTTTTTGCCAAGACCTCCAAGGCGCTGTCACGTCTCAATGCCATGCTTCGCGATGGCCTGGTACACAAAACCTATTGGGCCATAAGCCGCAACCATCCGCCACGACAACAAGACACCCTAACGCATTATATCACCACTCGCGAAGCGTCAAACAAGTCATACGCCAACGACACCCCGCGGCAAGGCAGCAAAGAGGCCCGACTCAACTATCGCGTCCTGGCTCGCGGAGATCACTACACGCTCATCGAAGTGCAATTGTTGACCGGACGCAAGCACCAAATACGCGTACAATTGGCGGCCATCGGCTGCCCCATCAAAGGCGATCTGAAATATGGTGACCGTCGCTCAAATCGGGACGGAAGCATCTCGCTGCTGGCACGACGCATAGTCTTTGAGCACCCGGTATCGCACATCACCATAGATGTCACAGCCCCAGTCCCGAACGATGCGCTATGGCATGCGCTCGAAGCATCGGCCGCAAATGTCGAGACCGCACAGAACACGACCGACACTACCCACGCCACAAAATCTTGAATAACAATGGAAAAGAAAGACCTCAAAATAGTATTTTTGGGCACGCCCGATTTTGCCGTACCCAGTCTGGACCGCATAGTATCATCCGGCTACAACGTCGTGGGCGTAGTGACCATGCCCGACAAGCCCGCCGGCCGCGGTCACCATATGTATATGTCGCCGATCAAGGAGTATTCTTTGGCTCACGGGCTACACCTAATGCAACCGGAGAAACTACGCAACCCGGATTTTATAAACGAATTGCAAAGTCTCAACGCCGACCTATTTGTTGTCATTGCCTTTCGTATGCTCCCGCAAGTGGTGTGGCAGATGCCGCGCCTGGGTACATTCAACCTCCATGCATCACTACTGCCAGACTACCGCGGCGCAGCGCCCATCAACTGGGCAGTCATCAACGGCGATACACGCACAGGCGTGACCACATTCTTCCTGAAACACGAAATAGACACCGGCGATATCATCGACCAATGCGCCATAGACATCACCGATGAAGACAACGTGGGCACCGTGCACGACCGATTGATGGCTCTGGGTGCCGACCTGGTGGAACAAACTCTGGCTCACATCGTGACAGGAGACCTCAAGACAACTCCGCAAAGTGATATAGCCACGGAAAAATGCCGCCCCGCGCCAAAGATTTTCCGCGAAACATGTCATATCGATTGGACTCGCCCTGCCACGGAGATTCACAACCTGGTACGCGGCCTTTCGCCCTACCCCGGCGCTTGGACCACGTTGAGCGCCGACAATATGCCTCCCACCGATTTCAAGATTTTTGCCACTGGCGTAGACCCCGACACAGACGTCAACGCGAATCCGGGAACCATAGTCGCCGAGGAGGACAAACTCGGCGTAGTATGCGGCGACCGTCACATACTACATATTCTCAGCCTTCAAGCCACCGGCAAACGCCGTATGAATACAGACGCATACCTGCGCGGCGCACGTCTATCTAATCCACACATAGTAGATACCACTCGCTGAGAGAGCCTCACCAAGCCCGTATATATCTTACCACAATTTCTAACGACAGATCAAATCGACTAAATGTTAGCTCCTCTTGCCGAAAGACTTCGTCCTACCACCCTCGACCAATATGTCGGGCAAGCCCACCTCGTCGGTCCCGGCGGAATTATCCGTCGAATGATTGAGACGGGTAATATTGCATCTTTTATCCTATGGGGCCCACCCGGAGTAGGCAAAACCACATTGGCACGCATCATCTCCAAAACCATCAATGCCCCGTTCTACACCATATCGGCCGTCACAGCAGGCGTCAAGGAAGTGCGCGAGGTCATTGATCGATGCCGCCGCGATGCCGGCAGTATGTTTGGTCAAGGCGCTCGCCCGATATTGTTTATCGACGAAATACATCGTTTTAGCAAATCGCAACAGGACAGCCTATTGGGAGCTGTCGAAAGCGGCATTGTCACGCTGATAGGCGCCACCACCGAAAACCCGTCTTTCGAGGTTATTCGTCCGTTGCTGTCGCGTGCCCAGGTATACACTCTGCGCCCTCTGGAGGAGGACGAGCTGAAGACTCTGCTCGAACGCGCCATATCCGAGGACGAGGTGCTATCCAAACGACAAGTACAAGTCAACGAAACAACCGCTCTGTTCCGATATGCCGGCGGTGATGCACGCAAATTGCTCAACATCCTTGATTTGCTGGAGCAATCCACTGCCCACGCACAGCCCATAGTGATTGACGATGCTACCATAACCGACCGTCTGCAGGAAAACCCTATGGCGTACGACAAGGACGGCGAAATGCATTACGACATCATCTCGGCTTTTATCAAAAGTATACGCGGCAGTGACCCCGACGCAGCCGTATACTGGCTGGCACGCATGCTGGCCGGAGGCGAAGATGTCTTATTTATCGCCCGACGTCTGGTCATACTGGCCGGCGAAGATATCGGATTGGCCAATCCTAATGCACTACTACTGGCCAATGCTACCTTTGACATAGTGCACAAAGTCGGAATGCCGGAAGCTCGTATACCTCTCAGCGAATGTGCTATATATCTGGCTACAAGCGCCAAAAGCAACAGCGCATACCTGGCTATAGATGCCGCACTGACCGAAGTCCGCAACTCGGGCAACCTTCCCGTGCCACTTCATCTGCGCAACGCACCCACCTCATTGATGAAAAAACTCGGGTACGGCATTGAATACAAGTATTCGCACGATTACCCCGAGCATTTTGTCCGCCAACAATTCTTGCCGGACAATATTGCAGATGCTCAATTCTGGTCACCGGCACCCAATCCCGCCGAAGACCGCATGAACGCCCTACAGCAACATCGTTGGGGCAATCCCAAACATACCAAGTAGACGCCCAAAATACAATTACGCCAAACGGACATTGTTTCAGCCGGTGAATACGGTTTCAACCGGTGAATACCGTTTCAATCAGTGTGTCTGAGGCGAGTTGAGCCAAACGTCCGTCAGGTATAGACCTTCCAAAATTTGGCCTGTCCTTTTTCCTACTCTTCGATACAGACACACTTTTTGAAGCTGTATCCAGACACACTGAATGAAACACTACCCATCAGTATAGTCCGGTATCAAGTATAGCGAATATGTCTGAAGGGTTGCAGACGATGCAGACGCTACAGACGATGCAGGCATTCAACCGCAACCTCTCAACCGTATACAACAAAAGCCGCCACATCGGAATATCCGACAGGGCAGCTTATGTTATGTTGTTGAACTACCTTTCAGCGATTACTTGCTGGCGATAGAGCAAGAGACGGTCAGACGTGCGCGACCTTTGGCGCGACGACGAGCCAATACCTTGCGGCCTTCGGGTGTAGACATACGCTCACGGAAGCCATGCTTGTTAACTCTCTTGCGGTTAGACGGTTGGAAAGTACGTTTCATTGTATTATTTAGTTTGTATGTTTTTATTTCACAATTCGGACTGCAAATTTACGCATATTTTTTCTAACAAACAATAGTGGAAGCCTTTTTATGGCTTTTTTTATTGCTGTATAGCGTCTTTTGAGCCTCGTGTAGAGTTCCGGGGCCGGCGTCCTTGGCCTACCATTGCATCATTAGATACATCATACTATTCTCGACCTATATTGCCGGTCGATACTAATATCAACGTCTAATGATAAAAAGTATTCCTTTATAGCAATTCGACGCCGATACCCGGACGATCGGGAATGGTAACCTTGCCGTCTACTATTTTGATACCGTCAAAACGGTCATTAGCTATCAGCAAGTTGCCGTCCAAGTCAGCCCAGTCTACCATGGGTGCCAATTGGGCGGCAGCCGTCACGGCACATGATGTCTCCGTCATACAACCGAGCATAATCTTCATACCCATAGCGCGTGCTTGTACGGCCATCTTATAAGCCTCGTGCATTCCGGTGGACTTCATCAGCTTGATATTGATGCCGTCATAGACTCCGGCAGCACGGCGTACGTCCGGAAGACGCTGCAAAAATTCATCGGCTATGATGGGCAGCGGCGAACGTTCGCGAAGCCATGCAGTATCATCTATGCGTGTCTTGTCCATAGGTTGTTCGACAAACAGGCAGTTCTTATCGGCCAAGTAATGGCACATCTCAAGAGCTTTTTCTTTGCTGTCCCATCCCTGATTGGCATCTACACATATAGGTACATTGGTACGTGCTCGTATAGCCTCGACAAGTTCTTTGTCATGATCTAACCCCATCTTGATTTTTATAACCTTATAGGGCGCCGTCTCGTCTATCTTGGCGTTCATCTCCTTGGGATCGGCATCATAACTGATAGTGAATGACGTATTGGGACATTTGTCCGGATTCAAGCCCCAGATTTTATACCAAGGCTGACCCATAATTTTGCCCAGCAGATCGTGCAATGCTATGTCCACCGATGCCTTGGCTGCACGATTGTCGGGTGCAACACTATCCATATAGTCATGTATATCCTCAATGCGGAACGGATCGGCAAATTGCCCGAGGTCCAAGCGATTCAGGAAAGAGCATACACTCTCTACGTTCTCGCCCAAATACGGAGGCATCGAAGCCTCACCGTAACCCACCAAGCCGTCATATTCCAACTTCACTTGCACGTCTGGTGTCGTGGTACGCTGATATCGCGCAAGATTGAAAGCATGACGCAGACGTAGTTCGTATGGCTCGAACGAAAGGTTCAGGCGGCCCGAACGCGTTGTATTTTTCTTAGTGGCGCTTCCTAAGGCGCTGAAAGATATAGGGGCTACAGCCAAAGCGGCGCCCAATGCTGTTGTACGGAGAAAGTCTCGGCGTTTCATAATGGTATGTTTTTATATCGTGCCGGTGTATATGCGTACGGCACTTAATGTTCTTATATTCAGGTGTTATGATTATTTGTAATCGAAGTACCACGGATGGTTGCGCACGGCTGTAATGCCTCGAGTACCGATATTGCCGTCGATGCGTACGGCGTGCAGAAATGGCGTGGTAAGATAGGCGGGACTGTCGGGATTTACGCTATTGCGGCGCACGCGACCTGACGAATGTATGTAATCGCCATCGTGGTCATATATGGCGACGTGAGTCACTCTCCCTGTTTTGGGGTTGCCGAAGAACAGCAGGTCTCCTGCCTTGCATTGACGCCAGTCGGCGGCCTCGATGCGCATACCGGTCGTGGCCTGTTGCGAAGCATCACGCATCAGTATTATACCGTTGGCCAAATACGAAACCTTAGCCAGGCCGGAACAGTCAAGCGTCTTGGGCGATGTGCCACCCCAAAGGTAAGGCGTACCTTCCATCGAATATGCCATATCAAGTATCACTTCGGCATTGAAATCCTGCGTAGCCCAATCCTCGATAGCGGTCAAGGCCGAAGCATCACACCATCCCGAACGGCCGTCCGGCAAGGTGATTTGCACACGTCCGTGGCTCTTCTTGTCAAGACTACCCTCGACTATATCTCCGCAAACGAGGTCGGTGACCACTTCGCGCACGCCTGATGCTTTGGCGTCACTATAGGCACGCACCTGATATGGCGAGGTCACCACCAGGCGCCGAGCACGGCGCCATTCGCTCATTTGCTCGGTAGTTTTCATCGTCACCGAATTATCTACGACCCAGGAGATATATCCGTCGGGAGTTTGCACGCGAAGCCATTGTCCATCGTTGTCAAGCACGCGGAGCGGCATTCCCATCAACGCCTGCGATGCCATCTCTGCATCATGGCCGGGACGAGTACGCAGACATGCTACAGATATGCGAGGCAGTGCCCAATTGTCGCTCGGCAGCACGGCTATACCATTAGAAGCATCTATGCCGGCATCGGTCAGAGCACGCATCAGCGAATCGGCAAGATACCCTTCGGATACGATACCGGCCACGACCACCTTGCCGTCGTTGACAGGACGAACGGTTATGTCATAGATGTTTTGGCGGCTGTCCGGAGCCAAACGGGTGCGAACTTCAGAGGCTATAGTTCGTGCTTTATCGGCCATGGTGGCCGCTTCCATTGTCACTGATACCATGGTCGCTAAGGCCAAGGCACATAATATATATCGAATGCTTCTCATTGTAAGTTTCGGCAATACACTTGCCTATATGTTTTTGGGTTTATTTATATCTGAAGAATGTTCAATTTTTATGCTTGACTTCGGCGTCTACGCTTAGCCTCGGTTCTAAGTTGAATCTCGGCGTTCTATACAAAAAAGATGTATATCACCATCCTCTATTCTTCGCTGAGTTAGCCGAAGCACGTACGCCGCAGCATGTTCGCCGGGAAATAACGTTAATCGGAGTACGACTGTACAGAGTGTTTGCCGTAGTACGACTGCCATTGTACTACTCGTCTTCGTCCTGTGCCACTGCGGTGGGTTCGGTCTTGATTATCTGCAAGCTTGAGTTCCAGCCGGGATAAAACAGATTTCCTCGCGAGGTTTCCACTTCACCGGCCTGAAAGTCGATGGTTTCGCTCCGCAGATATTTTTTGGCCGGATAGAGTGCACCGCAGATACCACGATTGGTGGCAAAACGATACATATCTATACCATGGCTATAGAAACCGTGTGTATCTTTGTCATACGTCTCCGGGGTTATGCCGTAGTTGCCGAAAGACATATCCACCGGTACCCAGCCTACACCTTCAAAGTACACTTCGGCCCAGTCATGAAAGTTCTTTTCGCCCGGATGCAACATCCATCCGCTTTCCCACAGTGCCGGAATACCGAGTGATCTCATCATCGAAATATAGAGCATGGATACCTGCCCGCAATCGCCATAGCCACGATCGAGCACGTATCGAGGTACACACGGTATGGTACTATACTCGCGTGCGCCTGCCCATGGATACCGATCGGCAATGTATTTATACACCAATTTGTGCTGTAGATAGGGATTGGCCTCATCACCTACTATATCGCGCGCTTCGACGCCCAGATCTATAATATGCGGGGCCTGCATAGCTGTATAATCGGCATAGAATGGCGCTGTCGTATCGTAAGGCTGTATGCGGTCTAAGATATCCTTTTCACTGACATACAGCGAAGTAACCGTATACCGCCCTGTGTATTCGAAATGTGTGCTCTTGCCCGTTGTCACCGGCGCTTGCATATATATAGTATTGTGTATCGAGCGGCCGTCCGAAAGCACATAGGGATGCGATGCCGACAATATCGAGATATCATACTGACGTTCGGTCTCGACGGGTACGGGCATCCATACACGCAATGTGTCATCCTTGAGTACATCGTTATAAGGCACATCCACCGTAAAGCGGTAGGTGATGGTTTGTGCCGGGCCTCGATGATAGTATTCATCTTCGGTGGCAAGGGGACTTTCAATTACAGCCTTGACAATGGCCACATCGGACGAATCGGCATCGGCGCCGCGGTTGATCCATTTTATTCCACTCACTTCCGGACATATAAGCTTAAGGTTGGATGGCGACTTACGAAATACCATGACCTTGCCATCGGCCGTTGTACGTGTTTCAAGAAGTCCCTGTGCAATGAATTCTTCGGTACGTGACGCCACCGAAGGTCCGTAAAGCTTGGCGAGACGTTCGCGAGTTTGCTCTACTGTCAGCGAAAAATCTCTGTCAATGCGCGCCGAAATAGCCTCGGCCGAGTCCGTTTCGAACCAAGCAGGCGTGGCTGCGTCGGAATATTGTGTCGCCGCCAGCGTTAGCGTGGCAGCAAGGACAACGTGCTTCATATCGTGATATAGCGGTTTATGGTTAATGGATGTATGCTATTGAGCATTTTGAGCAGGCATACCACCCGAATTAGCGGTATGCCTGTCCTTATCAATGCTTTATATGTGCAATTTCTTCGATCACGCCCTTGATTTCGTTACCCAGGGCCTGAGCCTGCTCCATGGTGTGAGCTTCCGAGTAGATGCGAATGATGGGCTCGGTATTGGACTTGCGCAGATGTACCCAGCAGTCCGGATAGTCTATTTTGACTCCGTCGATAGTCGTGATTTTCTCGTTGGCGTAACGTTGTTTCACCACTTCAAGGATGGCGTCAACATCCATTTTGGGCGTAAGCTGTATCTTGGTCTTGGCTATGGCATATTGCGGATATTTTTTCTTGAGTTCCGAGACCTTGAGGCCGCTCTTGGCAAGCAATGTCAAGAATAGTGCCACGCCTACCAGTGCATCACGGCCGTAATGCAGCGGCGGATAAATGACTCCGCCATTGCCTTCGCCACCTATGACCGCGTTGATTTTTTTCATCAGGGTGGTCACATTGACTTCGCCCACAGCACTGGCTTGATAGGGGCAATTGTGGTCGAGGGCGACATCGCGCAATGCGCGCGATGAGCTAAGATTGGAAACTGCAGGGCCGGGAGTATTGCTGAGCACGTAATCAGCTACCGCCACCAAGGTATATTCTTCGACAAACATCTCGCCGTTTTCCATCACTATAGCCAGACGATCTACATCGGGGTCTACGACAAAGCCGACGTCTGCCACACCGGTCTTCATCAGGTCTGAAATCTCGGTGAGATTCTCGGGGATAGGTTCGGGATTATGCGCAAAATTGCCGGTGGGGTCACAGTTGAGTTCTATGACCTTATTGACGCCGAGACTGCGAAGCAGCTGCGGTATGACCACACCGCCCACGCTATTGACTGCATCCACGGCCACGGTGAAATTTGCTTTCTTTATTGCTTCTGTGTCTACGAGATCCAATGCAAGGACTTTCTGAATGTGACGACGATTGTATGTCGTATTCTTGAGGTGGTGTCCCAATTGATCTACTTCGGCAAAGCAATACTCTTTATCATTAGCTATACGCAACACCTCCTGGCCTTCCTCGGCGGTGAGGAATTCGCCGTGCTCGTTGAGCAGCTTCAGCGCATTCCATTCCTTGGGGTTATGACTGGCGGTAAGTATCAGTCCGCCGCAGGCATTCTCCATAGTCACGGCCAGTTCGGTGGTGGGCGTTGAAGCGGGCCCGATATTGACCACATCGAAGCCCATACCCATCAGCGTACCTATAACCACGTCTATCACCATAGGACCGGAGATGCGGGCGTCGTGCCCCACAACTATGGTACGATATGGTAG
>CAKTOT010000042.1 GCA_934590135.1 uncultured Muribaculaceae bacterium
GGCGACAGCAGCGCATGATGCGCTGCTGTCGCCGTCGTATTGTACAACGGATGCCGATTATTCGTGCGACATCGCTTCGTATAGCACTTTCTCCAAGTCGGCGGTAGACAACTTGACACGCAAGGCCCCGCGATGAGCCACAGAAATATTACCGGTGTCCTCGCTCACGACTATGGCTATGGCATCCGTCTCCTGAGCTATGCCCAAGGCCGAGCGGTGACGCAATCCCAACGAACGTGGCACGCTGCTGTCGTGACTCACCGGCAGAATGCATCCGGCAGACACAATGCGGTGATTGGCAATAATCATGGCGCCGTCATGCAACGGCGAGTTCTTAAAAAAGATATTCTCGATAAGACGCGTATTGATAGCGGCGTCTATAATATCGCCGCTCTTGGCTATAGACTCCAAGGGCATATTTTGCTGTATGACTATCAGTGCGCCGGTTTTGGTCTTGGACATAGCCATACACGCATATACTATGGGCATAATTTCGGCACGCAGGTTGACCGCGTCATCGTCATCTCGATGATTGAAGAGCCTATGCAGAAATCGCCATCGACGATGGCTGCCCAATTCGATAAGAAAGCGCTTTATCTGATCCTGGAATATAATAACCAGCACCAGCAGGCCGATGGACACAAATTGGTCGAGTATCGACCCTATCATTCGTAATTCGAACACCTCGCCGGCCACCGCCCATACGACGATAAAAGCCATCACTCCATAGAATATATTTATGGTGCCGGACTCCTTCATCAGCCGGAAGATGTAGTACAGCAGTACGGCTACGAGTAGTATGTCGATAGCGTCTTTGATTCCAAATTCCGGCATAAGCAGTCAAATAAAGCGAAGGTGAGTACTATATTCTTCAAAATCGTCCGCGCACGGCCTCGTATATGGTCACAGCCTGTCTGGCGGCACGCACATCGTGTACGCGCAATATCGCGGCACCACGTTCCAGCGCCATGGTGTTAAGCGCCGTCGTAGCGTTAAGCGACTCGTCTGTGGATATACCCAAAAGGCGAGTAATCATACTCTTGCGAGAGATTCCGACAAAAATCGGCCGTCCGAACACGGCAAACGCTTCCAAGTTGCGCATAAGTTCGTAGTTTTGTTCCAACGTCTTGGCAAATCCGAATCCCGGGTCGATAATTATATCACCTACCCCGGCGCACACAAGTCGCTCGTAGCTTCGTGACATCTCGGTAAGCACCGCGGCCGTCACGTCCTCGCCATATTCGGTGTGCTGTTGCATATCCGAAGGCGTACCACGCATGTGCATCAGCACGTACGGGACTCCGAGTTCGGCCACCGTCCGAGCCATATCAGGGTCGTCGGCCCCGGAAATATCATTTATAATATCTACTCCGAGGTCCTCGACACAATGCCGTGCTATTTCGGCGCGGAAGGTGTCCACACTTACAGGCACATGTGCATCTATCGACCGCAGCACACGCATTCCCATATCCAAACGTCGACGCTCCTCTTCGGCCGTGACACATTCGCAGCCCGGGCGTGTCGAGCATGCGCCTACGTCAATGACATCGGCACCTTCGTCCAAGAGGGTGCGCACACGTGTCGCCACCGCCGCCTCGTCAAAGGCGCGCGAACCGCCGTAAAACGAGTCGTCCGTGACATTAAGTATGCCCATCACCCAAGGATGGTCCACGGTCTCAATCTTACCTCGTAATTTTATGGTATATGGCTGCATGTCGCTGTAAATGATTTATAAAAATATCCGTTTCGCTACTAATAGCCGTATGTGCCGTTATAGATATGTGCCGTTATAGATAGCCGCATGTGCCGTTACTGCCGGGTCTAAAGAGCCGCCTAAGCCGGCCGAAAATGCCGCTTGACGTTTCGGACGACTCTTAGGAGTGTGATTACCGGTTGGCGCGTTTGCGTTCGGTTTCGTCAAGGATGATTTTGCGCAGGCGCAGGTGGTGCGGTGTCACTTCGACATACTCGTCTTCCTTGATGTACTCGAGAGCTTCCTCAAGGCTGAACACTACAGGCGGAATGATACGAGCCTTATCATCGGCACCGGAGGCGCGCATATTGGTCAGTTTCTTGCTCTTGGTGACATTGACGACAATGTCGTTTTCCTTGGCGTTCTCGCCGACAACCTGTCCGGCATAGACTTCTTCCTGCGGGAAGATGAAGAAGCGGCCGCGATCCTGCAGCTTGTCTATGGCGTATGCGTATGCCGTTCCGGCTTCCATAGCTATAAGCGAGCCGTTGGTGCGGCGCTCAATGTCGCCCTTCCATGGTTGATATTCGAGGAAACGGTGTGCCATAATGGCTTCGCCGGCACTTGCTGTAAGCACATTGTTGCGCAGTCCTATGATGCCGCGCGACGGTATCTGAAATTCCAGATTGGTACGTCCGCCGTTGGAGGTCATACCGGTCAACTCGCCTTTGCGGCGGGTCACCATATCTATAATTTTGGAGGCAAATTCGTCGGTGACGTTGACTGTCAGCAACTCGACAGGTTCGCACTTGCGTCCATCTATTTCTTTGACAATAACCTGCGGCTGACCTACTTGCAATTCGTAGCCTTCGCGACGCATAGTTTCGATAAGCACCGACAAGTGCAGCACGCCGCGCCCGTATACTGTCCAGACGTCCTCGTGCGGAGCCTTGGATACGCGCAGCGCAAGGTTGCGGTCAAGCTCGCGTGTAAGGCGGTCGCCTATATGTCGCGAAGTGACGTACTTGCCGTCGCGCCCGAAGAATGGGCTGTCGTTGATGGTAAAGGTCATAGACATCGTGGGTTCGTCTATGGCTATGCGCGGCAACGCTTCGGGATTGTTGATATCGGCTACGGTGTCTCCGATTTCGAAGCCTTCGATGCCCACCAGAGCGCATATATCGCCGCTGCTTACTTCGCTTACGCGCTTGCGTCCCATACCTTCAAAGGTGTGTAATTCCTTGATACGCTGGCGCGAAATGCTGCCGTCTTTGCGCATCAAGGCTATATCCATACCCTCGCGCAACGTTCCGCGATGTACGCGACCCACGGCTATACGACCTACGTAATTGCTGTAGTCCAGCGATGTTATCAGCATCTGAGCGTCACCTTCGAGCGTCTGCGGTGCCGGGATGTATTCGATGATGGCGTCCAGCAACGGCAGGATGTTGTCGGTGGGCTTGCGCCAATCCGTACTCATCCAACCCTGCTTGGCCGAGCCGAAGAGTGTCGGGAAATTGAGTTGGTCCTCGGTGGCGTTGAGGTTGAACATCAGGTCAAAGACCATCTCCTGCACCTCGTCCGGGCGACAGTTGGGTTTGTCCACCTTATTTATAACCACGATGGGCTTAAGTCCTATCTGAAGAGCCTTCTGAAGGACAAAGCGCGTCTGCGGCATCGGGCCCTCAAAGGCATCGACCAGCAGCAGGCAGCCGTCCGCCATATTGAGCACACGCTCCACCTCGCCGCCGAAATCGGCGTGTCCCGGAGTGTCTATAATATTGATTTTAGTCCCTTTGTAATTGATGGACACATTTTTTGAAAGGATAGTTATACCGCGTTCGCGCTCGAGGTCGTTGCTGTCGAGTATCAATTCGCCGGCATTTTGGTTGTCTCTGAAAAGGTGTCCGGCCATCAGCATCTTGTCTACCACAGTGGTCTTACCGTGGTCCACGTGGGCGATGATGGCAATATTGCGTATATTCTGCATATAAAGATGTGTATATTCCTTATTTCATTGCTCTTTCAACCTGCAAAGTTAAGCATTTTGACGGACATATCCATTGGCAAAACAGCCGTCGATGGATTTTCTCGCGAAATATGCGTATCTTTGCGGTGCATCTCGCCGGACGCATCGACTTGTATGTGTCGTTTTATCGGCTTTCGAACCAAATACTTGGCCACAATGACAAATACCGACAAATATATATGCAGGGCTCTTATGGACCTTCTGTTGCAATGGGACGTTACCGACATCGTGGTATGCCCCGGCACACGCAATGCGCCACTGATTCAGGCCGCAGCAGCGTCCGAGTTGACCTTGCATCACGTCATAGACGAGCGGGTGGCGGCCTTTGTCGCCCTGGGCCTGGCTGTCGAGCAAGGCCGACCGACGGCTGTGGTATGCACTTCGGGCAGTGCCGTGCTCAATATGGCGCCGGCTTGTGCCGAAGCATTCTACCGACAGGTACCTCTCATCGTGATTTCGGCCGACAGACCGAGTCAATGGATAGGTCAGGCCGACGGGCAAACCATACGCCAGGCCGGAGCCTTGGATGCCGTGGTGCGTGCATCCCGAGACGTTCCGATGCTGCACAATGCATCTGAAACTCGCGCGGCATTACGCGACATCAACGAGATACTCTGCATAGCCCGTGGCGATGAGATACGCGGCCGGGGCCCCGTGCACCTCAACATCCAAATAGACTCGCCGCTCGGCACCACAATCGACATTACAGACGAAGACCGGGCACCCGTCATACGCGACTTGGGCGGGTGCAAAGGCTTTTCGTTTACGCCACACGAATTGGAACCACTGCGTAAGGCCCGCCTATTGTTTCTGGTCGGGCCTATGCCGCCCTGCAATACGGTTCGCAACGCGCTGTCACAACTTGCAACGCTACCCAACGTGGTGGTAACCACCGACATCCTGAGCAATATGCAAGGATGCGGGCACAATATAGACACCATGCTCAATGCCATGACGCCCGAGCAGCGCCGCACCCTGCTGCCGGACATAGTGGTATCCATAGGCGGCGGCATCACCTCGGCCCTCGCCAAGGACTGGCTGCGCGCCGGCGGAGCGTGCAAAGTCACACAACACCTGCATATAGGCACCGACGGACCGGCCGTGGATACATTCCTCTGCCAAACGGCATCGATACATGCCGCGCCGAGACTTGTAATGCCAGAATTGGCCACAGCACTCGGCACCGATGTCGCCGACAACGGCTATGCCGCACTATGGCGCGAGGCCGCAGCCAACGCCGACACAGCCAACAGCGCCTTCTACAACGCACTGCCTTGGTGCGAGTTGACAGCCATACGCCATATCATCAAGTCCATGCCCGACAACTGGGGGCTACACCTGTCCAACGGGACTACGGTACGATATGCCCAAACGGCCGACTGCACCCGACAACGACGCATAGATGCCAATCGCGGCGTCAACGGCATCGACGGCAGCACCTCCACGGCCATAGGTGCGGCGATGACCTCGCGTCATACCACGCTGCTACTTACCGGCGATATGAGTGCGCAATACGACTTCGGCGCACTACTGATCGAAGACATTCCGGCGACATTCAAGATGGTGGTTCTCAACAACTCCGGCGGCGGTATATTCCGCGCCATCGCCAATACACGCCACCTGCCGGCGATGCCGCGCTATCTTGCCGGCGGAGTAGTCCTGCCGCTCGAGGCTGTATGCCGCAGCCGCGGCTTCGGGTACTACCGCGCCGACAGCATTGGATCTCTGAAATCCGAATTTGAGGCTATGGCCGCTCGCACCGACGTCCCGTGCATACTCGAAGTCGTTGTTCGGCCCGAGATCGGAGCCGAAGTATTCAAACACCTGTACGCACTACATCAAAATAATATCTAACAACCTATTATACGTCAATAAACACGCTCGATATGACACGTCAATGGACTCCCGTAAAGGAATATAGCGACATCCTTTTTGACACCTACAACGGCATAGCCCGTATCACCATCAACCGCCCCGAAGTGTACAACGCCTTCCGACCGCAGACCAACCATCAGATACTTGAGGCTCTCGGCATCTGCCGCGACCGCTCCGACATACGCGTAGTGGTGCTCACCGGCGCCGGCGACAAGGCTTTTTGCAGCGGCGGCGACCAGCACTACAAGAGCCGAGGCGGATATCGCGATGCCGATGGCACCCCGCGCCTCAACGTTTTGGATGTACACAAAGCCATACGCTCGCTCACCAAACCCGTCATCGCCATGGTCAACGGATATGCCATAGGCGGCGGCAACGTCCTCCAAGTGGTATGCGACTTGACCATCGCTTCCGAAAACGCACGTTTCGGCCAAACCGGGCCCAAAGTCGGCAGTTTTGACGGCGGATTCGGTTCGTCATATCTGGCACGCTGCGTGGGACAGAAAAAAGCACGCGAAATATGGTTCTTATGCCGTCAATACACGGCCCAAGAAGCGTTGGAAATGGGTATGATCAATAAAGTAGTGCCTTTGGAGCGTCTCGAAGACGAAGTCGTCGAATGGTGCGAAACCATTATGAAACGCAGTCCCTTTGCAATACGTATGGTCAAGCGAAGCCTCAATGCCGAATTGGACGGACAGCACGGACTGATGGAACTGGCCGGAGATGCCACACTGATGTACTACCTGATGGACGAAGCCCAAGAGGGCAAGAACGCCTTCCTGGAAAAACGCGACCCGGATTTCGACCAATATCCCCAATTCCCGGGCTGACGCGATGCTGCACGCCGTTTGGAGCCGTTACAGGCTGCATTTCAACTTCGTAGCCATCACTTCGCGGGCACGTATGTCGTACAAAGACACCTATTTTGTCCGTATGTACGACGACCGCGACCCTCAGCGCCAAGTCATAGCCGAGAGCCCGTTATTTGCCGGACTGAGCGCCGAGGATACCCCCGATTACGAAGCGCGCCTGGACAGCGTATGCCGAGACGCGGGCACATGGAATTACCGGGACGGTGAGATATGCCCGCTTGCGGCAGGCGAAAGCTCGATACGCTTCGCCCTCGAATGTGGAGCGAACGCACTGCGACTCGGACAAGGCAGTCGTGACGGCGTCCCGGCATTGCCGGCCCAAAGTCCGTGGACACGCGGCCAAAGGCCGGTGACTATCAACGGCTTGGTATGGATGGGCGATATAGACACGATGAGCCGACGTATGCAGCGCAAAGTCGAAGACGGGTTCTCGGTCATTAAAGTAAAAATCGGAGCGCTGGACTTCGACGCCGAGCTGAAGATGCTTCGGGATTTGCGCGACATCGCCGGAGCAGACACCATCATACGACTTGATGCCAACGGCGCCTTTACGCCGCAAGAAGCCATGAAACGTCTCCAACGCCTGGCGCCGCTGAACATACATTCGATCGAGCAACCTTTAAGGCCGCAATACGCGTCCGAGCTGGCCGAGCTGTGCCGCCACACGCCGATACCGATAGCGCTGGACGAGAGTCTGATAATGCGTCCGGCCGACATCAACCGCACCATAGATATGGTTCAGCGCATACGACCGCAGCACCTTGTGCTGAAGCCGTCGCTATGCGGCGGATTGGGCTGTGCAGACGCCCTGATACGTATAGCCGAATCCGAAAATATGGGATGGTGGGCCACCTCGGCGCTTGAAAGCAACATCGGCCTCGCAGCCCTCGGCGCATGGGTGGACACCTACGCCCCCACCCTGCCGCAAGGCCTGGGTACGGGAGCGCTGTACACCGACAATATCGAAATGCCTCAGTTGCAGCTCAAAGGCCAATACCTTTGGTACCGTCCATAGCCTACAACGAGCACACGCAGCCTTTACCATATATACGACTGCCCCTCGCAGCAATTACTTATACCGAATATATGCCATAATGACTTATACCGAATTCATGCAGATGTGGCTTGACGGTAGCGACACCGTGTTGTGCCACACATCCGGCTCGACGGGTGCGCCTAAGCCTATCGCGTTGTCTAAGAACGATATGCGCGCATCGGCACGTATCACCAACGTATACTTCGGCATCACAGCCCTATCGACGGTATCGGTGCCTCTGCCTTTCGACTACATTGCGGCACGAATGATGGCGGTACGCGCTCACGAAGCAGGTTGTCGCATAGTGACACCCGAACCCTCAAACACTCCCGACTTTTTCGGCGAGGCCGAGGATTTAGACCTTCTGGCAATAGTGCCGTCGCAGGTTGAGGCGCTTGTCGCAATATCGGATGCCGGACGACGAGTGCGATGTCTCATCGTGGGCGGCGCGCCGCTGTCCGAAGCCCGAAGGCACGCGCTTGTACACGCCGGAATACACGGATACATCACCTACGGAATGACCGAGACTTGCAGCCATATAGCATTGGCCGACATCGCCGATGACAGCGGCACGTTTCGCGCCATAGCCGAGGATACGCACTTCGCCACCGACTCGCGCGGCTGCCTGACAGCCGATATTTCGCATCTGAGCATCCAACGCGTAGTCACCAATGACCTTGTTTCTCTGCTCTCGCCCACCGAGTTCAGATGGTTAGGTCGGGCGGACAATATCATCAATTCGGCCGGGCTGAAAATATGCCCCGAGGAATTGGAACGCACGCTGGCGCCGCTGCTACCCGAGGGCCTGGTATTCTACATTGTAGGCGTACCCGATGAGCAATGGGGTTCGGCCGTCGCCATAGTCTATGAAGGCAGCGCCGACCTCGTGCCGACGGTTCGCAATGCCGTAGCCCGTATCGACGACCGACGACGACGGCCGCGATACATCTACGCATCTGCACACCTGCGGCGCACTGCCTCCGGCAAGATTATACGCGACATCCCGCCACGGCAAGGTCTGCAACCGGCCAATCCGTAATTATGGGCATTATCCGACCAAAAAAGGTATACGCAATCTCACCGAATAATCTTAAATTTGCGCCAAACAACCGATACACCAATGAACAAAGATACGCAAATACATAAAGAAGACGTGTATTTCGACACAGTCGAGCACTTTAACGAGTACTACAGTTTCGAGACCCTGCACCCGCTGGTATCTGTAGTACGCTACGACCGGCCGCGTGCCATCCGAGCCGCCACATACCATTACGGCCTCTACGCCCTGTTTCTCAAAGAAAATAAGGGATGTCAAATTTCATACGGACGTACTAAGTACGATTTCGACGAAATGACTATCACCTCCTTTGCTCCGGGGCAGGTGGTGTCCGTCGAGCCCGCACCCGGCGTGACCACACCCAAGTGGACTGCCATAGTGTTTCATCCCGACTTTTTGGCACGCACCTCGTTGGGCCGCGAGATGTCCAAATACGGATTCTTTTCGTACAACAGCAATGAGGCGCTGCACCTCTCGGCCGGCGAAGTTGAGATTGTACGCTCGGTATTGGCCATCATCCGACAAGAGATGCACCATGCCATCGACCGCCACTCGAGGCGCCTCATCGTGTCCAATATCGAAGTACTGTTGAACTATTGTCTTCGGTTTTACGAGCGCCAGTTCGTCACGCGCGAAGAAATCAATCACAGCACCGTGCAGCGCTTCGAGGATATGCTCAACGAGTATATCGCCAATGAAGCGGAAACCGGCGGCATTCCAACCGTGGCAATGTTTGCCGACAAATGCTGCCTTTCGCCGGGATACTTCGGCGAACTGGTGAAAGCAGAGACAGGCATCACGGCACAGACATTCATCGCCGAGCACATGCTGGCACACGCCAAGGAATTGCTCAACGACCTATCACTCACCGTATCGCAGATTAGCGAACTGCTCGGATTTGAGTATCCGCAGCATTTTGTCCGTTTCTTCAAGCGCATGACCGGTAAGACGCCCACCCAATTTCGTGCCGCCTAAGCCGCCGCAGGACTATTCCTAAGGTCGCGCGACGCAATATACACCGAGAGCTCGGAGTACTCAGAACAACTGAGTCGTACGAGCTCTCGGTGTTTTCGGCTTATATGAGAGTCTGGACTGTAGTAGCGCGCCATACTCTCGTGGCATCCAAACACAAATGGGGGACGGCATTGCAATAATGCCGTCCCCCGTTGCAGGTTATGTTAAGATAGGATTAATACACAAGCTGGAAATTGTCTATCCACATGGTCGAAACGCCGCCTGTGAAGAAGTCGCCGTAGCGGCTGGCTGAGCATACTATCATGATATTCGAAACCTTGACGTCCGATTTGAAATATGTCAGTGGTATTTCGAATTCGACCATACCATTGCCGGCAGTGGCTTCGGTGAAGACCTTCTCGCCGTAAGCGATGACATTCGAAGCGTTTTTGTCAAAGAGTTGACGTTCGCTCTTCTTGGTCTTCACAATCACGGGATATGTACCCGAACCATTGCTCGACGAATAAGTCTCGGTGTGGTTGGTCAGCAGGGCTATGTATATGATACCGGTGTCGGGATCGCCCTTAGCTATGGACGATGGAGCGCCGTCACCAATGTACTGAATAGTACCGGGAGCATACTTGATGTAGCCTTTGAGGGCCTTGGGACGCGAGCCGAAGCTGCGGCCCCATCCGAGGACGCCGTCCGTGCCTTCGGTAGCGATATACTTGCCGACGAAGGCGTTGCCGGCGGCAAATTTGCCTATGGCGCCGACGCCGACAAATTGCGATGCAAGTTTGGCGCTGTAATTGCCTTCGACCTTGACGTCGCCGTCGGGAGTGGTAATATTCTTGCTCATAGTAGCCGAGCCGTGGTTACCGCTATCCCACCACATTTCCTGGCCTTCGGCATACATCAGATACGGGGCCTTGGCAGTGGTCCACCCTTCGAAACCGCCGTTGACAAGCTGCTGGGCGGCTTCTGTGGTGAATGTCAGGATTGCCGAGGTGTACTCGCCGCTCTGAGCTGCGTACTCGTAAGTAGTGCCGGGTGTCAGTCCGGTAAGAGCGGCAGAGAGTTTGGTGCCTTCAACGGTAGTGGCGGCTGTGGTCCATGCAGTGGCTCCCTTAGCGCGGTATACGAGGGTGGGCGCTGTTGCACCTTCCTTAAGGATATTGCCGTAGATGGTGGCCGTTGTGGGCCATACTTCGGTTGCAATGGTAGCAGCTGCGGACACGGGTGCACTCGTGATGTTGAAATTGAGCGTTCCTGTGCTTGTCTCGCCGTTGGCATCGGTGGCGGTGATATTGACCGCATATTCGCCTTCTTTGAGGGTGTTGAGCAGCGAGGTCTCGAAATTGATTTTAATCCACGAGACGTCTTCGTCCGCATCGTAGTTGTAGGTATAATTGATACCTCCGGTGTTGAGTGCCTGCTTGATGGCATCGCTCATCTTGAACAGATCGACATCATTGCCGCCCACTCCGCTGATACCGCCGATAATAGGCGATGACAGCTGAAGGCCGGTGAGTGCGCCGGCAGCGGTGATGTACAGCGAGGTACGCTTCACGTTGCCCGGTTCGCCGGCCACGGGTTGGGAAATATCGAAGTCGTAGCCTTCGATTTCGGGGGCGAGAGTGATGACAACCACATCGTTGACTTCGACAGCACGTTCGTCAATTTCGATGACAAAGTATCCGCCGCCTATGGGGTCGTCATGACCGGTGTATTTGACATTGAGAATGTACTGTGTGGCGGGCTTTGCATCCTTGATGACGCCTTCGCGCGTATATGTATCGCCGTTGGCCAATTTGCCGGAGAAAGTCCATTTGAGGTCTTTGTCCTTGGAGGGCATCATAAAGTAGCCTGCGCGTTTTTCGCCGGCTTCAAAGTCAAGCGTACCCTTGCTGTGGCCTATAGTCATCTTGTACTCGGTAAGTATTTCGCCGACTTCGGCAGCGTAATTGACCGAAGCGAGGACGTTGGCTATAGAGCAGGTGAGGTCCACCTTGGTGGTGGCGCCGTTGGTGACTTCGAACTCGGTACGACCTTTGAACCACTTATGGTCGAAAGACGCCGAGACACTGTCTCCGGCCCAGCCTTCGGCGATGTATCGGTCGCTGACCAGCTGGATGCCATCGGCCGGCACTTCGCTTATGCCTTTGAAGCGGCGTACAAGGCCTTTGCTGTTAGAGATGTATATCAGACAATTGTCTGCATAATCGGTGACATCGGCACGTGACTGCACCTTGACGTCCGAATTGATTTTGGTGGTCAGATAGACGGTTCCTTGACCTTCAAGGTCGCCTAATTCGTCGTGGCATGCCGTGAATGCTGTCGCAAGTACGAGCACGGCGCCAAGCATTGTAATATTCTTTTTCATGACGGTGTGTATTCGGGACAGTGATTATTTGGCAATGAATTTCAGGGAGACAATCTTATTGACGGACTTGTTGTCTGTAAGATTGAGCGTAAAGGTGTGGTTGCCCGGGAATGCCGACAGCAGCGGAATAAACTGGCTGATGTCAAAAGTCAGATTGGTGGCATTGATGACCTTGTCGCCCGTGGGGAAGCCAAGGGATTCAAAGGACTCGGCATTGTCGCCGGGATATGCGAGGTCAAATTCGATAGGCATCAGGTCCTTGACCGAATTGATAAAGTTGTCGTTGTCTGAGGCTATCTTGACGATGAAGTGCTGTATACCGTTCTTGGATTCGATGAGCACGATACCGGTCGAGGTGGTGGCTACATCGTTGGCGGTGTCAAAGCTCAGTGTCTCGCTGGTGACCTTAATGGCGTCCGTATCTTCGCCGGGGTCGGGTGTGGGAGGATTGGGATCTTCGCCGCCGCTTTCACCGCCGGGACGATCGTCGTCGGGGATATTGTCTTCGCCTACCGTGATGTTTCCGGTAAGATTTTCGTCTATGACGTCTACATCAAGGTATATGCCGTTGTCAATGATGATTTGGCCGTTTTCATCGGGTTTGTCGGGCTTTCCGGTCTTTACGGTGAAGGTGATGATGCGGTGCTGTCCCGCTTCGACATCGGTGATGACGCTACGCATGGTTTTGTACTTTCCATTGACGGTGCCGGCAAATTCGGCGACAAGAGTGCTGCTGCCGGCCAGAGCCTCGAAGTATCCCGAGCGTGTTTCTTTGGGCGTGAATACCAGCGAGCCTTCGTCATTGGCTATGACGGTGACCTTGGCATCATCGGTCAGGTACTTGAGCAGCGATGAATCAAATTTGATGGTCACCTTGATGTTGGAAAGTTTGCAGGTGACAATACCGATTTCGGTAATATTGCCGTCGGTGATGGCAAATTCCTTGGAGCCGGTGAAATAGGGATGTTCCCATTCGGCTTTCTGTACCTCGTGGCTGTAAACGTCTACGCGGTACGAGCCTACGGGCAGCGAGAACAGCTCGGGCATCTCGGAGTATTTCCAGGTGTTGACCAGAGCGTTGTTGCTGTCGTAAATCTTTATAATAAAGTCGGAAAGGTCCACCGTTGCGCGGGCGCTGGTGTTGATGACCTTTTCGGCGTTGTCGATGTCTACGCCCATGGAGCGCATGCTGACCTGACCTTTTTGGTCGGAGGGCGCGGGCTTGGCCTCATCGTGGCATGCGGTCATACCCAGGCCAAGTATTGCTACCGTCAGCAGGGACAATATTTTGCTTTTCATTGTTGTCTTGCGTTAGAATGTGTTAGAGGGCTATTTTTAGTATGCCAGTGAGAGGTTGTCGACGCAGAGTGTCGCACCGTGCATTGCGCTCTCGTAGCGCGAATTGAAGGTGGAGACTTTGATGGCGGCTGTCTCGGCGGCCTGGCTGTCCGAAGCATGTGTGCTCGATGTAATCATCACGCGGATGGATGTGGCTTTGGCGGCATTGGCCTGATAGGTCACCGGCACATTGAAGGCGGTGTATTTGGCCACGGCGCCGAGTGTCACGCTGCCAGTTCCGATAACGGTTTCACCTGAAAGCACTTGTACCGTAACCTTGCCTTTTTCGGCGGTATCACCGGGGTCATTGGTGTAAGTGTAGTAGCCTTTGAGCGATGCGGGACGCGAAGCGAAGGTCACGCCTTGCTTGTATGTCTCGGTGCCATTGTTGTAGGAGTATGTGCCGAGGAAGAGCTTGCCTGCGCTACGCTGCGATACTTCGGGAACATTGTGTCCGTAGTACTCGTCCGAGCCGGCAAATTCTTTTTTCCATTTGTCGGGACGAGTACCGTTGGCATCCCATGCGACATTACGCAGTACCATAGCGTTTTGACCATGCTGTGCCGTAAAGCCTTTATACGAGTCGGGGGTATCGGTGCCGCCGCCTGTACCTACGACCTTGATATTAGGCACGGTTGACAGCCATGTCAAGGTGCTGTTGAAAGTGGAGGGAACCACAAAGAAGCTGTTTTGTGTCTTGTGGTTAGGGCTTGCAGTCTTGGCGTTGACCGTAGCCCAGCCGTTGGGTTCGCTGATGGTGTAGCTGAGCTTGGTGTCATAATATATACCTGCCGAGATGGACCATTGTCCGCCCTGGAGCATATCCTTGGCCGTTACGTTGGCGGTGAGTGTCTCGAAGTCGCCGTTGGGGAGCGCCGCGGCGTTCTCGGTGGTGAATTCGATGTCGGCTGAAGCCTTGTCCGGGTCGGCCACGGGGCTCAGGCGAAGTTTGTAAGCCGTTCCGGCCTTAAGGCCCTTGACGAGTAGTACATCGTCTTTGGACACCGAGGCTGTGGCGGCGGTGTATGTCGAACCGTCTGTGCTGACATATACCGTAATCAGCGATGCAAGTGCCGAAGCATTGACGTCTTTGCTGGCTACCTTGACGTAAGCCTTGGTGGCCCAAACGTCCTTTTCGGCGGCGGAAGCCTCTACGGCGGGTACTGCACGCTTCACTACAAGGGTTGAGCTGACTTTGGTGCCGCTGACGGCTCGCAATTGAAGGTCGTTGTTATCTGCGGGTACTTTCAGTGTCACCGCGTAGTTTTTCTCGGAGGAGCGTGCGCGTGTCTTGGCGGCGACGGAGGTCACGGTGAGGTCGCTCCATGTGCCGCGGTCGTTGAAGTACTGGAACTTGACGTTTTCCTGCGGATTGGCGCCGTTATATGTCAGGGTTAGATCAAGTTTGTCTTGTCCGATGTATAATGTCGAGGGCTCGGAGATGGTGACTACCTGCGGCTCGAGGTTTATGGTCCAGGTGTATACTTCGCTGGCCTTGCCGTATTTGTCTACGACCTTGACGGCGAAGGTTGTGATATTGTCCGAAGATACCTCTTTAATATGAGAAATGACATTGGTCAGGTCTATGATGGCCATCTTGTCGGGATTGCGGAACAGGCCGACACTCTGGAAGCCGAGGGCGGTCATACGTTGTTGCATGGCTTCGTCGGCAGAGGCGAGGTTGATTTCGGCGGGCCATCCTTGGCTTGTCACGAGCGATTTGCTCTGTGTGGTGAGGGTGACGCTGCTCAGCCCTGCACGCGCTACGATATTGAGTTTCAGCGGCGTGCTCCACGGTGTTCCTTCGACATGGTTCATAGTCGTCCCGGTGGCGGGCACGGAGGCATTGGCTGCCGTAACGGTGGGAGCGGGAGCGTTGAGCAGGTCATCGCTGAGCTCGACATCCACGGTTTCCTCGGAGACGGTGTCGTCAAAGGTGATATTGAGGACGGCTTCGCCTACACCGCCGTTATTGACGTCTATGGTGGCATGATAGTGGTGGCGTGCTTGTGCCTTGAAGCTGAGTACCTGCAATTTGACCTTATCGGTCTTGCCGGGCTTGACAAATTCGACGGAAAGAGTTGCGTCACCCGTGCGGATATACAAGGGACGCGTCTCCTCCGAGCCGATGTAGAGGTAATCGCCGCCTTGGGCATGTACTTCAGCCCCCCACGAGGTCATATACTTCTTGAAGGCCTCGGTGTATTCTACCGAAACCATCGCGTTGGCCAGTGTGGCGGTCAGCGACACGGGCGTGGACTCGTTTTCGACCACGGTCACGGAAGCCGTGCCGAAGTATGCGGGTTTTTCGAAGCCTTCTTCGGTCGGGTCGCCGTAAGCGGCACTGACCGTGTATGCTCCGATGGGAAAAAGTTCGCTGCCGTCATAATCGGCTACGGACGCCCACGTCTTGGAATATGAGCCGTCCGTACTTTTAATAGTGAGCGAAAGATCGTTGATGGTGAGGTCACCATCGCCTCGGGCCGAGGCTTTAGAGCCTATCACTTCGGTGTTAAGCTCTACGCCGGGGACAAGCTGTCCCTTGCCGATGGTATCGCCGCCGGGGAAGTCTTCGTTGTGACATCCCGCCAGCGCCATCAGCGTAATCGCGCATGCGATTGCGGCACTCTTGGAGTTCTTGGCCATAGAGTTCAATTAAGGTGAATATTTGTTTGTTTTTTAATGATTTTCAATGAGATATAATGCATCCAAGGGCTATCCTTGCAAGCAAAAATTCGAGCAAAGTTAAGCAATTTCGCTGAAAATCCAAATACACAGAGTGTTAAAAGTGCGATTCAGCGCCCCACATAGCACTACGAGGGCACTACGATAGCACTGCAAGGGCACTACGATAACGCTACGAGGTAAGATGTTTCGCGCCGTCTTATACGCCGAAGAATTCGAGCACTCGCGCAGTGGCGAATTATCCGAACTTGCTGATTTTACGGAGGGCGTCTTCGTTGACAATCTTGATGCGGCGACCATCCACCACCAGTATATGCTCGCTTACGAAAGCGGCAAGCGTACGTATGGCATTGGAGGTGGTCATATTTGAAAGATTGGCCAGGTCTTCGCGCGACAGATATATTTTGAGCGTGGCATTGTCTTCTTCGTAGCCGTAATTTTCGCACAGCACGCACAAGGCTTCGGCCAAGCGTCCTCGTATGTGCTTTTGAGTGAGATTGACAATTCGGGTATCGCTACCGCCCAAGTTGGTGGACAATTCTTTGATGAAAAACCATGCCACTCGGATATTTCCGTCTATAAGACGACGTACGATATCGATGGGCAAGGTCCCGAGTATTGACGGCTCGAAGGCGCAAGTGCTTGATCCGTGAACTTCGTTGGCGAATGCCGCACGATATCCGAAGTATTGCACCGGGCGAAAAAGGCGCAATATCTGCTGACGCCCGCCGATGCCGTCTTTGTACATCTTCACCTTGCCTTTGAGCAGGCACCATAGATGCTCGGCGCGGTCGCCCTGCGAATACAGTATTTGGTTTTTTTTCAGATGATGTATCTCGAAATTATCCACAATGAGCCGCCGCTCATCATTGTCGAGTAGCGTCCATATCGCCGAGAGGTCGTCGTTGACAACCCTTTCGATTGCTGCCTTTATCATCGAATACTTGTTGTCTCTTTTGTCGTTGTTCTGTCGGTGGCAATTACATCACCGGCCGTTTTATGTTGTATAACGATGTTGTACAACACTTTTTTTTCGAATGCAAAGTTAATAAGTTTTTCGCTATGGCAAAATGCTTTGCAGCAAAAAAAATGTCCGTGCCTCGCACTTCTCGCCCCGTGATATACCTCCAATATGACATGGGCAGTGCGCCAGTCCCGGCACACCGCCCATATCGCATCGTTGAGCTTTATTGTCTATATAGTCACTCCTTAGGCATACGCACGACAGCCATCAGCACAATGCTGCCGGTATTGTTGTCCTGAATTATCATGACAAACGGTTGATCAAATATAAGTGAGCCCGGAGCCGATGCGTAGTCGCTCGAAGTTGCTGCTGCAACCCTTGTCCCTTCCTCGTACAACGACAGGAATGTTGCCTGCTGTATCCCGATGGGATTGCTTTGATCAAAGCCGAGCAGCTTTTTGTTTTTGAGATCTATCCCGTTATTGCAAATGTATTGGTCAATTCGCTCGGACGATTCGATTGTCATCTTGGGCAGATACACCTCCATTGAGGCCTTCTCACCGCTATCAAAAGCTTTCGAAACAATCATTTGCTTCAACGACGGCAAAATCTCCTTGGTTGTGTTTTTGACGCCGTTTCCATTGCGTGGCATGGCAAAGATTGCCGAATAATTGCAGTCGGCATACGGGATTCTGATTGCCGAGCAGACATCCGATTGTACATAATCGATATCAACATTATTTGACATCATGTGCACGCGGCATCGCCTCTGTCCGTATTCATCGTAAAAGTCATATAACTTATCACTCTTCGATTTGGGAAACGGTTGCTTCCAAGCACAGTCAAAATACAACGTATTGATTATCAAACTCTGAGCTTGATTAGATGGCGCCTCTTTCAAAAACTCGGGGATAAGACCGTTTGTCTTGTCCGAGCACCAACAGTTAATCAGCGACAACACATCGCTTTTGCCGAAGTCAAGAATACGACTTTCAGCCCCGTAGTATTTGTCCAAGACGTTAGATACGGACGCATAATCGCTCGCCGATGTCATCGTCAGCGAATTGGCCCAGGCGGAATTGGCAAACGCAACCTTGGCCTTGCTG
>CAKTOT010000043.1 GCA_934590135.1 uncultured Muribaculaceae bacterium
GGCCAACATCGCCCCCCTGCGCACAGACGCCCGCTTCACCGCCCTCTCCGCCCGCTTCGCCCACCTATTCTAACAGCTATTAATCCACCAGCTATATCGCCTCCGATTTACGCACAAGTCTCCACATCCACTTATGACAAACGTTCTATTTTGTAGTGCTGGCCGTCGCTGTCGTCTGCTTATGGACTTCAAAAAGGCCCTAAATGGTCGCGGCCAAATCATAGCCACAGACAATAGCTCGACAGCTCCAGCGCTGTACTTTGCTGATAAACAATATATTGTACCTAGAATAACCGAACCGGGATATCTTGATGTAATTCTTGATATATGCAAGAAAGAGGGCATAAAAGCAATCACAACGCTCATTGATCCTGAAATATCTTTTCTTGCAAACAACAGGCAGATTTTTTTTGATAATGGGATTATACCCCTATGTCCTGATAAAGCTTCGGCAGATCTCTGTTTTAATAAATATGAAATGTTTAAATACTTGTCATCAAAAGGCATACGGACGCCCCTAACATTCCATGATTTAAACGAATTCAAGGACGCACTGGCTTCGGGCCAAATCAGTTTTCCCGTTTTCATGAAACCGATATGCGGCAGTGGCAGCGTAGGCGCTCATCGCGTATCAGATATGCAAACACTCGAAGACGATTGGAACAGCGGGCAACACGACTACATAATTCAGGAGCTGATGACTGGAGGAGATTGTGACGCAGACGTTTATGTAGATTGCATATCACATAAGGCTGTTGCAGCCTTTTCTAAAAGGAAAATAGAAACCCGTATAGGCGGTGCAAGTAAAACAATATCCTATAAGGATTCAAAACTATTTTCCTTTATCCGTGAGATATGCGAGGTATTCACATTCAACGGGCCTTTGGATATGGACTTTTTTATAAAAGATGGCGAATATTATTTATCCGAAGTAAATCCACGTTTCGGAGGAGCTTATATTCACGCCTATGGAGCCGGAGTGGACTTTCCTCAACTAATAATAAACAATATTAATGGCATAACCAACGAAGACCAAATCGGTAATTACGAAGAGAATATCGTAATGCTTATGTATGACGATGTTGTAATACGGCGTGCATCCGAACTTGTGGACACTAACTTTAAGTTGCTCTAGACACTCAAAGGCAGTCTAAACACGAACCGACGTCTCTTAATCGAGGACGTCGGTTCATGTTTAGACTGCTATATGTCGGTTACTCTATTACTTGGCTACGGAGGCGAGGCGGGCGATGTACTTGCCGATGATATCGAATTCGATATTGACTTGCGAGCCGACGCCGAGACGGCAGAAGTTGGTGTGCTCGTATGTGTAGGGGATGATGGCTACTCGGAAGCTGTGTGGGCGGCTGTCGCACACCGTAAGGCTGACGCCGTTGACCGTCACCGAGCCTTTCTCGACCGTGACATACCCCTGCGCCGCCATTTCGTCCGATACGGTATATTCAAACGTGTAGTAACGGCTGCCGTCTACATTCTGTATATCGGTGCATACGGCTGTCGTATCTACGTGCCCCTGAACGATATGTCCATCCAGGCGATCGGACAAGCGCATTGACCGCTCAAGGTTGACCAAATCGCCTACAGCCAGGCGTCCGAGGTTGCTGCGTTCCAGCGTTTCTTGTATTGCTGTCACCGTATACGTATCACCATCGATATCTACTACCGTGAGGCATACTCCGTTGTGCGCAACGGATTGATCTATGGACAATTCATTGACAAACGAGCAGCGAACCGTCAGTTGCAAATTGCCGTCTTCGCGGCACGCGGCTACTATGGTGCCGGCTTCTTCTACTATTCCTGAAAACATATCGTGTTATTGTTATATCTCGTTTAACTTCAGTTTGGTAGGCAATATCGCGCTACTATTTACTTGCGGAGAATGATATACATGGGACGCTCAACGTTCCACGCAAAAGATACTGTAGCCGTGCCACGCTTTTTGTCATAGGAGACGCTGATGCTGCGTCCGTCTGCCTCGACATATCGCGGTTGCTTTTTCATACCATTGAACACCAAGGTGATGGTCTTATGGTCCTTGGCTCCGGCATAATCTCCTTGGGCACTGAGTACGACGTCTATCTGCTTGCCCGTATCGTTGCCGCTCATACTTATGATACGACCTTGATTGTGCCCTATCGTGGTAGGCGTCGCCATATCGTCCTCGAAGAGCGTCGAGAATGTCTGCTTTCCGGCCAGAGGATAATAGTCTATATGGTAACGGCTATTACGATACTGAGCCGTGGATTTCATCGGGTAGTCGGCCGTAACGATAAATGATCCGGCGCGAGCAAACACCGGAGTGCAGTCTATAGCGGCATCATAATTGGCCACCGCGCCACCTTTATACACCGTCAGCGGTGCATTGACGTCTACCCAGTCGCTACCCTCGGGAAAGACGACCGGACGTTGTACCGAGCCTTGCGTCATCACCGGAGCGACCATGATGTCACGTCCCCAAAGGAATTGGTCGGAGATGCCGTCATAACGCCCCGTGGCCTCAGCGTCATGGAAATCAAGCGGACGTACCAGCGGCCAACCCTTGGTGGCATTTTCCCACGCCAAGGTGTAATTGTACGGCAACCAGCGATAGCGTTCTTTGACCAACGAAAGCAGCAGCGATCCATATTTGGGATAGTTGTATGGCTCGGCTTTGTATTGTGCATGAGTGCGCAGCATCGGTGAGAATACGCCCAATTGCATCCAGCGCACATACAGCTCGTCATCCGTGGGATGCTCCGGATCGATAATGGAGAATCCTCCGACATCATGGCCCATATATCCCAGACCCGAAAGTCCGGAATTGAGCATTATGCGTATCTGCGGTTCAAGTCCCCCCCAAGTACGGGACACATCTGTAGACCAGGGAAATACATTGTAACGTTGCAGACCCGTTGTGCCGCCGCGCATCATGGTCATCATACGGCGATCGGGAAATTTGGCTTTATGCATATCATAGACTATGCCGCTCCAGTCGTTGCCGTAGAGATTGTGATATTGACGTGTAAGCAAGCCGTTGGCGTGCAGGCCCTTCTCGGGATGCACTTCGGGCTCGCCCAAGTCGCCCCACCAGGCACTTACGCCCCGGTCGGACAATGCACCGTAGCGATCGGCCAACCATTGACGCGTCTGCGGATTCGAGACATCAAACATTCCACCCTGACCGACCCAGATGGTAACGTCAAGCGGACGGTCTACACTATCTTTATTCATCACTAACATATGCTTGGGCGCCAAGGCATTGTAATTGTCAACGCCGCGACCGTTGCGCAGCACGTAGGGTTGGGCAATGGTGACCACGTTGATATGCTTTTTATTGAGATACTCGAGCATCCCGTCCGGGTCGGGCCATTGTTGCTTGTCCCACGCAAGGCGCCCCATATCCTGCTCGCGCCCGTACCAATACAAGTCGAGCACTACGCCGTCCAAGGGATAACCCTGTGTCTGCAGCGAGTCGACAACGCCACTCAATTCGTCATCCGTATGGTATCCGTACCGACTGCTGATGTATCCCAAGGTCCACAGCGGCGGTAGCTCCTGACGTCCGGTCAGCGCCGTCAGAGCAGTGGTCACCGAAGCAAGTGAGGCATCCTTGCCCACTACATAGTAGTACGATATGGGGCGTGCATCCTCAAAAGTGTAAGTTATATCCTTGCCCGTGGTCATTGTCGCAGTGCCGTAATCGTCAAAAAGTAAAGCATATCCGTGCGAAGACACCAGCAGCGGCATCGAAATATTCATCTGCTTCAGACGACGCTCACTGCCTATATAGCCGTAGTTCTGTTTGTTGTACATCACCAGCGTATCATTGGCCAGATTGAGGCTATAACCGCGCTCGCCGCCGCCGTACAACGATGCACCCTCGGCGGTGGATACCGTCAGCGAATAGCGCTGCACTCCGTCGGCATTCGCAGGCAAGGCCTTGATGCCTTTGTCTACGATTACCGAGCCTTTGTATTTAGCGCTAACTGTCAGCGCATTGTTCGATACTTTTGCTTCTGCGTATGGCGTTATACCCCCTACTTCGGTTTCGACAATGGGAGCGGTGGTGATGACGGGACGCTCGGCGCCGTGCTTGGCCAGAGGCGTATGCGTCACTTTGATTATTCCCGGAGCTATTTCCCTGGCAGTCACAGATGTGCCGTCTCCGTAATTGGCTACGGACACCGGTGCGGCAGTCTGAGCCGATGCTTGAATTGCGATGGCGAAGGCCGCTATGGTCGCTATGTATTTTGTGCAGTTCATAATAATGTATCGTGTAAGTATGATGTTTCTCGTGTAATCTTCGGGCTATATAGATATTTCTCGGACTGAATAGTTTTCAGTAAGACTGATAAGAACTCCGGCACATACAGTTATCGGCTCGTGCTTAGGAGGGCTTTCGATATTGTCGCTGTCGATTTCGCGGTTCCACAGTTTTTTGAGTTTCGAATGACCTATGCCGTAGCCGGCCGGATGGGCATGCACGTCCGTTAGGGGTCTATGCGGTTGAGGTAGCTTTGGTGGCTGATACTCTCGTCTCCGGGCTTATTGTAAGTGCTACCGACTTTGAGCACACGTTCTTTCTTGTGCTTGCCCAAAGCGGCATGCTTGGCTACATCGGCAAACAGTTTCGAAGCGGTCAATTTCGGCCCCCAAACCTCGATAAGACGTTCGTAGCGCAGATTGTTCATATCGTCGTACAGACCTCGCAGCGCCGGCTGCTTTTCCATATCGGCACGCGTCCATACCTTATTATCATCGAGGTACTTGCACGCGGCTGTTATCTGTTGCTCGGTTGCCGGCTTGTCTGCGCTTACGTCCTCTGTTGCAGGCACTTGCTCTGTCTCAGGCTGCTGCACGGCCTCTTCCTGCGTCTTGTCCTCGGTGATCACGGTCGGAGCTGCCGGGGTCGGACCTTGAGCCGAGGCCACCGACGTCGTATCATCGGGATTGGCCGCCGGAGCAAGCGTTTCTTTATCCTTGTTTCCGGAGCATGTACCCATCAGCAACATCAGCACAATGCCTATCACCAATCCGGCGCCAAAAGATATGGCATGGCGGTGCTGCCACACCCCGGCACCGGTATACCGTAAGTGGTTGGTGCGGCTCTGCCCTTCCTGTATGTCCGCTGTCAGCTCATAGCCTTCCAGAGGACTGTCATTCAAGGCCTTTTGGCTTAGAATATCAAATTTGATAGGTGCACCCAGGTCGCTGGACTTCACCGGCACCTCAAAGCGATAAATCTTGCGCCGCTCCGAAAGTTGTATCAGAGCTTGCGTCAATGTCGCCAAATCCATACGTCCCGAGTATGGGAAGTAACCCTCGGCATTGACCGATACGGAGGCTTGCGCCAACTCGCTGCGCGTAAAGGCCTCGCCTACGGCTGTAATGGGGCGACCATTGACCAATATCTCGCAATCGCGTATTTGTGCGTGCGTTGTCAGGGACGTAACCTTGAAGGATGCCGGGGTGATAATCTTGCGCGAATCGTCTGTCGAAATTTGACGCGGCGTCACTTCGGCGGCATCCACGGAGATGGTCTCGGACACATCGTCAAAGCCCTGGCGACGCCATGTCACCGTCACCGTGTCGCCTATGGTGGCGCGCACGGGAGCGTCAAGGCGCATACCATACACCCAGGGGTCAAAGCCGTCATCGCTCTTCTCGGGAGGCAGTATGGCGGCAGTCCCGCCTATAGGCTCGGCCGTGAGGTCGGCCGTCACCGGCGTCACTTGCAGGTCTGCATCCACCAGCAGTATGCCGCGATACGGCAGATAGCACTGCTGCCATAGTCCGTCGCCTAAGAATGTCTCCAAGGACGGGGCCGCATCGCCGCCGTAGAGCCGCCATGCCCACTGCCCGGAAGGATTCATCGCCACGCATCGTGGAGCATCACGAAGCACGGCATAGTCACGGCCAAACGTCGCGCGTAGCGCCGCAACATCTTCGCTGCTTACCTTAACGGCCGAAATGGTACGCGTAGTCTGCTTGACCATCGACACCAGATCGGCCGTCGAAATATCTATATCCGAAGGCACAAATATCCAAGCGGCAAGGTGATCACCGGCATTATTGGGAATGGTGCGAAGTATGGTGACGAAGACTCCGGCAGACACCGAAGTCAAGAGGTAAAATATATTCTTTTCGTTAGCGTCATAATCTACGGTAGACAATACGCCGCGCACATCCTTGACATACGAACGTATATCTTCGTTGGGGTTGAGATTCAATTGCGAATTGAATGTCCCCGTAGATCGTGTTATATATAGTTGCAATTTAGCCATAATATTGGGAGTTATTATGCTGTTAGCGTGATTATTGCCTTACTTTTCGATATATGTCCGACGGCTTCGGCCGCGCCATGCGTCCGAAGTCCCCGGTTTTGTCCTACAAACTTACGAATTTTTTTTCGCTTACGGCATTTCTGCCGTCCTAAAATTTTGACTCTCGACTAATTTTGCTTGCATTGGTGCACCTACCTACAGCACATCTCGGCTGTAGGCATCTCGCAGGTCGGGGCAACCAAGGAAGTTGTCGTCAAAAATGCGTACCTTTGCACTTGCAAACGCGATGTCGACACGATGCTCGTGCCGAACGCTAAAATCAATACGACACGACTATGGAACGACCTTTGATAATGATAACGAATGATGACGGCATCGAAGCCGCCGGCATACGTGCACTTGCCGATGCCGCCATGCCCCTGGGCGATGTCATCATCGTGGCGCCCGCGCGTCCCCAATCGGGACAATCATCAGCATTGACCGTAGATGGGCCGCTGCGCATACGCCGCCATCCGGATTACGGCAATGCACAGGTATTCAGCATCTCCGGCACCCCGGTGGACTGCGTCAAGCTGGGTTTGCACGCGGTGATGCCTCGCCGCCCGGACTTCCTATTCTCGGGCATCAACCACGGCAGCAACAGCGGAAATGCGGTGACCTATTCGGGTACTATGGGCGCGGTCATGGAGGCTTGTACAAACGGCATCACAGCCGTAGGCTTCTCCCTGCTGCACCATTCGCCAATGGCCGATTTCTCGCTGTCGGCGCCGCAGGTGGCACAACTGGCTGCCGAGATTGTAGATAAGGGCCTCCCGGAGTTTACCGCTCTGAATATCAATATCCCGGCACATATCGTCCCCAAGGGCGTACGCACGTGTCGCGCCGCGCGCGGACACTGGAGCGAGGAATTCGAGCGGTTCATCGACCCGCATCAAAACCCCTTCTATTGGCTCACCGGACGATTTTGCAACGAAGAGCCCGAAGCCACCGACACCGACGAGTATTGGCTCGCACAAGGATACACCTCCATCGTTCCGGTGTGTCCGGACGTGACACGTATGGATATGGTGGCACCTATGGCCACACGTTTTGACAGCGACAAATAGCCTATGGCCAAACAAGAATATATCGAACGAAACCGCCAATGGCTCAGAGATAAGGCCGCCGAGCCGGGCGTAACACCCCTCGACAAGGGCATACTTTACAAGGTCATCAAAAGCGGCAACCCCAAAGGACCCAAGCCCAATCGCAGCAGCGTAGTAGTGGCCCATTACACAGGCCGAACCATCAACGGCAAGGCCTTTGACAGCAGCCGCTCGGGCGTCGCCCCGGCTTTCCGTCTGCGCGAACTTATTCCCGGATGGATTATAGCCCTGCAGCAGATGCACGTAGGCGACCGCTGGGAGATTTACATCCCGGCCGAGCAGGGCTACGGACGTATCAACCAGCCCGGCATCCCCGGCGGATCGACCCTGGTATTCGACATCGAACTCATCGGCGTGTCATAATCCCAAGAGAGGCTGCCAATGCCTTTCAGCGACAGCTCTCCTCGGCGTGTCATAACATCCGAAGAGAGGCGTCCGCCGCCAACGCCGTATCCGCGACTCGCACACCCCGCCTTCCCCGAAATCCCTAATAAATTATGATAAAGCAAGTTCATATCACACTGCGCCCCTACCCGCGCGGCATTCACCTCGTATCCTCGGACGTGCTGCGACAGCTGCCGACACTGCCCCGAACCGGGCTGCTGCACCTGCTGATACAGCACACTTCGGCCGCTCTGGCACTTAACGAGAATGCCGATCCGGACGTACGGCGCGACCTCGCCGCCATATTCGACCGCCTCGTCCCCGAGAACGCGCCGTTCTACCTGCATACAGACGAAGGCTCGGACGATATGCCCTCCCACGCCAAATCGGTAATCGTTGGGTCAACGCTCACCCTTCCCATAGCGGAAGGGCGCCTCGACTTGGGCATCTGGCAGGGCATATACCTTTGCGAGTTCCGCAATCACGGCGGCTCACGCCGCATCGTCGCCACCATCCTCGGCGAGTAATCCCGGGCATAAACTACTCCACAAAACAATAAGACAAGTAGGCTAATCGGTTATTACCCGGAGCCTACTTGTCTTACTATAGGGATATTCGGAAAGGCTATTTGTCGGCGTATGGGAATAACACCTTGTAAAATGCCTCAGGATTATCAAACTTGTATGGTGCTATACGTTCACCGTCAGGCACTGACGTGAGCGGCTTGGATGGATCTTTAGAAACATAGTCAACGCACATAATAATGCAGGTAAATCTATTTCTGAGTTTTGCTTTCATCATGCACAATACCGCTTTGTTCGTCGGTGGGTTAAATGGCACTACATAGAAATTCTCGTATGGGCTTTTTTTGCGAAGCTCGCGCCGAGGCCGCGCACGGCGACAAAGCGGTAGTCGTCGTAGTATTTTGCCCACACCACATCGCCGGGCCATGCCGTCGGAACGGGCGTCAGGGCATAGCCGCCACGATCGTATTCGTCCGCCGCAGTCGTCAGCGAGGCCGTGCGGCATACTGATTTAAATTCTGCGAGCTCGCCATCCGTCATCGAACAACGCAACTTGGCCACCTGACGGCCACAACCATCATAGAATAATAGATGCCATGTGTCATTTTCAAGCCGTCCGTCGCGCTCGGTCAGCCCAACTCCATGGCATACAAATCGGCTTGTGGCAACACCCGAAGATGCCCACCCATAATCCACTATGAGTGTCAGCAAAATCGTGGACAAGCCTCGCAAATATGGCATGGCGTTGAAAGGTGGTGTTAAGATACCATCAGATCAATCATAAGGCACTGATTGATGTGCGACTACCACACATACTGCAAATTTACCGACATTCTATTTATCACAGCAACCGCTTGGAGTTAAGAATATTTAATTAACAAACGCGAGCCATACCCCCCCAAAAAAACATACCGGCCTGTTTCGGATGTTTACCGCAAGCCAAATGGTCTGTGCAAAGATTTCTGTCCGATAAAAGAAGACAGAAGGCGCACCCCGTTGTGGAGTGCGCCCTCCGGCTATCTTATATTAAGAAACGAATTACTTAATCACTTTGAGCGTCACGACCTTGCCGTCGATGTTGGCGGTTGCAATCATCATGCCCGTGCCTGTAAGAGGCACACTTTCGGTGCAAACCGGCACAGAGAGAAGCACACGACCCGTCAAGTCGCAAACAACCAGCCCTGTGGCCTTTCCGGTGAAGTGGAGCATTCCATCGTTATACGTCATACTGCCCTGAGCATCGGTGATGTCGGCGGCAGCATTTGTATCCAGCTCAATACTGAAAGCGTTGATAGTCATCTTGCCCAACGACTTCGGAACGATACTGAACACGCTGTTTGCGGGGTCTATGGTATAGACTGTCTCGGCCTCGTCAACATTACCTTCCGTATAGAGTGCAATGCTCTCGGCCTTGATTTTGAAGGAGTGTTCGTGCGTAGTTCCGGCAGGAGTGGTATCCGAGAGGATGCTGAGCATTGCCGATGCGTCGGCAGTCTTGGCCGTGCAGAGGTCCCATTTTACATCGTTATCCTCGGCTGTCGTTACTGTCACTTTGACGTCGTATATGCGACCGTTCTCGAGCTTGAAGTAGGGGGAGGTGAGATACACTGCTTCGGGAGTGCCGTAGTACTTGCTCCAGGAGTAGAGTGAGGTTTCATCGTCGCGTCTCCAGGTGTTGTACGACGAAGTAGCGGACACTACCTGCCAGTCCGAGAAGTTGGTGGCGGTGTAAGGTATCGCCGTGAAGTCGCCGTTGTAGGCGTAGTCGCAAGGAGCTTCGCCCTCGGCCTCGCCGTTGGCGTTGCGTATCACTACCGAAAATTTATGTTTGCCCGGCGTGATATCGCTCACGACGTATGACTCCTCGCCGCCGGGAGTATGATCGGCAGACACTTCCTCCGTATGGATGGCGGTATCATCGCAATATACGGTGTAGCCGAGTTGTTCGTTGTCGGCGAGGGCTTTGCCTACGATGTCGAGTGTCGGGTTTTCCCATGTCAAGGAGACGGATTTGTCTTCGAGGACAGCGGCCTTCAGGCCTGTAACATGCTGCGGCAGAATGGGCTGCGCAGCGAGCTCGATGGTCTGAATCTTTATGTCCGAGTATGCAGATTTGGTTGTCTTGCCTATGTGGTGCACTACCAATAGGTATTCGCCTTCTGTTTCGACAGGTATTATCACTTCGCGCGTCTGGTATCCGTATTCCTGCACATCGCTTGCTTCGTCAAGTTTGACGAAGGATGATGCGAGGTTGTGACGATCGGTAGCATAACCTATCTCATAGGTGTTGTAACGAGCGTTGATGCTGACTTTCAGACGATAGTAGCCCGGGGTGAGCTGCAGGTAAGGCGATGCGAGATACTCGTCGGCTTTGGTGTCGGTGGGCATTTTTGACATAAAAGACTTGCTCCAGCTTGCGGAGTCAAACACCCAAGTGTTGCCATCTGCATTGCCGTCAAGTATGGTGAATATACCGGTCTGGGTATCATCCGCTTTGGATGCGTCAAAGGCGTAAGGCACAGTCGCCGTGGGATGTCCCACATATCCGGCATTGACACTGATCGGGTCTTTATCGATACAGCCGTTGGCGTTGTATGCCATTACATAGTATGAGTAAACGCCGGCAGCTGCGGGTTGGTCGATAACGCCCAGTGCAGCGCCGACTTCGCAATTGCTGATTTCGCGGAACAACTCGCCGTTGCGGTACAACTTGACGGTCAGCGGCTCGGCTGCAAGTGCCTTGCCGTTTTGGTCAACGGAGGGATTGGTCCATGTGAGGTTGACCTTAAGCTCATCGCCCTGCGGCACGGCTGTCAGGTCGGTCACAAGTGCCGGAACGACTACGTTCTTGATCACCTTGACATAGTTGATGCGGTAGCCCATATACGAGCCTTTTTCAGCCTTAGCGTGGAATGCGATATGATATTCGCCCGGCGTGGTGACCGTGAAGGGTACTTCGCATTCCTTGTCAAACTCACTGAGATTGTCATACGAGGCCAGCTCGGTGTAACCGCTCATGTCGGTATCGGAAGTGCCGAGGGCAAAACCGAGGTCGCCGTAGATGGTGCAGGTAACTTTGAGTATGTAGTCGCCGGCGGCATCGAAGTTGATGGCCGGAGACACAAGCCAGTTATCTTCCTTGATGCCGTTGGCCGAATCGAACTCTGCAAACTTCGAGTATGAATTGTATGCCCAAGCTGCTGTCGTGGCTGCATTGGGTCCTGCAACGGATTTCCAGTCAGCGGAGAATGTTGCGGAACTGCTGAAATCGTCCTCGTACGGGAGGGCTTTGGCTGTAGATGGTGTCGGACCGGGATCCGGCTGGTCGCCGCCACCGCCCGTAATGGAAAATCCGGTGACGTAAAAATCGTATGAGTTGGCATCGCTGAAGCAGTGTATGCCGAAGGAGTAGTCGCCGGTGGTAGTGACCGTAACGGTCATCTGCTGTAGCTCAAAGTCGGATGAGTGCTGATAATCCTCATTACGTATCAGTTGAGTGCCGGCGTTCATCGCCGCAGACGTGCGCTCGGTGGCCATACGAACTTCGAATTTTTCGGAATCCGTGCCGCGAGTCTTTGTCCACAATTTAAGCGTGTACTCCGTTCCGGCGGTAAGTGTAATCATCGGCGACATTACCCAGCAATTTGCCGCATAGTCGCTGTCGTATGCGTGATACACACCGCCCTTAGTGCCGGGGGTGGAGAAGTCTTTTGTCTGCTGGTCCCAAGTGAAGCCTTTGGACCCTCTGCTGCCACTGTTTACTGCTGTCCAATCAGGGTCAACGGCGTTGTTCACGCCTATATCGCTGCTGTAAGGCACCGTCTTTTGTCCCATCACCGGAAGGGCGAGGAGGACGGCAAGCATTGTTGCGTAAAGTTTTTTCATACTGTTTTGAGTTATAATGTTGTCAGGTATATTATAAGGCACAGCCCGGTCTCGGACGTTGCCGAGACATCGGGCTGCGTCATATTCTGTTCAGGAGGGTTATTTTACGATTACCTTGGCGGTGCGTACTGCATTGCCGGAGTTGAGGCGGACAATGTAGCATCCGGGCAGGAGTTCGATCATACGGTCGCCTTCGACAGTCACGTCACCTGCAGCGATGACACCATTGGTGGTGTATACAGTGGCCACGGCATAGTCTGCGCTGACGTGGATGCCGCCGCGTACTGCTGTGACGGTCATATCATCAGCGGCTACATCATTGACACCGCCGCCTTTGGCGAAGGAGACTTGGAGCTTGGTGTATATTCCGGGCATCTCAAACTTGTCGCTCTTAACAGCTTCTTCGCTGTTGAGGATATACGAGTTGAATGAATAGCCGTCTTCAGGTGTAGCAACAATAGTCAGCGGCAGGTATTTGGTTACCTTTGAACCATTGGTGTATTCTTTGCCCTGCGCGTCCACGACCTTGATAGTGCCGTGAATCGGGTTGATGATGTCGAGGTAAGCCCATTCGCAACCACCGTTAGTTCCCTGATGGCTCGGTGTCCATCCGCGGTCGACAGCGATGCTCGAGTCTGCACGTGTTCCTTCATTCAGCTTCTTGTCGCCTCCCTGAATGATGGCAAGGTCGTAGCTGATAGCGGGTTCGTCTTCGTCATCACCCTTGTCGATGCGTTGCGGAAGCGTATAGTAGAATTCGTTGAGCTCGGGAGCGGTCATGCCGTTGCCGTTTATGTAAATAAACTGCAGCTGGGAATTCTTGCTCAGGTCAAGCGCGTGAATGTCGTTGCAGGAAACGTTGAGATCTTCAATCTTCAAGTTCTTGGTGAGGTCTATACCGGTAAGGAGGTTGCTGCCGATAGCCAAATCCGTGATGCCGGGGTTGTTTGACAGGTCGATGCTTGACAACAGGTTGTTTGACAGGCTCAACTCGACAAGTTCGGTATTCTTGGACAAATCGATTGACGCAATTTTGTTGTTCTGTGCGTATAACCACTTGAGGTATATATTTTTGGACACATCGAGAGTCGAAATGTTGTTGCCCTTTACATCAAGATACTGGAGGTAAGGCATATTGGAGACGTTGATAGCGTCGAGCAAGGCAATGCCGTCCTCTTCGTCTCCGAATGTGTCCGAATATGCTTCAAGCATAATTATGTTCGGGTTGTGAGAGAGGTCGATGGTCTTCAGAGCGGTATAACTGAGGTTGAGGACCTCGAGAGCGGTGTTCTGCGATAGGTCGATAGTCTTGATGGGGTTCCAGTAGCCGTTGAAGTATTTCAGATCGGGGGCGTTGGAGAGATCCATAGCCTGAATGTGGTTGTCCCACAGGCCGAATTCTGCAGCGTATTCGCCGAAGCCTGAAACATCTACGCCGGAGAGGTCGCCGTATACGGTGACACGTGTGCCTGCAGCCGTGCCGTCTATGCGAGTGCCGGAGAGACGATCGCTGCCGGATATGTAGGCTTTCTGGTTGGTATATTCGGTGCGAGCGCCTGTGCCCCAGTCGATCCATACGGAGCTACCGGCTTTCACGGTATTGACAAGCAGAGACATCGCTTGTCCTTGCTTGACGTCAAACGATACCGATGCCATTTCGGATACGAAGTTTACCTTGATGGTAGAGGGCTCGGACACGATGAACCACGGGCTGAATATTTCCTTGCCGTTTACAGTCACGCTCTTGAAGCGTTTACCTTCTTCGGGATATGAATAGACATACATAGGTACGCCCTTGAGCGCGGTTTCTTGTACGCTTTTCACCGTCTGGAAATACAGCGGCTGCCACTGGCAGAGTATAAACTTGCCGCCTTCGGTCTGCATCACGTCGAGGTCATAATCAAGCCCCATACCAAAGTGTGAGTACAGGTGTTCGAGTTTACCGGTCTTGTTCTCGCCGGTATCGGTAGCACCATCAAGGGTGACTGCTACCGGGGAGTTCGTCGCCGTGCCGTCACCTTGGACGTCACATTTCCACTGGAAGTCCGAGCTTGTCGGGTAGCTTGTGTCGGCATGCTCGCCGTTAGAGCCGGCAATGAGCAAGTTGGGTTCTTCGCTGTAGCTCGATTTTGCCACCGGGACGGTGCGCAGCGTGTAGTTCATTGACTCGGCGGTGAAGTTCGGGCAGTTGCGCAAATCGATACGTTCAACGCGGTTTGCCTGCAGGCCGTTGAGGTCAACAAATTCGAGCAACGTGTTCGATGCATTGAAATTCTTCAGGAAGTAGGCCTCCATGAGGTCTACACGCGATATTTGAGTGTTGCTGATGTTGAGAGATGCGATGCTCGGCAGCTTGGACACATCGAGCGTGCTTATGGGATTGCCGGATATGTTGAGCGTGCTTATAGCGGTATTGTTGCCCAGGTCGAGGCTGCGAATTTTGTTGTCTGCGACATTGAGCGTACGTAGAGCGGGGGCCTGCGATACATCGATTATTTCGAAGTTGCACCCGTTTATGAACAGTTCTTCGAGTTTGGTGCATTTGGTCACATCCAGCGTGCTTACGCTTTTGTTGTTACTCAATGCCAAAGAGGTCAGTTCGGGATAGTCTCCGAGAACGAAGGGATTGTCGGTGCCGGCGGTCATCAGTCGGTTGTTGCTGAGTATGAGCGTACGCAGCGCGGGCAGCGACACGGGATAGAAGTTGTTCAGGCAGCAGTTACTCAGGTTTATGCTCGTCAGTGTGCTCTGCGAGCTTTCGGGCAAGCAGATGAATATCGAGGCAAAGTCCGGGCAATTGTTGAGAGTCAGGTATTTCAACACTGTCAGACTCTGCACGTTGAGGCACTGCAACCCCGTATTGTTGTTGAGTGTAAGCCATTCCAACGTCTTGCCGCAATTCTCAAGCGTAAGTGTGGGATTGGTCGACGGCGAGTTCTGGATGTTGTTGTACGACAAGTTGAGGCTTGTCAGAGGAGTCACCGAGAGCAACTCAAAAGATGTGAGTGTGTTTTTGCTCAAGTCAAGCTTCGCGAGCTTTGACATACCGTCGATGGCGGCGGATGTCAGCTGAGCATTTTGGAGCTGAAACTCGGTCACCTGTCCGGACACGGTGATGGTAGTACCTTCTATGGTTCCGGTGATCCAGCGCTGCCATGCGGCTTGGTCGGGATCGATTGTGAATTTCTGCGCCACGCCATTGCCGAAGTCAATGGTCACCGGTTGCGTGGCAGACACGACATTAGCGAGAATTCGCACTTCCGTCCCCTTGGGGGCCGACGTCGTGAATGTCATCGTACCTTGCGCTAAAACGCCTGTCGTAGCCAATATGGCTGACACAATGGTAAGTAATAACGATTTCATAGAATGCTTTTGATGTTTAGGATGTCATTTTGCTATTATTGCCGGCCTATAGATTTCCGGCTGCACCGCAAAGATATACATTTATATTCATATATCAACAATATCACGGCAAAAAATTTCTAAATGAGAACAACTATTATTTTTAAGAAAATAAGGCATACTCAAAGTCTCTCTTTATACTAAAAATCAGCTCAACCGGCAAATCATGCTTCAAAAGCGATAAAACCGCTCCATATCAAAACTCGAAACGCGAGTTCGGCATCCGGAACTCGCGTTATTATATTATGGTATTACGCGCCGATGGGACGATGCTGCGCCATCTCATCGGCTAATGCCTATTACAAATCAAACATAGCCTAACTGCCGAAAAGGCATTACCGATATTTATGTAGATGTCCGCAACCATCGCTTGACAGTCTTAAGGGCGCTGAATAGACAATACTTCTCCAAACAACATTGGCGTCACTCGGCGGGGTCGGCGTCGTCTTGAGAGAAGATTTCGCGCAAAAGACGGAGGTGTCGGTTCATGCGACGCCACAGAATGACAGCCACGATAGTGCCTATGACGGCACCCACAATACCGCCATAAACCACGTACACATCTCCGGCTGCCGCCATCTCCGCAAACAGCATAACCAGCACAGGAGTCATCAAAATAGTGCCGACAACGCGCATGCGGCCTATAAGACGCGTGGTCGCAGCTACACGCTCGGCGGCCTCGACTACGGGGAGACTGACATAGTCGCTACGATGGACGCGCCTATATACATAAAAGTTGGTGATAGCGCAGAATATGCCGTAGGCACTATAGCATATTATCAGCGCCGGCGACACCGGCATCTCCTCGGCCAACCATAAGATGAGCGGAGGCAATAGCAACCCGGCTATGGCCGCCACCAGATGCTGACGCGCAACCTTACCCGTAAGCGTGCGCGCCCGGTCAAGGCCCTTGACATTGATATCTGCAAGGGTACGCGTAGCATCGGCGGAAGGCTTTACGCCATTCCATTGTCGCTTGAGATAGTCTATATCATGTGTGGGCATATTCTTATTCTTGCAATTGTTTTTGTAATTTGGCTTTGATTCGATGAAGCCGCGTGGCCACGTTGGCACGCGTCAATCCGGTGATGTCAGCGATTTCATTGTAATCACGCTCGTCCAACCATAAGGTTATCAACGCCTTTTCCAGCGGATCGAGATGCGAAATCATACGATATAGGACGCGGAGATTTTCGGCACGTTCGCTGTCATCATCGGCCAAAATTTCGAGGGCGTGGTCAAGGTCTACGGTCCCGCGGTGGCGACTGACGCGTCGATGCCACGAAATGCAGCTGTTGATGGCGGTACGATACAGCCATGTAGTAATGTCGGAACGTCCGCCGAAACTGTCCATACCGTTCCAAATATTGGCCACGGTCTCCTGATACAGATCATCAACGGGCGCATCAGCACCATGATACAGAAAGCACACCTTATAGAGCATCGTATTGTGCTTACGCAACAGCTCCTTGAAGCGGGCTTCCTTATCTTTAGATTCGGCTGATGTCGCTATTGTCTTCATCGTATATTGTTAGACGCACCGTTTCCCGAAAAGTTACACCATACCACCATTTTTTTTGATCGGCTGAAAATATAGATTCAAATATTGGCTTAATTTTAACCCATTAAGCCGCAATAATGGCTATAACAGCTTGAATATAAGATATTGTTATTTCTCAATGTGAAACCGGAGTGGGTCTTGCTCCCCTTCGTTGCGCAAGCGCTCCGCGATTACGAACCTACTCTCCTCGGGTTCGATTCTCATCGCGTTATCAAGAAAGAGGGGGCACCCTGCGGGCACCCCCTCTTTCTTGATGTGGAGCTGGAGGGATTCTTGCTCCCCTTCGTTGCGCAAGCGCTCCGCGATTACGAACCTCTCTCCTCGGGTTCGATTCTCATCGCGTTATCAAGAAAGAGGGGGCACCCTGCGGGCACCCCCTCTTTCTTGATGTG
>CAKTOT010000044.1 GCA_934590135.1 uncultured Muribaculaceae bacterium
CATCAACCTGACCAAGCAGGTGAACCTGCAACTTGCTGCCGGCAAGACCTATAAGGTTGTATGCTGGGCCGCAGCCGAAGGTGCACCTTATACCTTCAACACCACTGACTTCACGGTAAGCGCCAACTACGAAGGCGCTAAGACAAGCGACGAGGCACTCGATGCCTTCTATGCCGTGCAAAGCATCACCGTGACCGGCAACACCACCGAGACAGTGAAGCTGTATCGTCCCTTTGCACAGCTGAATATCGGTACAGACGACTTGGCCGCCGCCAAGGCTGCCGGCTTCGAAGCCGAGAGTGTCACCGTCACCGTACCCACCTACAAGAGCTTGAATCTGCTCACAGGTGCGGTAGAGCAGGGCGATCCGACAGCCGTCACTTTCGCAGCCAACGCCCTGCCCACCGGCGAGGCTTTCCCCAAGACCGGCTATGACTACCTGTCGATGAATTATCTGCTGATGAGCACCGACAAGCAGCTCGTAGACGTGAAATTCACAGTGAAGGCTAAGGATGGCGCAACCCGCACACTTCCCGTGAACGCCGTGCCCGTGCAGCGCAACTACCGCACCAATATCTACGGCAGCCTGCTGACCAACAGCGTCAACATCAACGTCGAAATCGTTCCCGACTTCAATGAGCCCGGCTACGAAGGAGAGAAGTTTGAAGCAACAGCCAAAGTTAACGGTGTGGAATATTCCAACTTTGCGGCAGCTGTAGAGGCCGTTAATGCCGGTGACGCAGGTACATACAATGTAGTGCTTCAAGGTACGACAACTTGGGAAACCGGTAACGCCGGTGGCGGTGCCAATAAATGCTTTACCAATCCCGAGAGCACAATCAATCTCGACCTCAACGGCAAGAGCTTGACAATGACCGGTTCCGGTGGCTTCGTAAACGCCGGCAAGACCAATATCACCAATGGTACAATCATAGACAAAACCGCTTATGCATACGAGCGTGGCGAAACCGCATGGGAATTCTGCTACCTCGAGTTCGAGGGCGGTGAATACACCTTCAACAACGTCACCTTCAACAATAGCGTGATGTTTGAAGGCTCCAAGACTACGGCCAACAACTGCGTATTCAAGGGCATCTCGACACTTCCGTCCAACCAGTCCGAAGAATACTGCCTGTGGATTTCGAACGGCGAAGTTCTTCTGAACGGTTGCAAAATCTCCAACGGCTATCGCGGCGTCAAGGCTCACGAACAGTATAAGACAGAACGTCAGATCAAGATAACTATTGACGGCTGCGAATTCTATGATCTGTCCGGCAAGGCTGCAGTACTTACCGACCAGCAAGTTGTTTCCTGCGATATCAAGAATTGCACCTTCCGAGATGTACAACCCGGCGGCCAGGGTATGTATGCATACCATAGCTACAATTCGCTGAAGCCCACCGTATCCAACTGCCGCGTGGTATTCACCACCGCCGAAGGCCTTGTGAAGTTTGCCAAGCAGGTAAACGAAACCAAGATGTCTTACGCCGATAAGAAACTCACCTTTGAATTGGGCGCGGATATAGACCTGACCGGCATCAACTGGGAGCCTATAGGCCAAACCGGAAATCAGCAGTTCCAAGGCGTTTTTGATGGCAAGAACCACACCATCAAGAATATGACCATCAATCAGGTGTCGACAAGTAATACGGTCGCTGCCGGTTTCTTCGGATGGCTCAACAATGGCGCAAATATCAAGAATATCAAATTTGACGGTGTGAAAATTACTGCCAACGGATATACCGGCGTTGTGGCCGGATACATCGAAAACCACGTAACTCCGGAGGCTCAGATAACCAATTGCCATGTGAACAATGCAACCCTCAGCAGCAAGGTCAACGGCGCAGCCAAGGGCGCTAAGGTCGGCGGTATCGTCGGAATATTCACCGACCCAGCACACGTCACCAATTGCAGCGTATCCAATACCAATATCGATGCAGCACGCGATGCCGGCCAAATTGTAGGAGCGACTTATGTCGACCGAATAGTTAACTGCACCGCTACCAACGTCAACGTTACGGCCAACGGCACCGGTGACGGCAGCAATGTACGTAACGAACTTATCGGACGCGTTCTCTAATCAGACAACGAAATAAGGGGCAGAGGTTTGGCGCATCCGAGCGTCTGCCCCGTAATACAGAGCAATATATTTAATTTCCTAAATATTATATCAATGAAAAAATCATTATTTTCACTTGCAGCCATCGCATCTATGCTGATGCTTGGCGCATGCTCATCCGAAGAGCCCGCAGTAGAACCTGCAGGCGCTAAGAGCACCGTGGCAGTGGAACTCCAATTGCCCGAAGGTCTCCAATCCCGTTATGGCGAAGGCACTACCGCCACAGATCTGACCTATGCAGTGTACGAAAGGGGTAAGCAAGAAGCCCTTGCAGTATGCACCGGCGGTGCCGATGCCACTGTCGGCAAAGCCACCATGTCCGGCCTGAAGGCTACAATCACCCTTCAGCTGACCACCGGCAAGGAATATGACTTCGTATTCTTTGCAGCCGCTCCCAACAGCATCTACAGCTTCGATAAGGCCACTCAGACCGTTACAGCCCACTACGAAGGTCTGAAAGCCAACAACGAGTCTCTTGATGCATTCTTCAACACTACGACTTACAAGGTGGCCGGAAACGCTACTATTAGCGCCAAATTGTATCGTCCGTTTGCACAGCTCAACATCCTGACCGATGACATAACTGCTGCTACCGCTGCCGGTTTCACCCCCCAAGAGACTAAAGTAGTAGTCAAGAACGTGGCCAATAAGCTCAACCTCGTGTCCGGTGCTGTCGAAGGCGAAGCCGAGCTGCCTTACGACTACAATGCGCTTGCAGTCGGCACAATGACCATCAAAGGCAAAGAGTATGACTACCTGGCCATGAACTATCTGCTGGTGAACGAAAAGAAGACTGTAGAAGTCGGCTTCGGCGTCAAGAGCACCAAGGGCGAAGAACGTGCCATCACTTTCAACAACGTGCCCGTACAGCGCAATTTCCGCACCAATATCTACGGCAGCCTGCTGACCAATGCCCTCAACGTCAATGTCGAAATCGAACCCGGTTTCAACGAACCCGACTACGAAGTAGTAGGCGTGGCTGATACCGAGACCCTCATTGCCGAACTCAACGCCGGCAAGAATGTCGCTCTTACAGCCAACATCACCCTTGACGAGACTATCGTTCTGAACCTCGCAGGCAAGGAAGCTACGCTCGACCTCAACGGCCACGATATCATCGGCGGTAAGAAATTCTATCTCAGCGCTCCCGAAATATGGAGCTTGATCAGCGTACGCGGTGGTAAACTCACCATCAATGGCGAGGGCAATGTCCTGCCTGCTACCGGTGCTATTGCCGAAGCTCCCAACTACATTGAAGACTTCGCTATCGATGTAAATTATGGCGGTCAGGTTGTCATCAATGGCGGCAACTTCAAGGGCAATGACACTGCAGTATACGTTTACAACGGCACGGTAGAGATCAACGGCGGTACTTTCGAGGTATATGACAACGGCCTGTCTTACGGTGCAAGATACAATGTCAACGCTTATGACGCAAACTTCGTCAATGGTACAGCCAAGATAGTCATTAAGGGCGGTACATTCTTCGAGTTTGACCCCACCAAATCTCCTGAAAAAGGTGCTCCCAGCCTGCTTCCCGATGGATACAAGGCCGAAAAGACTACCATCGATGGTAAAGACGCATGGGTGGTAAGCGCTGAATAATTTTACCGAAGACTATTTCATACGAAATTTTCAGGCTTTTAAACCATAAACTTTTGACCCGGACCTTTTAGGTTAATTTCTGAATAATAGAACTCAATTACTATTTATCAATTGCGGGTCGGGGCCTGCCGGAAACGGCAGGCCCTTTTTTTGCATCGGACTTTTGGTATGTTGTGTAGAGCCCAAAGGTTGATGCAAGGTCTGGGTAGTGTGTAAGCATCCGAAACAAGCCGATACTGTTCCAAAAAGTGTGTCTGAGACAGGTTTACTCATAGCTTGAGGCTTTGGTTGGCAGTGCAAACCTTCCGATTCACCCTCCCCTGATGCATTGCTGAGCTCCTCGGGTGTACCGGTAAAGTATCATGTATCGAAAAGTACTTCCAAAGTTCCACCTTGTAGTTCGCTGTACCTCGAGGGTATTGAGCCCATCGGACGGGCCGGATCATACTTGGCTTGAATTTGGAGTGGATGAGAGCCATAGGTGTTATTATATAGACTTAAGCCGGCGGGTCTTCGCAGACGTGCCGGCTTGATACTACAAAAATCCTAAAATTCTTACTTTGGTATAAATTAAACCTTATTTGTATTTGCAAAGATAGGTTATCGGACAGCGTCTGTCAAGTATGTTTTTTGCTTTTTGCAATTATATAAATGCATATTTTCGGCTATCTGTGCCAATATATTGTCCGATAGGACAATGCGCCAACAAAGAATGTGCGGAAATATAAGTGCATTTTTTTGTTGTCTGGCAGATTCGGGCAACGTCTTGTATCCGGAAGCTCGCATTATTCCCTTCTTCTCAGCCCCGTGTTTGTATGTGTCGGCTTCTGAAAGCGGTAGGCTTGATTCGGGAAATCAAAGAATTCGTGGAGCGCTCTGCCTATACCCTGTGCTCGTCTCATTCGATAGAACCGATGCTGCGAATATGCTGCTCGAAGGAATCGCGATCGCGAGCACGTGTTTTCATCTTATTACGATATGTGTATATGGTATTGAGCGATAGTCCGAGGAATTTGCTGATCTGGCTGCTGTCGTCCAATCCCAGGCGCATGAAGGCGAGGATGCGCAGCTCGGGCGTCAATCTTTCGCCTTCGGGTACAGCCACTTGCTTATTATCTTCGAACAACTTGTTGACTTCGTTGACAAAGTCCGGGTATACCATCAAGAATGCCGAGTCGAACACCTCATAGAAATTTTGCAGTTGATCGCGCATAATCTTTCCGCTCTCAATCATATTGAGAAGGTCTACGACCTGGCCGGCCTTGATTTTGCGCCCTGCTATGCGGTTGAAGTCCTCCAGAGCCGAGAGATATACACCGCATAGTGACAGGATTTTGCGTATATACTGGTCTTTGAGCGTTACGGAATTTTGCAATCTTACCTTCATGCGTGCCAGTCGGCGACGGTTGCGTTCGAAGAACAACATCAGAGCGCCGCTGACAATCAATAAGATGCTGAGTGCAATCACGACCAACGTCATGTTTCGCGTGCTCTTACGTTCCATATCTTGGGTCGTGGCAAATACAAGCGGTAGCGCTTCCGCAATCTCGATAGAACGCAAACGGCTACCCGATTGGACAGCTATGGCCAATGATAGGGTGAGGTATTCGTAGCTGCGTGTAATGTCCTTGCGATCGTACAGCAGCTTGCCCAGACGGTGCAGAGATGTCGTTTCCCTGTTGCCGGTGGCGATGTCGCTCATAGCAGACAATGCCAAGTAATAGATGCCGTCATCGATATGGTACGAGTCCTTGAGGTATGTCTGTCCGATGATTGCTGCCGTACGTGCGTATAGGTGAGATTCAAATGGTATGGATAGCAGCAATGTCTCCATCTCTTTGAGCGCTTTTGTCGACGAATTGCGTGAAAATTCGAGATTTAGTAGCTGAAAGCGATACTCGGGATCTTTTTTGTCCATATATTTGAGCAGCGAATCGACGCTTTGTTCCGATTTGTCGGCATAAAGCATCTTGTTTTCCGGTCGCTTGTAAAAATCTGCCGCATATTTGTATATTAGGTCTCCGGCGTTGAAATACAGCTCTTTATTGACTGCATAAACGCTGTCTACCGACATGCCCTCGTATTGGTCTATGGCGTCTTTGACAAGGCCGTATATTGGCATCACCGTGTACTCCAGGATGTCGAAGCGCTGAACGGATATCGAGTCACCCATTTCGTGCGCCAGTCTTCGGCCATCGTCAATACATCGCAGAGCCGAATCGACGTTGACATGTCGATACTCGCACACCAGTTTCTCGTAGGTCTTGACTTGTTGCTTGGGCGATGCCGTGGATAGGGATTTCTCCATTTGCATAAGTGCTCGGTCGTTACGCGTAGCGTATTCCTCCCAGTTGTGTACGTACTTGTCAAGCTTGTTCAAAATTCGAGGAATATCATGCTTGGCGCATAATGCGATGGAGCAATACGCTATTGCGACTAATAGCGCGAGTGCACGTTTTAGCTTTATCGTATGTATAGATGTGTCTGTTCTCATATTGCAGGGGCTATCGTCTGTAAGTATCGTTGTATGCCACTTTCGAGGTATAGCGATGCCTTTCGGCGTATTTGACGCTGCAAATATACGAATAATTTATTGATTTGACCTTATATTCGACCTATATATTATCTAAATTTCAATACTTCTATATTATTGATAGTCAATATTAACTGGCTGTATTAGTCTAAAAAAGCACTTCTGTATTGTTATATTTTCTTGTGAAGGCTTGACAACGGACGTAATTTTGCATCGTAATTCTTGCGAAAGAGTTCGCAACGCAACAATGGCTAAAAGGCCAGCCTTATTAGGCATCTAAAGTTTTATAGAGATTTATCTACTTATCATACGTTGCTTTCCAATGCATATGCAAAGGTGGCAATTTCGATTAGGGTAAATAAGATTAGTTTTTAGGTTTTTAGGGTTAATATTATATTTAAGGTTAAGTAAGGATTATTGAAGACGGCAAACGAGCCGTCAGAGATGCAAAAGTCGTCGACCGAGATGGTTGATGATTTTTTGTTTTTATAGGGGTAGGATGAAAACGGCACTTTACTCAATGCGAGATATTACTTGTACAATCCGTGTGTGGCCGCTCTCGTGCCTGATAGTGACTGACGTGTCGGCGAAATTAACGTCTCGGGCGCAAAGTACACGAAAACATGATAAACGAAGCGGCGGCATCCTTTGACGGATGTCGCCGCTTCGTATGGTATTAAGCGCTTTGGATTAGCCGCCGGTATAGAAGCATTGGACTTTGCCGACGGGCAGTTTGCCTTCGAGCTTTATGGGCAGGCGTCGAGCATCGGTCGTAATCCAGGCGTCCATATTTTCGCTGGTTCGGGTGCGGCCGTCACTGGTGAATATGAAGGTGATGTGATGGCATTGGTACTTCTTTTTGTCGTACTTGATGGTTTCGACTCCGACGTACTTTATGGTGAGCAGTTCCTTGCGCTTGCCGCTGAAGATGTTGATGGTAAGTACGTGTCCTTTCTTCCAAGTGTTATATGGCAGTTGGCGCATATAGTAGAATGACGTAAGCATATCCACGGTTGTGCCCATGGCGCCTAATTCGCGTTTTTCGTCTACGACCATATTGCCTTTTTTGTCATACTTCCGGCGAGTACACTTGCCCTTGACCTGTGCGCCTATATAGCTGAAATTGACCGTGTCGTGCTTGTGGTCCGAGCCTTCGTGCGCTATACGCTCGTAATATATCGGGCGAAAGCGGGCGTAATCGATGATGCCGTTGAGGGTGTCACGCACTTTGTATAAGTGGTCCGCCCATTTCTCGGATGCGGCGGTGAGGCGAGTATAGTATTGCGAGCCGTTGTTGCGTATGGTCAAGGTCGCATGGCCGGCTTGTTTATTGACCATGCCCCATTTGAACATCACTTTGTAATTGATGCTCTCGTTTTTGAATTCGACATTAGCCCCTATGGCCGGTGCTATACTTAGTGCCAGACCTGCGATGGCGGCGGTGATTCGTTTCATCTTTTCTTATGTTTGTTCGTTGTATTGCTTTGAATTTGTAGGGTGGAACGGAGATTCCCTCCAACCTTGGTCGCGGAATTTTTCTCGACCCTATTCAGCGATTAGACTTGAGACGAGCCTCAAGGTTTAGTCTGCGGAGGTCACGGCAATTTTCACGCAAATTTTGCGGTGGCACTTGTCCGGTATGCCGATATTGGGGGCGTGTGCGTCTTCGGGGAAAAAAACCGCGCATTCTCCTGGATGTACGTCAAAATATGTATGCGCTGCATCATTGTAGAAAGCAATATCCCGTTCGGCATCGTATCCCGGTGCGACAATGTGCGTAAGGGTATCCGTGGGGGCCCAGCCTATAGTCTCGGGACCATCCAAGGGTATATGTATATCGATATATCGCTGATGAGCCTCGAGCGCGGCATCATCGCCGGTGCGCAGGGTGGGAGACTCAACATTGGCATAATCATGTGCGTCTATGTCGTGACGTCCTTGTGCAATGTCTTTTGCGATAGCGCCAAGCCATATCGTCACTTCGGGGCGCATCCATATAGGTTGTGTCGCAATCAGTCGGGCGAGAGTACAAAGTATCATTTTTGCAGGTTACATTTGTGGGTTGCGCTTCGGTGGTCGATTACCCCTCGTCATCGTCATTCCATACCAGCGGCAGGACATCGCGGCTGCTTTGCTCGATGCGCTTATTGCGCCAGCACTTGCGGCATACGGCCACGTATCGGTCGTCGCCGCCTATCTCGACTTGGGCGCCCTCGCTGACAAAATTGCCTTCGGCGTCTATACGCGCGTTGATAATGGTCTTGCGTCCGCAATTACATGTAGATTTGACCTCATCGATGGTATCGGCAATTTCGAAAAGTCGCCGCGATCCCTCGAAGAGATGGCTTTGAAAATCCGTGCGCAGTCCGTAGCATATCACGTTGCACCCGAAGTCATCCACTATGCGCGACAGCTGGTCAACTTGCTGCTCGCTCAGGAATTGGGCCTCGTCAATCAGGAACCAGTCCACCAGTTTGCCCTCCTTCTTGAAGTAATTCTTGGCAAAGCGGTATAGATCTGTGTCCGGGTATATCCATTCGCAAGCACGTTCAATGCCTATGCGAGAGTGTATTACGCGGTCGCCCTCGCGCGTGTCGATGGCCGGCTTCATACACAGGTAGCTCATGTGGCGTTCCTCGAAGTTGTAGGCTGTGGTCAGCAGCAGCGCCGTCTTGGCGGAGCCCATAGTGCCGTAGCGAAAGTATAGTTTGCCTTTGCGATACATTGCTGTTTCGGTGGTTTCGGGTAGGTGGTAAATGTCGTTTCGAAGGCCAAAGTTAGTAATAAAAATCCGTAATCTAATCCCTAAAAATACGTGCGGCGACAAAGCATTTGACATTCAATAATTTCCCGGTAAATATAATGCCTCGGGACTATACTCGCTTGCGATGTTTTATCTTTTATGATGCTAATTTGCATAATTAAGATTATTTAATATTAATGGATTAGAGTATTGCTCATTATGCCGCATAATTTTGCGACATCGTTAGCAGACGAGACAAAAACAAACGGTAATAAACAACTAAAATACATTATCATGAACAAAATTCTTGTGGTTGCGGCCTGTGTCGGCGCACTTGCTCTTACATCTTGCAAGTCAATATGTTACCAGGTGTATAATGTCGTAGCACCCGAAGCAACGAGTTCGGAAACTGACATCAAGTACGTGTACGAGGACATCACCGTCTCGTACAACTTCTGGAGCAACGGTGGTGAACCTGGCTTTACAATCACCAACAACTCCGACAAGATAGTCAATGTGGACTTGACCAAATCCTTCTTCGTGCTCAATGGCACATCGTACGACTACTTTATAGACCGCGAGTATACAAGTGTAGTCACAGGTGGTGTAACCGCTGCTTATTGGGGATTGCTTAAATCGGCATCGATAGGTTCGTCGCAGACGATACGCAGCAAAAAGGTTGTATCGATACCTCCTAAAGCCTCTCGCTTCATCAGCGAATACACAATCGTTCGTACAGCCTATGATGCTTGCGAATTAAGTATCAAAGATTTCGGGGAATTAGAATTTACGAATACGAACAGCCCTATACGTTTTTCAAACGTGATCACTTATTTAAAAGATGGAAGTGAGACTTGTACAATCACCAATTCATTCTATGTGTCTCGAATAGTTAATATTGAGAGACGTAAGGAAAGGCTGACGGAGACAGTGCAAGACTGTAAAGGAAAAAAGATTAAAGTCGACATCATGAAAGATCAATCACCCTCAGCGTTTTACTTGCAATACGAGCGACTTGTGGATAAGCAGGGGAAATAACGTCTGATAAAAATTTATTTAGGTGACCGATAGACATACCTTTGCCGGTATGTCTGTCGTTGTTTTGGTGTATATTGGAGGTGCAGATGAATTGTCTGTAGCCCTGGTTCGTAAGTGATGGAATGAAACATTTTTTTGTTTACAGGGTTTAGTAATCTCGGAAATGTGTGTTATATTTGTGTATGACACATAGGTCCGACATAGAAAAGCTCTTCAAAAAGCACTATGCGCAGATGCATCGGCAGGCCGCGATGCTTCTGCATGACGATGATCTTGCGCGCGATATCGTCCATGATGTTTTTTGCGCTTTGCTTGATGGGAATATAGCTGTCACGGCTCTGACCCCGAGCTATTTGCTGCGAGCTGTCCGCAATCGTTGTCTCAACCATATACGCGACTTGGATATCCACGGGCGTGTTTTAGGCTCGTATTTTACCGAGATGGACGAGTACGATGAAGAAGACCGGACGGACGAGACTACTGAACCGGAAATCTACTCGATTATTAGCAACGACCTGCCCGAGCAGTGCCGGCGCGTGGTCGAGCTGCGCTTTACCCGTGGACTGAAATTCGAAGAGGTGGCTCGCGAGATGGGTATCAGTCAGACGGCCGTGTTCAAGCACTTGCGTCATGCACTCAGTATTATACGAAACAAATTGAGTGAAAATGGATAAGTATGATATTGTGTTCGATATTATCGAGCACCCCGAAAACTACACATCCGCACGGCTGTCCGAAATACTTTCGGACCCTGAGACACGCGAGATATACAATGTTTTGGTAAGGACGCAGTCTGCCGCGAAATCTCGGGAGACTATGTCGCAAGCCGAAGTGGACGAGCAGTGGAAGCGCTTTGAGCGTGCACATCCGACATCACGATTACGCTTTCTGTGGCTGTCCGGACGTGCTGCGTCTATAGCATTGGTGATAGTGTCGTCCGTGGTCGCCTTTGCCGTGGGTATTACCATCAAAGTGGGCCTCGATTGTGGCAATACTGATGATGCTGTCGTGGTGGCTGCCCGGGTAGATGCCGCCAAAAGCTTGGCCGCAGCCTCCGATACCATTGCACCGCCGTCCGAGAACCCGTCTGATATGCCGACTTCTCCGGTGTTGTTTGACAATGCTTCGCTTGGCGAAATTGTCGGGACGATATCAAAGGCCTACGGCGTCAAGGCTCGATTCGAGGTCGAGACGAAGAAGCAACTACACTTATTCTACAAATTCGACCCGAAGAACACCTTGCAAGCCATTGTCGACCAGCTTAACAACTTCGAGCAAATCGACATCAAACTCGAGGGGAGCGAGTTGGTGGTACGATGATGCGTGGTTCGATAATGGCATTTGTGCTTTCTGCATTGACCGTTGTCGCGACACAGGCACATAAGTATGAGCATGTTTTTCGCAATACGCCGATATCGCAAGCACTCGTAAAAGTCGCTCGCGAAAATCCCGATGTGAACATCTCCTTTATATATAAAGACCTGGACAACTATAGAACCTCGGCGTGTATCAGCACGGACAATGCCTACGAGGCCGTAAGGGCGATTGTCGGCCTAAACCCGATTTCGGTTGTTCGCAAGGACGGTTGCATATACGTGGAGGCGCTCCAGCATGGACGTTACTTCTATACGGGCTCTGTCTTCGGGAGCGATGGCGAACCGGTGGCGGCGGCCACGGTGATGCTGCTTGCTCCCGTCGACTCGACGGTGATTACCTATGGTATTTCCGATGGCGAGGGCCGCTTTCGCATTCCCTGCGATCACAATGGAGTAATCGGTAAGATAAGTTGTATGGGATACAGGACGAAGTGTCAGCTGTTTGCCAAACATAATGTCGGGACAATCACCATAGACGAGCTTCCGATCAGTCTTGCCGCGGTCATGGTGGAGGGGTCTACAGCCAATCTCTATTCGGACAAATCTGTTTATTTGCCTACCAAAAACCAAAAAAAGACAGCACAGACGGCTCAGGATCTCATCCAGCGAATGGCCATTCCGCAACTGGCCGTCGGCGAAGATATCAAGACCAACACCGGGCAGCAGGTGGATATATATATAGACTATGTCCCGGCAACTGGAAACGAACTTACAGGGTTGCTTGTCAGCGACGTAAAGCGCGTTGAGTATTATGACTATCCGAGCGATCCGCGTTTCCAGGGGAAGTCGCACGTGGTCAATTTTGTGATGCAGCGATACGAATACGGAGGATATGTAAAGGGCATATACTACGACAACTTTGTGATGTCCAGGCAGCTTAACGGATACTCCAAGTTGCAGTACAAACGGATGACCTATGACGTGGCCGGCGGGATGTTCTTTATGCGAGACAAGAAGTATTATGAGGATACTTACGAGACTTATCGCCTGCCGCAGCTCGATGGATCCATTAAGGAGATACAACGTAATTCTATTGTAGACAATACAAAAAAGACGCGTAATGACTATTGGGCATCCTTCAAAGCGATGTATAAGACAGATAAGGTCACGATGAGCAATATGCTTTCGGTGGAATTTGACCGGACTCCCAAGTATACAACCGATGGACATGTGTCGTATAGTTCGGACAAATACGACGGGTCGGAATACAACTCGCTAAGCTCCAATCGTATTAATTCGTTTGCATACAACGGCTATTGGTATTTCGCGCTGCCGGGCAACAATACTATCACATTTAATCCGCAGTACGCGTATACCAGCACAAGGCAAAACTCGCGCTATGAAGAGGCCGGCACGGAGGCAGTTGTAAACGGTGCTGAGGACAACTCACACCAAGCTCGCGGCGACATAGCCTTTGTACATTCGTTTGGTAAAGCCGGCACGCTCAAAGCTATGTGCCGGGGACTTTTTTTGCAGAACAAAACCCGATACACCGGATCATCGACCGTCTCTGACAAGGCACAGACACTTAGACTTGGCCCGGGAGTGAGCTACAACTATACCGGAGACAAGCTCTATGGAACACTGGGTGTAGGACTTAACTGGGATCGCTCGGAGTATGGTACGACGGTGGAAAATACCACGGCGCCATGGACAAACCTGTCGGTGCAATACGCCTTTAATAAGAAACATTCGTTAAACGTAAGTTTCGACTATCAAAAATCGATACCGGCTTCCGGCTATAGGAGCGCAGCGGTCATCCAATCCAATCCGCTCATGAGCTATACCGGCAACCCGTCGTTGGTCCCGTATAACTCGTTCTACACCGAAGGCAACTACACGTTTGTCATAAATAGGGCGTTCAAGGTCGCAGCTTTTGGCAATGTATGGGTCGTTGACAATCGTTATGTGTTCGACTACGAGGCAAATGCCACGGGCGTTCTGCGAACTATCAAGCAACCTCTCGGCAGCTTTTTCCAATGGCAATACGGAGTGCAAGGCACGGGCAAGTTCTTTAAAGAAAATTTGCAAGTGTCACTATCCGGATATATGCTCCAAGGCCATAATGGCGTCCCATACAATTGGAATAAAGGTAGGGTGGTCGTGTCCGCATCGGCATTCTATTATTTGAAGGATTTTTACGTTGGTGCTTCGTACCGCAGCACGATAGTCTATCCCGATGGATGTATGATTGGAATGTGGATGAGCACACGCCCTAATTACACATTTCAAGTCGGATGGAGCAATAGCCACTGGAACTTGCGACTCTTTACGCGCAATTTAGGAATTAACAACACCTACGCCACCAAGAGTACCACACAGAGCCGCTATTATGACTCTATAAATCACATTTATACGGGCAGTTATAACAACTTTGTACAACTGTCGGCTACATACACCTTCGGCTATGGCAAGAAAGTCAAGGAGGGCAACGAGGCTTATCAGGCAGACGGCGCTTCGTCCGGCATCTTGAACAGGTAAGCAAAGACAATAGAACAGCACATACATTTCGCGATGGCGTCTCTCGCGGTAGAGGGGAGACGCCATCGCTATGTTCGGGCGCATTTGGCACGTGGTTTTCGGTTTTCTTTATCGTGGCAATATATAGGTCATATATTTTTCGTACCTTTGCGGCGTCAAGCGGGGTAGGGCGGTTATGTGCCGCGTAGATTTCCCTGACATCTTAATGGAAAAACAAATCCAAAAACAATAATATGGAACAAGAAGTTCGCGTACGTTTCGCACCATCGCCCACCGGACCGCTGCACATTGGCGGCGTCCGTACGGCTCTATATAACTATCTTTTTGCCCGCAAATTAGGCGGCAAGATGATACTGCGTATCGAAGATACCGATTCGCAGCGTTTTGTCCCCGGAGCCGAAGATTATATCAACGAGGCCCTGGCTTGGCTGGGCATTGGCATTGATGAGGGCGTGCGCGAAGGAGGCCCTTACGGACCATACAAGCAGAGCGAACGTCGCGACATCTATCGCCGCTATATGCAGCAACTTGTGGATGCCGGCAAGGCGTATATCGCATTTGACACTCCGCAGGAACTTGAAGCCAAACGTGCCGAAATCAAGAACTTCCAGTATGATGCGCACACGCGTATGCAGATGCGCAATTCGCTGACGTTGCCGGCCGATGAGGTGAAGCGCCTCATAGATGCGGGCGAGAAGTATGTAGTACGCTTCCTCATACAACCCGGACAGGAAGTCCATGTAGACGACCTATTGCGCGGCGATGTGGTCATCAAGAGCGACATCCTCGATGACAAAGTGCTTTATAAGAGCGCTGACGACCTGCCTACATACCATTTGGCCAATATCGTGGACGACCACCTGATGAAGGTGACGCACGTCATTCGCGGCGAGGAATGGCTCCCGTCGGCGCCGTTGCATGTCCTGCTGTATCGTGCTTTCGGATGGGAGAACACGATGCCGAGGTTCGTACACTTGCCGCTACTGCTCAAGCCGGACGGCAAGGGCAAACTCTCCAAACGTGACGGCGACCGCCTCGGCTTCCCCGTGTTCCCGCTGCAGTGGACCGACCCGGTGACGGGCGATGTCTCCTCGGGATACCGCGAAAGCGGATATCTGCCCGAGGCCGTTGTTAATTTCCTGGCACTGCTGGGCTGGAATCCGGGCGATGATACCGAAATCATGGATATGGATATGCTCATCGCCAAGTTCTCCTTTGAACATTGCTCGCGCTCGGGCGCTAAATTCGCTTTCGAAAAGGCCAAGTGGTTCAACCACCAGTATATACAAATGATGCCTGACGGAAAATTGGCCGAGCTTTTCGTGCCGGTGCTTCGCCGCAACGGCGTTGATGTAGATGCCTTCGGCATCGAGTACATCACTCGCGTGGTGGCTCTGGTCAAGTCGCGCATCAATTTCGTGGCCGAGCTATGGGATCAGGCCAAGTTCTTCTTTGCCGACCCCGAGGACTACGACCCCAAGGCGGTCAAAAAGCGCTGGACGGCCGGAATGACGGACACTATGCGTGCACTCGTCGATTTGCTCGAGGCTCAATCTACTTTTGACGGCGCTGCACTCGAACCTGTCGTGATGCAATGGATAAAGGATAATGAACTGCACATGGGCAATGTCATGAACGCCTTCCGTCTTGCCATCGTAGGTCAATGCACCGGCCCGCACATGTTCGAGATTACAGACGTCCTCGGACGCGAAACCACGTTGCGCCGACTGCGCCGCGCCATCGATAATATCCAAGTGCCTGCCGCCGAGTGATATGAACCTGCTGTACAATGCCGCGATATATGCCTATGCTGCCGGGGTACGCCTGGCGGCTGTGAAGCATCGTAAGGCGGCATTGATGATACAAGGTCATCGCGACACACTCGCACGCATAGCCGAAGTACGCCGCAATATCGCACCCGAGGGCTTCGACGTGTGGATACATGCCGCCTCGCTGGGCGAATTCGAGCAGGCACGCCCTCTGATTTCGATGATACGTAGAAAGCAGCCTAACAAACGTATCCTCCTGTCATTCTTCTCGCCTTCGGGGTACACCGTTAGGCACAACTACCCGGATGTGGATTTGGTGGTTTATCTGCCCTTTGATACACCGCGCAATGCACGCCGCTTTGTCGAAGCGGTCAACCCTAAGGTCGCAATTTTCGTCAAATACGAGTTTTGGGGAAATATGCTGAAGCGACTGGCTCAACGGGGCACTCCCACTTATCTCATTTCGGCCATTTTCAGACCCTCGCAAATATTTTTCAAGCCGTGGGGTGGTATGATGCGCCGTGCCCTGCGCTCGTTTACTCATATATATGTGCAGGACGATACCTCCAAACAACTGCTTGCCTCGATAGGGTATGACGCCGTGGATGTCGTGGGCGATACACGCCTCGATCAGGTAATAGACACACGCGCTCATGCCAGGTCATTCCCGCTCTTGGAGTCCTGGACTTCAGGCACCGCTATGACCATTGTCGTCGGTAGCTCGTGGCCGCAGGACGAGGCATTCTATATTCCGTGGCTCAAACGACATCCGGAGGTGAAAGCCGTCATTGCTCCGCACGAATTCGACGATAAACGCCTTGCTACTCTTATTTCAAGTCTCGGAGGACCCGAAGTGGCCGTATTGTGGTCGCAAGTCAAAGACCTCGCCTCCGTCCCCCCACAAGTGCGTTATATTATTATAGACTGCTTTGGCATCTTGTCTTCATTATACAAGTACGGGCAAATAGCCATAGTGGGCGGCGGCTTCGGCGCCGGTATACACAACGTGCCCGAGGCGGCCGTATATGGTATGCCGGTTATTTTCGGACCGCGCCATAGCAAATTCCGCGAAGCCACCGACCTCTTGCGGCTCGGCGGAGCATTTACCTACAATGACGCTGCCGGATTTGATGCCGCCATAGACCCATTGTACAACGATCCGGCGGCATTACGCGCCGCCTCTGTCGCCGCCGCCGACTACATCGAATCACATACCGGCGCCTCCCGGCACATCTTCGATGACTTATTCTGATACATCGGCTCCACCACCGCTTCTTTGATGCTAAATACGTATATGGTGCGTAATCGACAGATTTTGCACCCATACTGACGGTGATTGTGCAATGCGCTGGTACATAGGACTCTGTAATGTCTTATAGGGCTGTATATAATCTTATAAAAGGATTATTTAATGGTTAAACTCTGTTAAATTTCGAGAAAAAAGGTGGGAAGATTTTGCTATTGTCGAAAAAGGGCGTAACTTTGCATCCGCTTTCGGGAACAAACGGGACGCCGCAAGGGCGACCGCCCGAGGCAAAAGAGCACATTGAAAGAATTGCAATAACAGACAAAGTAGTACAAGAGAACGGCGCGCCGCCGAGGACATAGTTTCGAAGGCAGGCGCGGCAAAATTTTGCACTCGTCATACGAAATTCCGATTTTCAAGCACAATAATACGGCGAATCAGCCGGAGCCGCGAACGGTTCGGACGCAAAGTTGGACACACGTTTGTCTGTCATTTTTTTTGAAGAAAAGAAAAAGAAGATAAACAACAACGGAGAGTTTGATCCTGGCTCA
>CAKTOT010000045.1 GCA_934590135.1 uncultured Muribaculaceae bacterium
GTCTCCCTTATCCCAGTTTTGGTCTTGTTCGAGGCTGAATGAGACTACCGAAGTGGGAGATGTCCGTCCTATGGCAAATCCGGAAGCTCCATTCCAGACATTTACGCTGTCACCGGCAACTACAGCTGCGGTATTGGACGTACCTATTGCTGACGAATTAGCCAAACGATCTTTCAATATTTCTTCGGTACGTTCATACACCTTGATGTATTTGTCTATATGGGCGCCATACCATACCATTGAGGTATCAATCTGCTGCCGAGTCAGATGATGTCGCTCCAGTATAGCCTGTTTAAGCGCCTGACGCACCGAGTCATCTGAAAATTCGGAGTAGTTCATTTCTACGGCACTCTCGCCTACGTATATGTCAGCCAAATATTGGCTCATTTCCTCGGGTTGTATTATGTCATCGGGTACTCGGCGACATGCTGTCACAAGTACCGCAACAGCAATCATTGCATATATGGCTTGACGGATATTCATCGTATACGCGTACTTCGATTATTGTCGTACCGCTGTCCTTATTTATTCTGAGACTTCTGAAACTTCAGCCGGGTCTTTCGTCGTTCCCGAATCCGATTTGGCCTCGCGATCTTTTTTATTTCCACCAAGATAGCGATAGTATCCAAAAATTAGAATAATAAAGCCAATGGTTATGGCCGCATCTGCAAAGTTAAACACGGGGTCGAAAAACGAGAACACCTTGCCCCCTATCAACGGCATCCATTCGGGCCATGTGAAGCTGAACAACGGAAAGTAGAACATATCGACTACCATACCGTGAAATAGTTCGCCATAACCATCTCCCCAGGGTACGACAGATGCCACCTCGGGTGGGAACGGATTGCTGAAAATTTCGCCATAAAATACGCAATCTATGATATTGCCGCCGGCGCCGGCCGTAATCAGTGCTATACATGCGACATATCCCTTAGTGGCAGACTTGTCTCGGCATAACCGCGCAATGTACCATACGAGCAGACTGACTGCTATGATTCTGAAAATCGTCAAAAACAGCTTGCTACCCAAGGTCATACCAAATGCCATCCCGGGATTCTCGATAAACCGCAGATGGAACCAGGACATCAGTTCTACATCTTCGCCCAGATAGAACGAAGTTTTAACCCAAATCTTGATGATTTGGTCTATAATGATGACAGCGAGGACTATAGCCACCGCTGTCTGTCCCTTAGTGAGGGTCGCTTTCACTTACTTTCTTTCTTTTTGTTCGACGCACAAGGTGGCATGAGGCACAACACGCAGACGCTCTTTGGGTATCAACTGGCCTGTAATACGGTCTATGCCATAGGTCTTGTTTTCTATACGCACAAGTGCTGCTTGAAGCTTGTTTATAAACTTGCGTTGCCGCTCGGCAAGACGTGCCGCCTCTTCTTTGTCACGTGTATATGCTCCTTCTTCAAGGACCTTGAACGTGGTAGATGTATCGGATATATCATTTCCGTCATTCTTGACTATAGAGCAATAGCTCTCGTATTCCTTGGTGGCTTTTTCGAGCTTCTCTAATATAAGCTGCTTAAACTCCTGCAGCTCTTCATCTGAATATCTAACTTTTTCAGCCATAATTGGAGAAATTATGAACAGTTAATTTGCTTACTTATCTCGTGTGATGACTACCGGTAGATTTATGTCATCTATGGTAAGCATCTCTGCGCCGTCCCCTACACCGGGCACAACTTCAATGCTTGTCGCCAAGACTTGTGTCGAAATATATTCCTTATATTCCTTGATAGCCTCATCAGTAGCCGTATTTGACCCAAAGGACAGGCATATACGATCTGTTATTGCATAGTCGCGACTCTTGCGAATGTTCTGTATGCGATTTACGATTTCACGAGCTATGCCTTCGCGTCTCAATTCGTCTGTCACTATGACATCTATGGCCACCGTAAGGTTTCCGTCATTCGCAACCTGCCAACCGGGTATATCCTCGCTTATGATTTCAACATCCGCAAGGTCTATCTTGACGTCTGTCCCGTCGGCAAGGGTAACTTCCGCATATCCGGTGCGTTCCATAGCTATTACAGATGCTGTATCAAAAGACGTCAGCGCTTGAGCTACAGCCTTCATTTGCTTTCCGAATTTCGGTCCGAGCTTTTTGAAGTCAGGCTTAACGCGTTTTACCAGAATCCCGGCATCGGAATCTACTATCTTCATATCCTTGATATTGACCTCGCCAAGTACCAAATCTTTGACAGCTTGAAGCATACAACGCTGTTTGTCATCGTTGACGGGGATCATTACAACGGATAACGGCTGGCGTACCTTGATGTTTACCTTGCGTCGCAGGGCCAAGACCATAGAGGTGATGCTTTGAGCCATACGCATACGAGTTTCAAGATCAGCATCTATCACAGTCGAATCGGCTTCCGGGAACAGAGCCAAGTGAACTGAGGAGTCAGACCCCGTGAGGTCGCGGTATAGCTTGTCGGCATAGAATGGCGAAACAGGCGCCATAAGCATTGCTACAGTCTTAAGGCACTGATAAAGTGTCTGATATGCAGCAAGTTTATCTTCTGTCATACCGCCGCCCCAGAAACGCTTGCGATTAAGTCGTACATACCAATTTGAGAGGTTTTCGCCTACAAAATCGGCTATGGCTCTGGCGGCTCGCGTAGGCTCGTAATCTGTCAAGTAACGATCTACATCCTGTATCAAGGTATTCAGCACCGAAATAATCCAACGGTCAATCTCGGGACGACGCTCCATAGGCACTTGTGCTGCCGAGGCATCAAAGCCATCTACATTGGCATATAGGGCAAAGAACGAATATGTATTGTATATCGTTGCAAAGAACTTGCGTGCAGCCTCTTGAACTCCGGCCGGGTCAAACTTGAGGTTGTCCCACGGAGAGGAATTGGATATCATGTACCAGCGCAACGGGTCGCTACCATATTTTTCTATAGCTTCGAAGGGATTGACTGCATTACCCAAACGCTTGGACATCTTGTTGCCATCCTTATCAAGGACAAGTCCGTTGGAAATAACATTACGATATGCCACCGAGTCAAATATCATTCCGGCAATAGCATGGAGCGTAAAGAACCATCCGCGTGTCTGGTCAACACCTTCTGCAATAAAGTCTGCGGGAAATGCCGTACCATTATCAATGTCTTCCTTGTGCTCAAATGGGTAATGTTGTTGCGCATAAGGCATCGAACCCGAATCAAACCACACATCGATTAGGTCGGTTTCGCGATGCATCGGGTGCCCATCTTCGCTAACCAAAACGATATCGTCTACATAGGGACGGTGAAGGTCTATTTTTTCGTAATTTGACTTAGTGTAAATGCCGGGCTCGAAACCTTTCTCATGCAAGGGATTTGCCTTCATTACTCCGGCAGCGACGGCACGTTCTATCTCGTTGTACAACTCTTCGACAGACCCTATGCACTTCTCTGATTTGCCATCTTCGGTTCGCCATATAGGAAGCGGAGTTCCCCAGTAACGGCTACGGCTGAGATTCCAATCCTGGACATTCTCAAGCCATTTACCGAAGCGACCACTACCCGTGCTTGCCGGCTTCCAATTGATTGTGTTGTTGAGTGCGATGAGGCGATCGCGTGCCGCGGTGGTGCGAATAAACCAGCTGTCCAGCGGATAGTACAAAACCGGTTTGTCCGTACGCCAGCAATGCGGATAATTGTGCGTTTGCTTTTCTATACGGAAGGCCTGACCATCGCGCTTCATCTCTATAGATATGACGATATTGAGGTCCTCGGCCTTGGCTGCGGCAGCTGCATCATATACACCTCCTTCGTTGAAACGAGGATCGAATGCATTCTTCACGTAATCTCCGGCATGATGACTATATGCGGCTACATCAACGCATTTTTCGACAAATGTTTCATCAAGTTCGTCAAGGGTGTAGTACTTGCCTGTAAGATCAACCATAGGACGTGTCTCACCCTTATGATTAATCATAAACAATGGCGGAATGCCGGCAGCCTTGGCCACCTTGGCATCATCAGCACCAAAAGTCGGTGCGATGTGTACTATGCCGGTACCATCATCAATAGTGACGTAGTCCCCGGGTATAACCCGAAAAGCACATGCCGAGAGCTGGACAAAACGATCTTTACCGACTGCAAAGACCGTCTCGGGATGCTCGTTGGCATATTCGTTCACGTATGCCGCACTATTGGCGTCCAGTCTTTCGCATGGACGTACCCAAGGCATAAGTTGCTGATAGCGCATACCTACAAGTTCCGAACCTTTGTAATGGCCCACAACTCTCCACGGTACGATCTTGTCACCGGCCGCATATCCTTCAAGCGCTTTTTCGGCACCCTCTGCCTTAAAGTAATCTTTGATAAGTGCCTCGGCAATGACTACGGTGATTTTCTCTCCGGTATATGGGTTGTATGTACGTACTACAGCATAGTCGAATTTCGGTCCTACACATAGGGCGGTGTTTGACGGCAGTGTCCACGGAGTTGTAGTCCATGCCATAAAACAAGGCTTGCCCCACCCTTTCATATCTTCTTTCGGCTCGGTGATTGTAAACAATGCAGTACATGTTGTGTCCTTGACATCTCGATAGCACCCGGGCTGATTCAACTCATGGCTCGACAAGCCTGTTCCGGCCGCAGGTGAATAAGGCTGAATAGTATAGCCTTTATACAGGTAACCTTTCTTGTATAACTGAGAAAGCAACCACCAAACACTTTCGATATAACGATTGTCATAAGTGATATAGGGGTCATCCGTATCCACCCAATAGCCCATGCGATCTGTCAACGTTTCCCATTCGCGAGTGTATTTCATTACCTCTCGACGACATGCAGCATTGTATTCGTCTACGCTGATTTTCTTGCCTATATCTTCCTTTGTGATACCGAGGGATTTCTCCACGCCAAGCTCAACGGGCAGTCCATGCGTATCCCAGCCGGCCTTGCGGAGTACCTTGTATCCTTTCATAGTCTTGTATCGGCATACAATATCCTTGATAGTACGAGCCATCACATGGTGAATGCCGGGCATACCATTAGCCGAAGGAGGTCCCTCATAAAACACAAAGGAGGGATGCCCTTCGCGGCACTCGATACTGCGGCGGAAAAGGTCTTCCTTTTGCCAAGCCCCAAGTACTTCTTTATTGATTTCGGACAGGTTAAAGCCTGTGTATTCGGGAAATTTATTCATAGTTGGTTCTGTGACTATGTCGTCTGTAGTTGTGTGTACGTATATACTATTGTCGGCAACGCAAGGTTTTTGCTTGCACCGCCTCCGATATTGCTGACCGCAAATTTACGCATTTTTTATCAATTGACAATGCCTTAGGCCGCACATAAATGCCAATAGAGCCGATAGGATCATACTTCATAGTCCTATCGGCTCTATTAGCATTTTGCGCCGTTAAGCAAAAGGCGTTATTCTTGGGCAAGAATGAGTGCCGAGTATGCCGGCACGGTTATATTTCCACCCTTCGATTTTCCCATACCTTTTGCTTTAAGTTTGCCATCGTAAGCAACGATAGTCCAGCTGCCTCTGGGTATATGTACGTCAACTGATTTATCATTACCATTGAATACTATTTTGATTTCCTTCCAAGGATCTCCGTTGGCATGGTTCTTTAACGAATAGGATATGACATTTGAGCGCGTTTCGTTGTCAAACACGAGGTTCTTGGCGATATCTGCAGCAGCAGTCATACGGAACGCCGGATGAGCCTTGCGTAGCGCAATCAATTCGCGATAGTATTCAAACTGGTCTGAATTAGCAGTCTTTAAGTCCCAATCAATAGCGTTGATATAGTCAGGTGATACATAGGAATTGTGAACGCCCTTTTTATCTCGAAAGATTTCTTCGCCGGCAAACATAAACGGCGTACCTTGAGATGTAAAGACTATTGTTTGTGCTAATCTTGCGGCACGTTGGCGTGTGGTGACATCCGCCTCGGGCATTGATTTTGCCAATTTGTCCGTAAGCATCAAATCGTCATGGCATGATACATAATTTATAATTTGTGTAGGAGCTGTGGCATAGGCAAATTTTGAGTTATTGCCTTTACTATAATCCACCTGCGGGTGTGCCGTAGATGCCACTATGCCGATTTTGACAGTTTCTTCGTTGCCGGGCTTACCTGTAGCAAAACCTCGATCTGCCTCATTGCTATAATGACCCTTAACTGCATCCCGAAGATCGTCCGAAAATACGGCTATACCCTGCATCTTGCCCACGTTCTCCTTGAGGGCTCGACGCTCGACTACCAGAGGCGAATCACCTGCAGTCCAACCTTCGCCGTATACAAAAATGGACGGATTTATCGCCTTAAGCTCACGTGCTACACGATTCATGGTTTCGATGTCATGAATCGCCATAAGGTCAAAGCGGAATCCATCAATATGGTATTCACTTGCCCAGTATTTGACCGAATTAACGATAAAATTCTGCATCATCTGCCGATCGCTGGCTGTTTCATTACCACAGCCCGATGCGTTACTGTAACTTCCATCCGGGTTGTGACGATAGAAGTATCCGGGTGCAGTAAGCGAGAAATTGCTGCCGCCATTATCTCCGGTATGATTGTATACCACATCCATAATTACACCTATCCCGGCATTGTGCAAGGCTTGCACCATTTCTTTCATCTCACGGATGCGCACTGCCGGAGCGGACGGATCGGTGGAATATGAACCTTCGGGCGCATTGTAGTTTTGAGGATCGTATCCCCAATTGTACTGATTTGCCGGGAGATTGCTCTCATCCACCGAATTGAAGTCATAAGACGGTAGTATGTGTACATGCGTCACGCCCAATTCTTTTAGATGGTCTATTCCAGTCTTGGCTCCCGAATTGTTATGTGTCCCGGCTTCAGTCAATGCCAGAAATTTGCCTTTATGAACTATGCCTCCCGATTGATGTATGGAGAAGTCGCGGTGGTGCATCTCATATATCACTGCATCATTGATATTTTCCACCACCGGGCCATGATCTTTATCCCATCCCTGAGGATCAGTTTGAGACATCTCTATAACTGCTGCACGTCTGCCATTAGTCCCTACTGCCTTGGCGTATATTCCGGGGGTTTCGGCAAGCCATTGACCTTGTGTTTGCACCTGAAAGGTGTAAAACTTACCATACAGCTTTTGCGGAACTGCCGCACGCCATACACCTTTTTCGCCACGATTCATTTCAAGTGTGTCCGTAGCTGCGCTATTGCGATCTGTGTCATAGAGCAAAACCCGTACATTTTGTGCAGCCGGAGACCACAAGGTAAAATGCGTCCCTGAATTGTCCACGACCAGCTCCAGGTCATCGCCATCATATACGGGATACGAATTGTATACTTCATCAAGCGTTGGAACAGCCGCATACGCCGAAGCTGTCAGGCTCGCGGTCATAGCCATAGTCAGTAGTTTTAGATTTTTCATTAGGTGTAAGATATGTCTTTAGAAGTCTGTATGTATTTTATCAAAGTCTTTTAAGAGATGGCCTATGCACGTAATATTCTTCCCATATTATATGCTCTTGTCTCATAGTTACGCAATATGGCGAGGTAAGGACAGTCCTTCCTTACCAATTCATATTCTTTATTTTAATTAATTTCACGGCGCATAATAAAGCCCTTTTTCACGGCTTTATCAGCGCAGAATTACTCGTTGCGAGTATCGTTCGCAGCGTATGATATAATATCCTGTAGGTAAATCTATCAGCGTTGTCCCCGGATGTATCGTCAATGTCTTGACTATCTGACCCGTAAGCGAATAGCACACTACCACCCGCGATTCATTACCCGGAAGTGTGATTTCGACATGATTGCCGACAACACGAATAACGGGTTTATTTACAGCAACATTGGCTACCGACTCGTTATTCTCGGCAGGTTCGGCGAAGGATGTAGCCGATACGGCTGTAATCGCTGTCGCTATCATCAGGATGCGCAATATTCTGTTCATATCTTTCGCTTGGTGAGATTTGTTATGCAAATATAATCCATATATTGTATGAACAATGGAATATTCATGAAGAAAACCGCCGTATTTAACCTTATTTAAGGTATGTTAGCGTTTCATTTCATTGCCTTCATAAAAATTAACAAAAGCACGATTGACATTTACCACTCCACCGGACGTTGGGTATTCTCCAGTGAAATACCATCGGCCGGGGCATTCGGGAACGGCATCAGCAAGGCCTTCAATACTTTGGTAAAGTAAGTCGACTGATGCGTGAATATCTTTGGACAGCAGACGGGATATTTCTTTTGAAATATCTTCGTCACTAAAAGGCGCATATATGTCTTTCACGACATTTCGCTGTTGAGATGCAGGCAGTTGGAGTTGCTCTATACAATCCTCGTATGCCTTACGCAGTGCGTCTTCCCGGCCCTGACGGCGCAGAAGGCTGACGGCAGCACGAAATGCAATAAACTCGGCAAGTCGGCTCATATCTATGCCGTAATAGTCCGGATAACGCACTTGCGGCGAAGACGATACAATGATTATGCGTCGCGGATGCAGCCGGTCAAGCATCTTGAGTATCGATTCTTTAAGAGTTGTGCCGCGCACTATTGAGTCGTCAATAACGACAAGTGTGTCTTCTTCGTTTCTTACTATACCATACGTCACATCATAGACGTGTGATGCCAGATCGTTACGCGATTCGCCCTCGGCAATAAAAGTACGCAATTTTATGTCTTTGATTACCAATTTATCAATGCGCAAATGTCGTCGTATGATACTATCTATAGATTGGTCTGTAAGATTTCCGGCATCTCTATGGCGACGTAGTTCGGCTATACGACAAGCATCCAGTCGTTTTTCAAGGCCCTCGACCATGCCCAAGAACGCAACTTCGGCCGTATTGGGTATAAACGAAAAGACCGTATTTTCGAAATCATCGCCAATCATCGCTGACAAAGGCTTGACAAGATTGCGACCTAGGGCTTTACGTTCGCGGTAAATATCTGCATCACTACCTCGCGAAAAGTATATGCGTTCGAACGAACAACGTTCATTGGCACCGGCGGTAAGTATCTGCGGTAAAGACAATTCGCCATTTTTATTGACTACTAATGCCTGCCCGGGACAAAGTTCGCGAACAGCAGCGCGAGGCACATCAAAGACGGTCTGTATTACGGGGCGTTCTGATGCGACAACAATCACTTCATCGTCACAATAATAGAATGCCGGGCGTATACCATGACTATCCCTAAGCGTAAACATATCGCCCGAACCGGTGATGCCACAAATTACGAATCCGCCATCCCAAGATGGAGCTACGCTACGTAGTATCCGCGACATATCCATATTATCTTCGATAGCGATGCCCAAAGCCGGCTCAAGTAGTTTGTCTTTATATTCGTGATACAATCTGTGGTTCTCTTTATCCAGAGCATACCCTAATTGTTCCAGCAATACAATTGTATCACTAAAGAGTCGCGGATGCTGACCCCGAGAAACTATCTCATCGAAAATCTCATCGACATTGGTCATATTGAAATTGCCACACAGTAGCAGATTGCGCGAGCGCCAATTGTTACGTCGCAGAAAAGGATGCACGTATGACATTCCGCTGCGCCCGGTGGTCGAGTAACGCAAATGCCCCATATATATTTGACCGACAAACGGAGTTGGAGTATTAGCTATTCCGGCATCGGCCTCATGATGCATAATTCGACGTTGTACTTCGTCAAATATTGTTGCTATGGCATCACTGCCCAAGGCTCGTTCGCGGTATACATACTCGTATCCGGGTGCAGCATTGATATCTACAACACCTATGCCGGCTGCCTCTTGCCCGCGATTATGCTGTTTTTCCATCAGCAGATATAGGCGATCTAAAGCCCACGTCGCCGAGCCGTAGCGTTCACGATAGTATTCTATAGGCTTGCGCAGTCTTATCATGGCCACGCCGCACTCGTGTTTCAGGATCTCTGCCATATCAGCGAATAAAAAGAAGTTCGCGATACTTGGGCAATGGCCACATCTCGTTGTCTACCATAAGTTCGAGTTTGTCTATATGATAGCGTATTGTCTCCATTCGCGGCGCCACGTTGTCATGATACATTATAGCCTTCTGTCGCTCGTTGTCGCATCCGTTGGCTTTCTTACGGGCTTCGACCATAGCTTCGACCTCAGTCTTTATAGCCTCCATATGCATGGATATGCCTTCAATGGTGTCCATATCGTGTCCGAAGAGCGCCGCCGACTTATGGTCTCCAAAAAGTGTCTTGATTTTCACAAGGTTGTCCACAAGTATCGATTGATAACGTGTGGCCACTGGGATTATATGATTTAGGGCCAAATCACCAAGGACTCTGGCCTCTATCTGTACCTTCTTTGTGTACATTTCCCATTTGACCTCGTTGCGTGCTTCCAATTCGACACGGCTGAATACACCTGTGCGTTCAAACATTTTCTCGGACTCGCGCGTCAAATAGGCATCGAATATCTTTGGTGCGCTGGTTTCGCAGTCAAGGCCGCGGCGTTTAGCTTCTTTCACCCATTCTTCGCTGTATCCGTTGCCATCGAAGTGTATAGGTTGACTTTGTATAATCAACTTGCGTACCTCACCCAATATGGCCTGGCGTAATGGGATTCCGGTAGCCACAGCCTTGTCTACTTCACTCTTGAATTGTGTGAGCTGGTCCGCGACAGCGGCGTTAAGCACAATCATCGCAGATGCGCAATTGGCCGACGATCCTACAGCACGGAACTCAAAGCGGTTGCCGGTAAAAGCAAAAGGAGATGTACGATTGCGATCGGTGTTGTCTATAAGTATCTCCGGAATCTGCGCCAAACCTACCGATATGCCTTCGCGAGATGTGAGGTCTTCAAGTTGGCTGTCCGTACTGTCAGCAAGCCTGTCAAGTACCGTGCTTAATTGACTGCCGGTAAATATGGATATGATAGCAGGCGGGGCCTCATTGGCGCCAAGCCTATGGGCATTGGTGGCTGACATTATGGACGCTTTGATTAGTCCATTGTGTTTGTGCACGGCAGCCATCACATTGACTATAAATGTGATAAATTGTAGATTTGCCTCCGGTGTCTTTCCAGGCGCAAACAGCTGTGTTCCGGTATCAGTACTTAAGCTCCAGTTGTTATGCTTGCCCGAGCCATTGACACCTGCAAAAGGCTTCTCGTGAAGTAAGACGCGGAAGTTGTGGCGACGGGCAACTTCATTCATCAAGGACATCAGCAGTAGGTTGTGATCGTTAGCCAAATTGACGTCCTCAAATATTGGGGCAAGTTCAAACTGATTGGGCGCCACTTCATTATGACACGTTTTGGCCGGGATTCCAAGTCGATGAGCCTCTATTTCGAGATCAAGCATAAATGCCTCAACTCGAGATGGTATCGAACCAAAGTAGTGGTCTTCCAGTTGCTGGTTTTTGGGGCTTTCGTGCCCCATAAGAGTACGGCCTGTCATCACCAAATCAGGACGTGCGTTGTAGAGAGCCTCATCCACAAGGAAGTATTCCTGTTCCCAGCCCAAATTAGCGGTCACGTGCTTCACAGCCGGATCAAAGTATCGCGCAACAGCCGTTGCCGCGGCATCGACGGCATTGAGAGCTCGCAACAATGGCGTCTTATAGTCCAATGATTCACCCGTATAGGATATGAATATCGTTGGAATACACAGCGTACGATCAAGTATAAAAGCGGGAGAGGATATGTCCCATGCCGAGTATCCGCGTGCCTCGAAAGTATTACGGATTCCGCCGTTGGGGAAAGATGACGCATCAGGCTCTTGCTGAACAAGGAGTTTTCCGTCAAATTTTTCCACCACCCCGCCTTTACCGTCATGCTCAATGAATGCATCGTGTTTTTCGGCTGTGCCATCGGTAAGCGGATGAAACCAATGCGTATAGTGACGGGCACCGTTATCTATGGCCCAGCGCTTCATACCTACGGCAACGCTGTCTGCAAGTGTTCGGGATATGGGACGTTTGTTCTCTATGGCGTAGACAAGTGCGTCATACGCATCCTTGGATAAATACTCAAACATCTTTTGGCGGTTGAACACAGCCTTGGCATAGTATGTCTCAGGACGTTCGTTCGGAACTTGAACGTGTACAGCCTTGCGGTTGCAGGCTTCTTCGATGACTTTGAAACGCAGGTGTGACATTGATTCTATTTCGCTTTATGGTTGTATATTGTGTAGTGTCATTATTAGTTCCTTTCAATCCCGCGTCATTGTCTATCTACCCGGTTGTCAGCGTTTATCGGAAAGACAATCCAAGACACTAAAAAAACTTGACCCCTGCGTTTCGGGAGCGGCAAAGGCCTCGGCAGTGCATCTGATGATGTCTGCATACGGCCTCGCCCGCCTTAGACACAGGGGCTTCGCTGTATTTCTAAAATCTTGGAGCGTCATTGTCGCGAGATTTCTTTATTCTACAAAAGCATATTTCCAAATGGATGTGCAGATACAAACTCAAAATACATTCAGTATTCGCTTTTGACAATGCAAAGTTAGTATTATTTTTTGAAAAACACGTCTGTTTGCTCGCCATATGCGATATTGTATCAATTTTTAGTTTGGCGCTGAAAAAAAGACGGAAAAGACATATACAAGACTTGCTCTGTCGATTAAGCCGATATATGGATATAAAAGGCACTTTATTATTTGAGTATGAGGTTAATTTCGCTCAACATCAGTTGCTCCGGGTTTTGGTTTCGACTTTTGCAACCGAGTTGCAACGGCAGATAATTACCTTTGTAGCACTAAATAGAACTTTACATCAACATATAATCATAATCAAACGATGTCAATAAAACATAAGAGACTGATAAAGCACTTCTTATACCTGTCATTATGTGCAGTCGTTGCATCCTGCAATACCAATGCCAAGGACGAACTCGCACACCATCACCACCATAACGGGCACGAATGCGAGGAGCACGAAAGTCATGATGAGCACGAAGGTCATGACCACGAGGGACATGAAGGGCACAATCATGGCGATGGAGATGAAATAACCCTTCACCCTGAGCAGGCGAAGCGTTTCGGCGTAAAAGTCACTGAAGTGCGACCGGGCACCTTCAGCAGTATCGTAAAGGTTTCGGGCCAAGTGCTCCCATCACCACAATCTGCATCTATCATCTCGGCTCCAACTGCCGGAATCGTATACTTCAACAGCAAGGCCGCTGTCGGACAAGTAATCTCGGCCGGGACAACAATAGCTACCGTCAAGGCTTCGGCGGTCACCGGCGGCGACCCAAATGCGGCTGCACGCGTTGCCCTTGAGGCTGCACGCAAGGAGGTGGAACGCCTTGAACCGCTGCACCGCCGCGGCGTAGTGTCTACAGCCGAGTACAACCGCGCCGTAGCGGCATACCAAAGCGCCAAAGCATCATACAGCCCGGCTGCCGCCTCCGGCAGCGCTCGCGCCACGACTTCCGGCACCATCACGGCCCTTCTTGTCGAGCAGGGACAATATGTCGAAGCCGGCGCACCTTTGGCTTCTGTAACGGCAAATACACGTCTGACCCTGCGTGCCGATGTACCCCAAAAGCTCTATGGCGCCGTGACCTCGGTCTCCAATGCTCGTTTTCGCCCTTCTTACATGACCGAATCTCTGGACATCAAAGAACTGGGAGGTGCACGCAGTTCATCTGCCGAGGCTGTAAGCTCTACGCCGGGTTATATTCCCGTATACTTTTCCTTTAACAACAACGGTAGCATCGTCCCCGGCTCTATTGTAGAGGTATTCCTTGAAGGACAACCCCGAGCCAATGTGGTCACAGTTCCCGTATCGGCTTTGTCCGAGCAGCAAGGCGACTACTTCGTATACATTCAGCTTGACGAAGAGGGTTATCAGAAAGTACCCGTCACCATCGGACAAAGCAACGGTGTACGCACGGAAATTCTCTCGGGTCTTCATTCGGGAGATAAAGTCGTAGTCGAAGGTACTACCACAGTACGTCTTGCCGAGAAATCCGGAGTAGTACCCGAAGGCCATTCGCACAGCCATTGATACGCATAACTACACTATAGCCTTTTAATATTGAATATCACACAGTTATGCTAAATAAGATCATACACTTTTCGCTCAACAACCGCCTGACCATACTCATATTGGTGGGATTGGCGCTGATATTCGGCACCATCACCCTGCTGCGCACTCAGGTGGATATCTTCCCGGATCTTAACGCCCCCACCGTAGTTGTGATGACCGAGGCCCCGGGCATGGCACCCGAGGAAGTTGAAAAATTGGTCACCTATCCTATCGAAACATCCGTAAACGGCTCCACCGGTGTCCGTCGCGTCCGGTCGTCCTCTACCACGGGTTTCTCCGTTGTTTGGGTTGAATTCGATTGGGGCACTGATGTATATCGCGCCCGCCAAATTGTCAATGAACGCCTTGCCTCGCTGTCCGGGACACTGCCTCCCGGCGTAAAGCAGCCCACCATGGGGCCTCAATCGTCTATCTTGGGCGAGATTATGATTATAGGCCTGACCGCCGACTCAACGTCCATGATGGACCTTAACACCATCGCAAACAAGACGATACGACCGAGACTGCTGTCCTTGGGCGGTGTATCACAAGTCGCCGTCCTCGGCGGCGATGTGCGCCAATATCAAATACAGATGGTACCGCAGCGTATGCAGGCTTTGGGCGTCTCCGTCGATGAAGTACGCGCTGCCGTCGAAGGCCTCAACCAAAACGCTACCGGCGGCATTATCTATGATTACGGCAACGAATACATCGTCAAGGGCGAAATCAACACCACTGCCACCGAGGATATTGCCGCCGCCGTAGTGCGTAGCAACGCAGACGGCATCGTCACCGTGGGAGATATCGCAGACGTGAAGATTGCAGGGGCTCACCCACGCCTCGGTGCCGGATCGGTCAAGGCTCATCCTGCCGTTCTAGTCACGGTCACCAAGCAGCCGTCTGTAGGCACCATCGAACTGACCGAGGCCATTGAGAAAGACTTGGCCGAAGTCTCCAAGACCCTCCCGTCTGACGTGCATATCGCAACAGATATATTCAAGCAAAGCCAATTCATTGACACTTCAATATCCAATCTTCAGGAAGCATTGCTCGAAGGCGCACTCTTTGTGATTATAGTTCTGTTCTTCTTCCTGATGAACACCCGTACAACGGTAATATCCGTTGTTGCTTTGCCATTGTCTATAATCTTGGCGGTTCTTGTACTGCACTTTATGGGCTATACACTCAACACCATGAGCCTCGGCGGTATCGCCATAGCCATAGGCTCGCTGGTGGACGATGCCATCGTGGATGTCGAGAATGTTTATAAGCGACTACGCGAAAACCGCGAATTGCCGCCCGACCAACGACACAGTGTCTTTGATGTCGTCTTCCACGCTTCGGCCGAGGTGCGTATGCCCATCTTTAATTCATCTCTTATAATCATTGCCAGCTTCCTACCGCTGTTTTTCCTATCAGGCATCGAAGGACGTATGCTTGTCCCGTTAGGAGTATCCTTCATCGTGGCATTGATTGCCTCGACCATCGTGGCACTGACCCTGACTCCGGTAATGTGCTATTACCTGCTCGGATCTAAAAAAGCGACAGCCAAAGTCGACCGAGACCCTTATGTCACACGTAAGATGCGCGCCGGATACACAGCCGTCCTCGAATGGTGTCTCAAGCACACGCGTGCCGTACTCACCACTGTCGGCATACTTTTTGTAGCGGCTATGGCATTGTTCTTCACCCTCGGCCGTAGCTTCCTGCCGTCTTTCAACGAGGGCTCGATGACCATCAATATTTCAACTCTTCCCGGAATATCGCTGGACGAGAGCGACAAAATCGGGGCTGAAGCCGAAAAATTGATACTATCAGTACCGGAAGTTCGCACCACCGCGCGCAAAACCGGACGTGCCGAATTGGACGAGCACTCATTCGGTGTCAATGTTTCCGAAATCGAAGCGCCCTATACGCTCAAAGATCGCACTCGAGGCGAGATGGTACGCGAAATACGCGAAAAACTGTCCGAAATACCCGGAGCGAATATCGAAATTGGCCAACCGATCTCGCACCGCATCGATGCTATGCTTTCGGGTACGGAGGCGCAGATAGCCATCAAGTTGTTCGGCGATGACCTTAACAAGTTGTTTGCTCTCGGCACTCAAATCAAAGGTATTATCTCCGAGCAAGAAGGTGTCGTAGATGTCAATATCGAGCAGCAAATCGAAAGGCCGGAGATTGCCATACGCCCCAACCGCCAGTTGCTGGCGCGCTATGGCGTTACGATGGAGAGCCTGCGCAACACCATCGAGACTTCGCTGGCCGGGACGGCCGTGTCGCAGGTATACGAAGACGGAATACCATACGATATCTCGCTAATGCTTGAGCCCGGCTCACGCAGCTCGCTGCAAAGCATATCGGACCTGCTGATTGACACCCCACAAGGCAAAGTACCATTGTCTGATGTTGCGGAAGTCGCATCTACATCCGGCCCCAATACCATAAACCGCGAGAATGTCAAACGGCGTATCGTAATTTCGGCCAATGTCGAAAGCGGCGATCTCCGCGGCGTGGTCAATAAGATACAGGATGAGGTTGCACAAAATGTTAAACTCCCCGAAGGATACTATCTCAATTACGGCGGACAATTCGAGAGCGAGGCTTCGGCTTCTCGTACATTGGCTTGGGCTTCGCTTGGCGCCTTGCTGTTGATTTTGATGCTTCTGTATCAGGACTTCAAGAGCATACCACAATCGCTGTTGATACTTATCAATATGCCTTTGGCTATGATTGGCGGCGTATTCATCTTGGTGCTTACC
>CAKTOT010000046.1 GCA_934590135.1 uncultured Muribaculaceae bacterium
GTATAACCCTAATGATTAACCTCCCGGCATGTACAGACAGTGGTTCGGCATGTTCGGGATAATAGAAAATCGAAAAACTGTATGAAAAGAATCTTTACACTGGCACTGGGCGCGACATTAGCGCTGACCGCTTTTGCCGAGCAGGATCATATAAGTCTGCTCGGAGTGGACTATACCGTGGACACGCTGTTCCACGCCAAAGTCGGCCCCGGCACCACGCAGACACAGTTGCGGCTCGAAGGCCCCAGCCCCCTGAACGTGTTCTATCTCACCGTCGATTGCACTACACCCGGCGTCACTATACGCGCCGTTAGCGGCACCGACAAGGTGGCCGGAACGTCTCGCACCTCCGTGATGGCTCAGAACAAATCGACGGACGGATTGCAGTATTTTGCCGGCACCAACGGCGACTTCTACTGGACCAGCGGCACCGCCACCAACGGCACTTCCAAGGTGGGCACGCCCACGCATTCCTTTGTCGTCGAGGGCGAGCCTTTCCTGACTTTCAACGAAGGATGCCAATTTATATATGACAACGACGGCGTGCCGCACGTGCAGTATATAAATTACTATACCGGTACGGCCGAATGCGGCGACAAGACCACATCTTTCAAGGGTATCAACGATCCCGCCAGTGTTGCCGACGGATTGACACTGTACACTTACCGCTTTTGGGGCAGTACCAACCAAAATGACCGCGCCGGCAATTGCTACGAGGTAACGGCCAAGCTGGCGGAAGGCGAGAAATTCGCCGCCGGCGGCAAGTTCAAAATCATAGTAACCTCCGAGCCCAATACTTCGGGCGATACCAAGATCCCGGATGATGGTTTCGTGCTCCATGGCCGCGGCGGCACATCGCTGGGCAATACCGGTGCATCCGATTTTGTCAAAGGCCTCAAACCGGGCGATGTCATCACCCTCGACAATATTATCCTTGACGAGGGCGGGCAGCGACTGTATCCTCGCACCATCATGTCCGGCAGCAGTAAGAATGTCGGCTTGGGCGAGACCATCACCATCGAAGATGCCGCACGTCACCCGCGCACCTGTCTGGGCTACACCAAAGATCGCAAGAAGGTTATTATGATGGTTATAGACGGTCGTACCAGTGCCAGCGCCGGTATTTCAATCCCGGCACTCGGCGACGTGATGCGCTACGCCGGGGCCTACGAGGCTGTGAATATCGACGGCGGCGGCTCGTCCACGCTGTACACCCAAGCACTGGGCATCCGCAATCACTGCAGCGATGGCAGCGAGAGATCCGTCTCCAACGGCATCTTTGCCGTGCTCGAAGCCCCCGAGGACAACGAGGTAGCCGAGCTGCAATTTGCCGATTGGACCGTCAAAATACCCTCCTTGGCCGTGTATACCCCCGTAGTATATGCCTATAATAAATATGGCAAGCTGATCAACGCCGACTACAAAGACTATACCCTCGAGTGTCCCGCCAATTTGGGCGAAATCATCAACGACGGACACTCGCTGATGTCCAGTGAAGCCACCACTTCGGGTGTGCTCACCGTCACCACGGCCAACGGCATCAAAGCCACCGTCAACGTCTTCCTCACCGGCACCAAGGACATCACCGCCAAGTACGAAACCGTAGTGCTCAACAAGACACGCAAATGGGAAGCCGAAATCGTGACCTCGTACACCGGTTCGACCAAGATGCCCCTGGCATCGCGCACCATGACATGGAGCTCGGCCGACGCCTCCGTGGCCACCGTTACACCCGAAGGTCTGGTAACGCCCGTGGCCAACGGCGAGACCGTCATCACCGGCGTGCGTGGCGAAATCACCGTCAACATCACCGTCAAAGTACAGATAGCCGGCTCGAAAGTGGCTCCCGTCGACCGCCTTATGCGCGTGGGCGAGTGGAAAACCACCAATATCGGAATGACCTCCGTAGCCTTGACGCCCAACGAAAACGGCGCCAACGTCGATTACGTCATCAAGAGCACACGCGGCGCCCGCATCTCGGTGCTCCCCGAAGCAGACATCTTCAGCTATCCTCAGACAATACGCGTGCGCCTCAATCCCGGCACCGCCAAAATTACCGATGTGACCGTGACATTGAAGGCCAATAACGCTATCGGCGTAGTTGCCAAGAAATTCACCGACATCAAGGCCGGCGAAATGAACACCTACGAAATGCCCGTGGACGAGTACTTTGATACGACCGACATAGGCATCTATCCCATCCGCTTTGTATCCGTAGCCATGGGCATCGGCGGCAATACCAAGACCGACTATCATGTCGAGATACCCGGCATCGAAGCCGTGTATGACGAATCGACCCTCTCGATAGACGACATCAAGGCCGACGCCGGCGATAACGCCGAGAACCGCTTCTTCAGCGTCAACGGCGATATCGTAACGCTGTCCGCAGCCGCCGACGTCGTGATAGTAGACGCTGCAGGCCGCACCATAGCCGCCTACAACGGCGTGGCCGAAGTGACGCTGCCCAAAGGCGTAGCCGTGCTTAGCGCCACGACGGCCGACGGCACCGTGCACGCCCTCAAGGTGATACGCTGATTGTAATTTAAGAATTTAATATCGCACCCCGGAAGTCGAAAGCAAGACTTTCGGGGTGCGCTATATGATAGGATTGTACTATAAATTGTGCGAATACCGTATAATTGGAATTGTACTATGTGAAGACTCTTGGGTTATATGAAGATTTTAGGGCTATATGAGGGTTTTGGGGTTATGTAATTGGGCTATACTGTGTAGGATGGGGCGAGACTTTGCGATGCCGAAAAAACGAAACCTGCCGGCATCCGACCTCATAGGTGAGGGCAGGGCGTGCCGGCAGGCTTTTTGATTTTATCGGGGACTGTCAATTGGCAATGATGCCGGGAAATCCTGCGACGGGGGTATATGCCCGTGCAAATTGTCGTATCAGTTGGACAGTCTCTTTGCGAAGGCCGCTGCGACGTGCGCGACCGGATGTTTTGACGGATTGAGCCGTCATAGTAGATTGGGTGTAGTTTTGCTTCATAGGCATGTAGCGCGGTTTGGTGTTATGTGCTATAAGTTCTTTGTAGAGTACCGCTGTGGCATGGCGTCCGTGCTGCGTGCGGTATAGAGATAACGCATAAAGAAGCTGATTTATTACATCGACAGCTCAAAAAATATGGTTGCATCGGGGAGATGCTTTTGGGTGTGAATTGTTGAGCCCGGATGCTTATCTAATCGAATCGGATGTAACGTCCGGATGCTGTCGGTATTGTTCTGTTTTACGTTAAATAAGGTTAAATGTTGGTTTCTTTGATATTTTATCGTTGTCGGTATGAGATAAATGCTGTAATTTTGCCCGAAATGCCGCTCTGTAGACCGGATGCCCGGCGAGCCGTGCGGATAAAGAAGGAAACGTAACAACAAACCATAGAATCAACTTATTAACATCGTATTGCCTATCGAAACACTGCTACTCTATTCGAACTAAATAAGACAAATCAGTAGAATGCAGAAATTTCGGAAACTGACTGATGACCAGTTGGTGTCAGCATTTGCCGCAGGAGACAATCAAGCCTTTGATGCCCTATTGGGACGTCATCAGACGCGCTTGTACAATTACATATTGCGTGTCATACGTGACGAAGATTTGGCTAACGACTTCTTTCAAGAGACATTTGTCAAGGTGATTACGACCATCAAGCAGGGTCGTTATACGCCCGACGGCAAATTTGCCTCTTGGTTGACACGCATCGCGCACAACATTATGATAGATCACTATCGCGCCGACCGCGGCTATGCCGTTGTCAGTGCTGATGGTATGTCCGAAGACAAGAGCCTGCTCAATCGTGTGGAACTGGCCGAGGAAAACATTGAAGACCTGTTGATAGCCAAGACTATACGCGATGATGTCCGCGCCATGATACGACGTCTGCCTCGCGAGCAGCGCCAAGTGTTGGCTATGCGATACTATCGCGACTTATCATTCAAAGAGATAGCCGAGCGTACCGGCGTAAGCATCAATACCGCTCTCGGTCGTATGCGCTACGCCATTATCAACCTTCGTCGATATATCGAAGAATCACGCATAGTGCTGACCAAATGATAATCCCGGAAATTGTACGCTGTTACACTTGCAGGTGAACTTCGATGCAGACGGCGATGTGCGGAATTGTACATTTGGCGACACCTATATTTGGCGGTGACATTGATATAAAACGTATATAAAGATATAAAACGTATATAAACATAATGAAATAAGCGGCATCCCGGACGAAGACGGGATGCCGCTTTTAGCACATTTTAATAATTTTTTAGTATGTTAAAATGGCGTTATGTCGGAAATTAGTGGTAATTTAGCGGCGTGAAAGCGTATGCGCCGAAACGGCCGGTTGGCCTGACGATGTCGAGCCTTGCGACATAAATAGCGTACACGCGTTTCTCCGGCATATATTTCGCCGCTTCGGCGTGCCTATATGGCCGTAATCGTTAATAATTTGAATATATTTATCTACTAACCCTAAAAAATAGAACCGCATGAAAAAGGCTTTACTTCTTGCGACTATGGCGTTGGCATCATCGTCTGCCTTCGCTGTAATTGACGGGGCCACTTACGAAACAATCGACGGCCTCGAGTGTAAAAATATGTGGATTGCCGACCGCTTCCACAACAACTACGAGTTCGCTCGCTACTCCTTTATGGAGCAGGGTACAAAAGCTCGTACGGCATGTGTCGCCAAACTAGGTGACAATAACGAAGACATCAAGATCCTTATAGGCTGGTCCAACACAATGACCGAAGGTGAGTCTTCGAACGACTATGGCAAGATCGTTGTCGTCAACTTCTTGACCGGTAAGGAAGAACGCGTTCTGCAACTTACTTACGAAGGCAAGCCCCTCACCGGACTGCTTTGCGCCAACCAGATCGGTTGCGACTCTTTCGGCCACGTATGGGTTGCCGGTTATCTGGCTACCACAGTCAAGATGGAAGGCGAAGGCGCTTCCGCTACCGTGACCGGCGCCAACGCACATCGCGTATATCAGGTGAATATGGAAACCGGTGAATGCACCATCGTCAACGACTTCACACTCGGCGAAGACGATTGGAGTGCTACAAACGCCGGTCGTATTGACTACTGCAACCTCGTAGGTGACGTGACCTTGCAGGAAGCAGCCTGTGTATATATGGCCGCTATCAACGGCACCGCCGCTCCTATATACGGTTTCCGTGCCGAGCAAGGTGCTACAGGTGCTGACGCATGGCAGCCCCTGATGAACGACGGTGCATACTACGCCCAGAACATCGAAGAAACTTATCCCGAAGGCAAAGCTTCGTGGAGCTACGCTCCCACAGTTGCCATCGTTAAGGACGAAGACTTCTCCGGTCAGCTGTTCTATGTTGACGGATTCACAACCTACCCCACGCTGTACAACACCTCCGGTACTATCGTTGACAGCTTCAAGAATGCTGACGCCGCACTGGCTCCTCTTGATCCCGGCACAAACGGTGTAGCCGAATTCTCCATCGACGGCAAAGACTTCGTTGTATATTCGATGAGCCAGTACAATAAGGCTGACGAAGCTACCGGCGTCATCTGCGGCGCTCGTATCGCTCAACTCGGCGAAGGCCAGTCCTTTGATGGTATGAAGCAAATGTGGGTAATCCCCGGAACACAAGGTCTCGGTGACACCAGCGACGGTGGCACACGTTACCACGCACTTGACGCAGTACATATCACCGACCCCAACGGTATTGATGGTGTATTCGTGCTGACTTTCAAATGCTACAACGGCCTTGCAGTATACCAGGTTGCTCCCGAAGGCTATCAGACTCCCGGTGCTGTCAACGACATCATTGTTGACGACAACAACAACGCCCCCGTGCAGTACTTCAACCTCAATGGTGTAGAAGTTAACGCCAACAACCTTACCCCCGGCATCTATCTGACCCGCCAAGGCAACAAGGGTGGCAAAGTTATCGTTAAATAATACGGACTACAATCCTTGATATACAAAAAAGGGGGAGTGGCGGTATGCCCCTCCCCCTTTTACTTATAATCTTACAAAGACTCAGCCCCTGAAAGGGGCATATCAGCCCTAAAAACATCAATATGAAACGTATTCTGACACTGGCATTGGGCGCGACTTTTGCACTGACCTCCTTTGCCGAGTTGGACCATATAGACATTCGCGGTGTCGATTACACGGTGGATACGCTGTTTCACGCCAAAGTAGGCGCCGGCACCACTCAGACACAGTTGCGTCTCGAAGGTCCCAACCCCCTCAATGTATTTTACCTTACCGTAGACGTGTCCACTCCCGGCGTATCCATACGTACGGTCAGCGGTACGGACAAGGTTGCCGGAACCTCCCGCACCTCGGCTATGGCCGAATCCCATTCCAAAGATGGTCTGCTCTACTTTGCAGGCACCAACGGCGACTTCTATTGGACCAGCGGTACCGCTACCAACGGCTCCTCTCAGGTGGGTACGCCTACCAGCTCGTGCACCGTCGAAAACGAAGTCTATACAGCTCACAATCAGTGGTATCAGTTTGTATACGATATGAGCGGCGTACCATACGTCGACCATTTGGACTACTACCAAGGCACTGCCACTTGCGGCGAACTGTCCACATCATTTAAAGGTATCAACCACGCAAGTATCAATAAAGGCCTGACCTTGTACACCCCGCGCTATTGGGGCAGCACCAACCAAGGCGACCGTGCCGGTAGCAGCTATGAAGTGACTGTCAAACTCGTTGACGGCGAGAAATTCACCGCCGGCGGAACCTACAAGGTAGTCGTCACCTCCGAGCCCAACAACACCTGCGACACAAAGATTCCGGATGACGGCTTTGTACTTCACGGCCGCGGCGGCACATCGCTGGGCAATACCGGCGCCGCCGATTTTGTCAAGGGTCTCAAGCCGGGTGATGTAGTCACCATTGACAACATCATCCTTACCTCCGACGGACAACGCATATATCCGCGCAGCATCGTCTCCGGCAATCCCAAGAACGTAGGACTTGGCGAGACACTGGATACCGAGGCCGAACGTGGCGATGCCTCCTCGCGCCATCCGCGTACATGTATCGGCTACACCAAAGACCGTAAGCACATCATTATGATGGTTATCGACGGCCGTACCAGTGCTTCGGCAGGTGTGACCACCTCCATGCTGGCCGACGTGATGCGTTATGCCGGCGCCTACGAGTCCACCAATATCGACGGTGGCGGTTCGTCTACACTGTACACCCAGGCTCTGGGCATCCGCAACCACTGCAGCGACGGCAACGAGCGCTCCGTAGGCGGCGGCGTATTTGCCGTGCTCGAAGCCCCCGAGGACAACGAGGTAGCCGAGCTGCAATTTGCCGATTGGACCGTCAAAATACCCTCCTTGGCCGTGTATACCCCCGTAGTATATGCCTATAATAAATATGGCAAGCTGATCAACGCCGACTACAAAGACTATACCCTCGAGTGTCCCGCCAATTTGGGCGAAATCATCAACGACGGACACTCGCTGATGTCCAGTGAAGCCACCACTTCGGGTGTGCTCACCGTCACCACGGCCAACGGCATCAAAGCCACCGTCAACGTCTTCCTCACCGGCACCAAGGACATCACCGCCAAGTACGAAACCGTAGTGCTCAACAAGACACGCAAATGGGAAGCCGAAATCGTGACCTCGTACACCGGTTCGACCAAGATGCCCCTGGCATCGCGCACCATGACATGGAGCTCGGCCGACGCCTCCGTGGCCACCGTTACACCCGAAGGTCTGGTAACGCCCGTGGCCAACGGCGAGACCGTCATCACCGGCGTGCGTGGCGAAATCACCGTCAACATCACCGTCAAAGTACAGATAGCCGGCTCGAAAGTGGCTCCCGTCGACCGCCTTATGCGCGTGGGCGAGTGGAAAACCACCAATATCGGAATGACCTCCGTAGCCTTGACGCCCAACGAAAACGGCGCCAACGTCGATTACGTCATCAAGAGCACACGCGGCGCCCGCATCTCGGTGCTCCCCGAAGCAGACATCTTCAGCTATCCTCAGACAATACGCGTGCGCCTCAATCCCGGCACCGCCAAAATTACCGATGTGACCGTGACATTGAAGGCCAATAACGCTATCGGCGTAGTTGCCAAGAAATTCACCGACATCAAGGCCGGCGAAATGAACACCTACGAAATGCCCGTGGACGAGTACTTTGATACGACCGACATAGGCATCTATCCCATCCGCTTTGTATCCGTAGCCATGGGCATCGGCGGCAATACCAAGACCGACTATCATGTCGAGATACCCGGCATCGAAGCCGTGTATGACGAATCGACCCTCTCGATAGACGACATCAAGGCCGACGCCGGCGATAACGCCGAGAACCGCTTCTTCAGCGTCAACGGCGATATCGTAACGCTGTCCGCAGCCGCCGACGTCGTGATAGTAGACGCTGCAGGCCGCACCATAGCCGCCTACAACGGCGTGGCCGAAGTGACGCTGCCCAAAGGCGTAGCCGTGCTTAGCGCCACGACGGCCGATGGCACCGTGCACGCCCTCAAGGTGGTACGCTGATTTTACTGACATAAAGGCCGTAGATATACGCAGCGGCCGGATTCCCATATACAGAGGGGCGGTGCAGCCGAGGGGTTACACCGCCCCTGTTTCGTTCTATCGGCAACGGATGTAAGGATGCAACGGATGTGGGGATGCAACGGCTAAGGATGCAACGAAACACCGGTTGTGGACGCAAGAAGCATTTTTGATGCGAAAGTCCCGATTTTATCGACTGACAGAGACGCCGATTGGCGCTTTTTTTGTAACTTTGGGGCGTGAAGTTGAAGGCAATCAAATATGCCGTAATGATAGCTGTAACCGTACTCGTAGGTAGCGGGTCGATAGCAGCCGCACCCGTAGCGTCTCGCCCGGGCACGGCGGTGCGTTCGACTGTGTCCTCCACGGACGAGGGCGATGTCGAAGTGGCCGTGCGTGGTCTGACGATATATATCACCGCGCCGCGACCTATGCAGGTAAAGATTTTCACCATACTCGGCCAGTTGATTGTTCAGCAAAACGTGCCGGCCGGCACTACGCGGCTCAGCGTCAATGCTCGCGGCATATATATACTTAAGGTCGGTGATGCCACCTGCCGTATAACAGTGTGATGTCCGTGCCGAAGGCGACGTCACCTCCCCCAAAAATTCAGACATCCCGTATTTTAGACAATCCGCAAAAATGGATAATATCAGTGTAAAGATTGTGAATGCTTCCGGACACGCGCTTCCGGCGTATGCCACGGTATCATCCGCCGGCATGGATGTGCGGGCGCATTTATCCGAACCGGTAGTACTCGGACCGCTTGAACGGGCTCTCGTTCCCACGGGGTTGCGCGTCCAGCTTCCCGAAGGCTACGAGATGCAGCTGCGTCCGCGCAGCGGCCTTGCGCTCAAGCACGGCATTACCCTGGTCAATACGCCCGGGACGATAGATGCCGACTATCGCGGCGAAATCGGAGTGATCCTTATCAACCTCTCCGACCGTCCCTTTACAATCAACGACGGCGAGCGCATCTGTCAGATGGTGATAGCGCCGTATACCCGTGTTCAATGGACGCCGACCGATACTTTGGACGACAGCGAGCGTGGCGACGGAGGCTTTGGACACACCGGGGTCAAGTGAATTAACCTCTTGGGGAGCAATGCCGAAGACGCTTTCGCAAACGCACCGTCTCGGACCGCGCAACCCATTCCCGATCGTGCTACCCCGCATCCGATAGTCGGTACCTCGTGCCCAATCGTCGGCACTTCGCATCCGATAGTCGGCATTACGCACCGCAGAGGGAGGGGACGATATGACAACCACTTAATCTTTAGCCGTTTCGGCTGTTCTGATAGGCATCCCGCGTTGCAGTTATGAATATTATAAACAAAAGTCAATTATGACCCTACGTCGAGCATTAGGCACAATGACGGTTATGGCGGTACTGATGGCCGCCGTATCATGGTCGGCTTCCGGCCGCCGTTCATCCTCATGGGAAAAGGATGCAGACCTGCGCAAGGCCGATTACGCCTATATGCAGGCATTGTCAGCTATCAATATAGATTCCAACGACTTGGCACAGCGACTTGTCGACTATGCCGCCGTACTCGCGCCCGAGGATATCGGCATCAAGGCTCTGCAAGCGATGCTGACGCTGAATATGAACGCGACCGATTCGGCGGAAGTCTATCGCAGTTACGCCGTGCTGTGGGACGAGTTCCGTGCCGACCCAACGCAATACTACAACGGCTCGGCCATAGCTTCGATAGCACAGTATCTGCATCTCTATGATGACGTCATCGAGGTATGGCGCACGCTGGATTCCATATATCCCGAGCGTACCGAGACTGCGGCCAATCTGGCCAATGCCTATATCGTCAAATACGCTACGGGGGACACTTCCGCCTACGCCAAGGCTATGGCAATCTTTGCTCGTCTGGAGCGCGGAACAGGCAAGGATATGGGGCTGTCATCACAAAAGATACGCGCTATGGCGCTCAAAAAAGACACTATGGCAATCGTACGCGAACTCAATGAGCTCGAAGATGCCAATCCGCGCGATCCGGATGTGTTTCTGTACGCTTCCGAGATATACAAGACCCTGAACGTAGACACGGCACGCTATGCGTCCATACGCCGGGCGTGCGAGATAGACAGCACCTATGGTGCCGCACTCATAGCTATGGCGCAGTATTATGCCGACAAGAACGATTCGGCTGCATACGACCGTCAAGTCTTCCGAGCCTTGGTAAGCCCCACTTTAGAGTACGAAACCAAGCACGAACTGTTGCGCGGATACGTAGGGCGTATGTACTCGGACACGGCTCAATGGCCGCGCATCGAGAATGTCTTTGCACGTATGCAGCAGATCAACCCCGGCGAACCATCGCTCCACTCGCTATACAGCGCATTCGAGTACACTTGCGGCAACATTACACAAGCCACCGAGCAGATGGAATATGCGCTGTCGCTTGACCCGTCAAACGCAGACGTACGCTCGTCGCTGTACTCGCTGCAAATGCATCGCGGCGACACAACGGCGGCCATCGCAACTGCTGTGGACGGCATTACCTATTCGCCCGACAATCTTGCCTTTCCCATACTGGCCGCTTCGGCCGATATCGTTAACGGCCGACCGCTGAAAGCCTTGGAGACATTGCATAAGGTCAAAATCAACGAAATCAACAACCCCGAAGCAGTCTCCAACTTTATGTCCACGCTCGGCGATGCCTATCAGGCGGCCGATTCGCTGGGCAAAGCCATCGAAACTTACAACAAGTCCATCGAGATATATCCCTCCAACTTCCTGGCGTACAATAATGCCGCGTATGCGATGGCTCAGAATGACACGTTGCTTGATCAGGCCTTGTCGTATGCACGCTACGCAGTGCTCTCCGATATGGAAAATCCCACATATCTGGATACTTACGCGTGGGTATATTTCAAAAAACGCGACTATCCGCAGGCCAAAAAGTATATTGACTTGACACTGAAATACTCGTCACCCGACTCGATACGCACCGATGACACCATCGCCGTTGATACGGTGATGCTTCCCGAAGGCTTTGCCTCTGATTCGATAGTACCGGACACGGCGTATATAGGCACGGAAGCGCCCGAGACGGACGTAGAACTCGAGACGGACGAGGATATGGACGAAAACTATGATTCAAACGACATGTTGTCTGCCGAAGTATTGTCCCACGCGGGCGATATATACTTTATGAGCGGTCTGCCCGAGCAGGCCTTGAAGTTCTGGGAGCAAGCGGCCAAGCTTGCTCCCGAAGACGAGATGCTGGCACGTAAAGTCAAGTATAAAACATATTTCTATGATGACAAGAAGGGCAAGAAGATCACCGGACGGCGAGAAAAAGCGAGTGAGTCCGGCGGGGCAAAGCCCGGCGTGTCCGAATCGAAGTCGTCCAAGACCGCACCGGTCAAATCACAGAAATCAAAGTCCGGCGCAGCCAAACCGAAACATTGACGCTCGTATATGAAAACCAAGAATACAACGTACATCAAGAAAGCGACATATATCAAGAAAGCGACATGCCTGATTTTAGTGGCGGTGATATGCGGCTTATTCGCCGGATGTTCGAGCCGCAAAGCCACGCTGACGACCGCCTCCGATGGCGGAGCGTGGCACGATATGATGCTTCCGGTTAAATTGTCGCTCAAATCCCCGACATCGTTTTCGCTGAGCGGCCGCGCCACCATTGTGCGAGACAGCGTGGTGTATATGTCCTTTCGCGTACTTGGCTTTGAGGCCGCAGTGCTCAATGTGACCGCCGATTCGGTGTTTTTTGTGGACAAGTACCACAAGTATTTCTTTGCCGAATCGATGGATGTCATCCTCGGACATTACCGCAAAGATATGAATATCGGGCATATACAGGAGTTGCTGACCGGACGCTCGCCTTTGGCTGTGGACAATACGGTCACCTTCGGAGCCACATCGGCACTGCCCGTACGTGTCACCTACAGCGACTATGAGGACGCATGCCTCGGACCGATTTCGCATAATGTCGCTATATATGCCGCGATTAAAAATATGGAAGTGCGTGCCGCCATCGAGTGGTCGCCCTCATCGGCGCGGTGCAACACCTATCCGCAAGTGCGCTTCCGCCGCCCCGGCAATGGGTATCGCCGCATCACCATCGCCGAGGTTCAACACATGTTTAAGAATATAACGCTTTGATATGAAAAAACTTGCTGTCATAGCCATAGCCGTCATAGCCTGTGTCGTTGTCGGCACCGTCTTTGCTACGGATGCCTATGCCGGGAGGAAGCGCAAGGCCAAGCCGCGCACTACAGCGGTAGTCGCCAAGAAGCGTACCGCTTCGGACGTCAAACGCGAGCGAACAAATACGGCACGCGAAATCAAGGAAACACGGCGCAAAATAGACGACAATAAACGCGCGACACAACAACAGCTCAATCGACTTACCGACCTTAACTCGCGCATATTTACCCAGAACAGATATATATCATCGTTACAAGTCACTGTGGATTCGCTTGACCACGGCATTGCATCGATGCAAGACTCGATACAGTCGATGGAGGCGCTTGTCGACTCGCTGCGCTCCGATATGGCCACCGCCTTGCGTCAGCAGCGGGCACGCCGCCGCCAGACCAATAATTTGGCCTTTATCTTCGCATCCAAGGACTTCAATATGGCAGTACGCCGTATAGGATACCTTAAACAGCTCAATCGACATCGTGCGGCCAAAATTATGCGATTACGCCAAAGCATCGCCCGATTGGACAGCTGTCGCAACGACCTGAATAATATGCGCGCGCGTCAGACCGACGCCATCAACCGGCTGAGCGTGGCACGTAACGTCCTTGTGACGCAGCAAAACCAATCGCAACAATTGGTCAACGACTTGCGCCGCCAAGGTACGTCCCTGCAGAGTGTTCTGGCACAACGCCGTCGCCGTATGCAGCAGTTGGACCGCGAATTGGACCGCATCATTGCCGAGGAACAACGCCGTATAGCGCGCGAGCAAGAGGAAGAACGCCGCCGAGAGCGTCAGCGACAGCAACGCGAGCGACAGCAACGGCAAAATCAGCAAGGTCAGGCACAGCCGTCCAAGCCATCCAAGCCATCCAAGCCCGAGCCTTCTGATGTAGAGACGGCGTCGGATGCGGCTACGCGCAAGTTGACAGGCAGTTTCGAGGCCAATAAGGGGCGGATGCCCTTCCCCGTAACGGGTAAATACACCATTACCGCGACCTTTGGCACGCAAACTTACGAAGGCTTGACTATCAACAGCTCGGGCATAGAGATGCATACCGCGCCCGGTGCTCGCGCTCGTGCCGTTTTTGCCGGGACTGTAAGGTCGATATGCTATATGGCCGGGATGAATATGGTGATTATCATCACACACGGCAAGTATCTCACCATATACGGCGGCCTCGGGACGCTCAATGTCAAGAAGGGCGACCAAGTGGTTGCCGGGCAGGCTCTGGGCACACTGTTTACGGACAAGGTGGAGAATGTGACACAACTGCATTTTGAGGTACGTCTGGGCGCACGCAAACTTAATCCGCTGGAATGGGTCGCTCGATAAGCCGAATACTTGGGTCGATAAGCCTGTTTTCGGGCATACGAGTGCTGAGCATCGTATGCTCGCTGGTACGCAACAAACTTTTTGCCGTACTTGCCGGGCCTGTAGGGCTCGGGCTGCTGATGTTGTATAATACGACGCTGGATCTTGTCTCGATAGTGACGCGTATGTCTATGGACCAAAGCGCCGTACGAGATGTCGCGCGCGAGGGTACGGATGCCTCCGGCGATACTGCTGCGGTGGTACGTCGCTGGAGCCTATGGCTCGGCTGCGGCGGCATGGCGCTGATATTGATGCTTTCGCCGCTACTGAGCTATTGGATGTTTGATACTCCCGATAAGTGGTGGACTTTGGCCGTGCTGTCGCCGGTGGCTCTATGCTCGTCTTACGGCGGAGCCGAGAATGCTTTGATGCAGGGGCTCGGGCGGCTTCGCCGATTGGCCAAGAGCGGTGCCGTTGCGGCCGTTGCGTCCACTGCGGTGGCCGTGGCTCTTATATGGTGGCTGCGTGAGTTGTCGGTCATTCCGGTGATACTCGCCGCCTCGATATGCATGGCCGTAGCGGCTCATTACTATCGTGTACGCACGCCGCGCAGTGCCCTTGCCACTCGGGATATTATACGCCGCGGGCGCGGATTTATCAAGCTCGGGGCATTGATGACCCTTTCGGCCGTAGTGACGCAATTGATGAATTACGTATTTGTTCTATGGCTCAATCATACCGGATCCACAGCCGACCTCGGGCTTTATCAGGCGGGATATACGATTATCAACACTTATGTCGGAGTGGTGCTTACCGGGGCATGGGTGGAGTATTATCCGCATTTGTCGGCAGTAGCACACTCGCGTCGGCGCACCTCGGTGCTTGTGGCGCATGAGTGCGAACTGGCCCTGCGTATACTTGTGCCTGTGGTTATGGGAATGATTGTGCTTGACGGGCTGATGGTGCGCATATTGTATGCCGAGCGTTTTCTGGAGATGCTGCCGCTGGTTTCGATAGGTATTATCGGCGTGTTTTTTCGCGCGACGTCTTGGTGTATGGCTTTTGTCATTCTGGCAAAGGGCGATGGCGCGGTCTATATACTTACGGAGAGTCTCAGCGCTTTTTTAGGCTTGGCTTTGAATGTCTTGGGTTATTCGCTTTGGCGTTTCGAGGGCCTGGGCGTGTCGTACATCGTATGGTATGCGTCATATACGGTCATTACTTATGTAGTGTATGCGCGTCGTTATCGCCTTGTATGGCCGCGCCGTCTGTGGCTGCTGCTGGCCGTGGTGGCGGGTGCTGCCGTGCTTACGCTTGTGCTTAAGAGTTATGTCTCGCCGTGGGTGGCAGCCGCCGTGCCCATCGTTGCTACGATTCCGGCCGTGCGTCCGCTTTTGCGCCCGTGGCTTGAGGCGCTCAGACGCCGCCATGCATAAAGCCTGTATATTATCCGCCATAGTCATCATGCGTATAATAGCCATTACGATACATCACTACAATAACTAATATCTGCGTCAATCCATTTGCCCATAAAACGGAGGCGCATCGACTACCCTGAGCCGATGCGCCTCCGTTTATGTCGCGATATTGTGCTGCTTAGTCAAAGACGTCTCCGACGGTGGCTTCTTCGGTTTCGACCTCGGGGCCTTCGTAGCCGTCACAGAGGCTGATGTTCGGCGGGAATGCGAAAGACGTGCTCTGGCTGTACGGCAGAGTTTTGTCATCGTATACTTTGCGCATATAGCGGCCGTAGATAGGCAGCGCCATTTCGGCGCCTTGGCCGTCGGCCATGCTGTTGAAGTGTATGTATCGTTCATCGCCGCCGACCCATACGCCGGACACCAGTTCGGGCGTGAAGCCCATAAACCAGCCGTCGGCGTTGAAGTTGGTGGTACCGGTCTTGCCGCCTATTTGTGCTGTCAGTGCGTATGGGGCTCGGCGCAGGCGGTTGCCGGTGCCGGAGTCAACGACGTTTAGCAGTATGGATAGTATGCGGTAATATGCGGTTTCGCTGATGACTTCGGTTTGATTGGGCGAGAATTGGGCCAGGACGTTGCCGTTGTTGTCGGTGATGGCGGTGACGTATATGGGGTCTACACGCATACCTTTATTGGCAAAGGCACTGTAAGCGGCCACCATTTCGCGCACGGATACTTCGCAGGGGCCCAGAGCCAGAGACATCACCGAGGGCAATTTGTTGGTAATGCCGAGGTTGTGCATCAGATTGACCAGACGCGAGGGCCCGACTTCGTTGATCAGTCGTGCCGAAATCCAGTTGTTTGAATTGGTCAGCGCCCAGCGCAGGTCTACCATTTCGCCTATGCGTGCGTGTCCGGAGTTGCGCGGCGACCAGACGTTGCCGGCGGCGTCGGTATACGTGGGCTGTGCGTTGAGGAATGTGCTGCATGGCGAGAATCCGCTTTCCATGGCCAGTGTGTATAGGAAGGGCTTGATGGTTGAGCCAATCTGTCGGCGGCCTATGGACACCATGTCGTATTGGAAGAAACGGAAGTCCGGGCCGCCGACGTATGCCTTGACGTGTCCGTTGCGCGGGTCCATGGACATAAATCCGGTGCGCAGGAA
>CAKTOT010000047.1 GCA_934590135.1 uncultured Muribaculaceae bacterium
GTGCCGCACAGCGGCGACAAAACACTCCAAGCCCCCGACCGCTTCCATATCATCAGCGCCCACAGCGATTCGCCCGGATTTCGCGTCAAGCCCAAATGCGAGATGCTCGGCGAAGGACGTATGCTGCGCCTAAATACCGAAGTATATGGAGGCCCTATACTGTACACATGGTTTGACCGTCCGCTTTCACTGGCCGGACGCGTAATACTGCGCGGCGATGATGCCATGCATCCAGTCACCCGCTTGGTACGCTTCGACCGCCCGATGCTCACCATTCCGCACCTGGCGATACACTTCAATCGTGCCGTCAACGAGGGCAACCCTCTGTCACGCCAACGCGATATGCTACCCGTAGTGGGTACGCTTCCCGAAGACGAAAAACCCGAAGGATGGCTGTGCCGACAGATTGCTAAAGAGCTCGAAGTCTCGGCCGAAGACATTCTCGATTACGATATTTCGCTGTACGACACCACTAAAGCATGTACCGTGGGCGCCTACGAAGACTATATCACCTCGGGACGCATAGACGATCTAAGTATGGTACACGCGGCCACCATCGCCATCGCCGAGGCACAACCATCGACCGACGGCACACTCAAGGTTATGGCCATTTTCGACAACGAAGAAACCGGCTCGGGCACCAAGCAAGGCGCCGGATCACCCATATTAGACTACGTACTGCGCCGCATATATGCCGCTGCCGAAGCTCCCGAAGAAAAATATCTGCGTAGCGTGGCCGATTCGTTTATGGTCAGCGCCGACAACGCTCACGGCGCTCACCCCAATTACATGGACAAATACGACCCCACCAACCACCCGTTGCTCGGTGGAGGCCCCGTCATCAAAATCAACGCTAATTGCAAATACATGACCGATGCCGACAGCGCCGCCGTATTCGCCTCTATATGCAAGGAAGCCGAAGTACCGGTACAGTATTTCGTCAACCATAGCGATGTGGCCGGAGGTTCTACATTAGGCAATATTCTCACCTCCCAAATACCGCTGCGCGGCGTCGATATGGGTGCCGCCGTCTGGGCTATGCACTCGGTACGCGAAACTGCCTCACTACGCGACCACGAAATGATCATACGCGCTTTCAAGGCTTTCTACGCCCAAAAGTAAATTACATAGAAAAGATAAGGAGCCGGGGATCCGCTCCTTATCTTTTTTATATACTAATAATCGAATAAAAACATACCAAACAAATACTCTCCCTTATGAAAATAGCAAAGACAATCACAGCTTTATGCGCCTTTTACGCTTCATTGACCGCCTACGCACAAGACACCATCGCCTACCAATGGCCCGATTCGATATACGCCTGTGTAAAAACCGCTGATTATCTCACCCAAGATGAAAAGCAGGTAGTAATCGAAATCAACAAGGCACGCACCAATCCCGTGCAATACGCACTGGAAGTCCTTGTACCATATATGCACAGCATCAATTATGACAACGTGTACACCGACAGTCAAGGTTACCTTATACGCACCCAAGAAGGTCAAGGCGCAGTGGACGAAGCCATCAATGCCATGCATCTGCAAAAACCTATGCCTATGCTGCATCCGCAGCAATATCTCGCATTGGCAGCCTCCGACCTATGCAGCGACCTCGGTCCAAAAGGTATGACCGGGCACACCGGTACAGACGGAAGTTCGATGAAACAACGCATAGTAAGACACAATCCGGATGCACAAAATGCCGGATGCAGCGAAATATCTTCGTACGGCGATATGACACCCGTGGAAACCGTAAGGTCACTGATAGTGGACGACGGCATACAATCACGCGCCAACCGCAAGATGCTTTTCGAAAACTTTTCCTGTATAGGCATATCCATCGGGACACATGCCAAGTACAATAAAATGTGCGTTTTGGTGTTCCAAAATCAAACCACCGAAAGCAAACGCCCAACACATACAAAAGTAACGGCCACTGTCGCTCAAAACACAACACCAGCCACGGACACCGCAGTATGGCCCGACTCTATATACTCGGTAGTGGCAAATGCCCCATACCTCTCCCAATTAGAAAAAGAAAACATCATCGAAGTCAATAAGGCACGCACCAACCCTACTCGTTACATCAAGGAAGTACTCGTTCCATTTCTCAACACAATGGGCAACGACAACACTTATCTTAACAGCAAAGGCCAAATGGTAGGCACACACGAAGGTAAAGCTGCCATCTTAGAAGCCATCGAAGACTTGAAAACAAAGAAGCCCATGAATATGCTGCGACCCAAACAATCATTATATCTTGCCGCTCTCGACCATTGCAACGACTGTGGTCCTAAGGGTATATTAGGCCACGATGGCTCGGACGGTTCTACACCTGATAAACGAATAAAAAGATATGATCCCAATGTATGTCTTTGCGGCGAAAATATAGCGTACGGCAATATGACAGCCATGGAGATAGTGCGCGGGCTTATAGTGGACGACAATGTAAAAAATAGGGGACATCGCAAAAACACATTTCTAAATTACGGACACGTAGGTGTAGCCTCCGTTCCACATAACAGCGAATACAAGTTCATAATAGTATTCAACTTCTCAGATTAGTCTCCTCTACACCACTCTACATACAGTGTCAATAAGTGTGTCGAAAACTGATAAGAAACTATTGAAAAATATATTTGGAAATATCGAAGACTTGAACATATACGAAGAAATATCCAAAGCCCCAAAATATTTCTATGATAAGTTATCATATACACATTCTACCATTTTCGACCATCTTTTCAACTTTCGAGAGCATAATACTGCCGAAAAGTTATTAACTTTGCACGTTATCCACACCATGTCAATAAAGTTTGTATCTTGTTGTGGATAAGCAAAACCGGGTGTTTATAACCCCGAGGAGAAATATACAATAAGATGTTGATAACGTATTTTCCAAATTTTCAGTGCAAAAGTTATAATCGTTATCTACACCCCTTATTGTTCTTATAGAATTGTTGAAAAATTTTTCTTCATTAAACCTTTAATAATATATGGATGTTGAAAACTCCGGACGACAGGCGTCCGTAGAAGCACTCAAAGAAGAAATACAGCGCCTCAAACAAGAGCGCGGCGCTGTCATCATGGCGCACTATTATCAGCAGCCGGAGGTACAGGATATAGCCGACTTCATAGGAGATTCGTTGGCACTGGCTCAGCAGGCCACAAAACTTCCTCAAAAAGTAATAGTGCTGTGCGGTGTACATTTTATGGCCGAAACTGCCGCCATTCTGTGTCCGGAGAAGACCGTGATTATTCCGGACCCGACGGCCGGATGCTCTTTGGCCGATTCGTGTCCGGCCGACCGCTTTGAAGCCTTTATCAAGGAACATCCCGGACATACGGTCATATCTTATGTCAATACTTCGGCAGCCGTCAAGGCCCTCAGCGATATACTGGTCACCAGTTCTAATGCCCGCAAAATTGTGGAGAGTCTGCCAGAGGACACTCCCATAATTTTCGGACCGGACCGCAATCTGGGTAGCTATATCAACAGCGTCACCGGTCGTAATATGGTGCTGTGGGACGGTGCCTGCCATGTGCATGCTCGTTTCAGCGTTCAGGGTATTATAGATCTAAAAAAACAATATTACGGAGCACCGGTGCTGGCCCATCCCGAATGTCCCAAGGCAGTGCTTGTACTTGCCGACCATGTAGGATCTACGGCTGCTTTGCTCAAATACGCACAACAAAGCGATGCCGACACCTTCATCGTAGCCACCGAAAGCGGCATACTACACCAAATGCACAAGAGCTGCCCCGACAAAAAATTCATACCCGCACCGCCGGACGAACTTGGATGCGGATGCAACGAATGTTCTTTTATGAAGCAGATTACCCTCGAAAAGGTGCGAGACTCGTTGCGCGACCTGACTCCGGTGGTTACGGTAGATGCCGAAACGGCACGCCGCGCCATAGTTCCCATACAAAGAATGCTCGAACTTTCGTGAAATATAAACGCTATACTTCATCTCCAATAAATAAAATACATATACACTACATATAATGGAATATAATCATCGCGACATCGAAGCCCGCTGGCAACAGTATTGGCGTGACAACAATACATACCGCGTGGACATAGACCCCAAACGTCCCAAATACTACGTACTCGACATGTTCCCATACCCCTCGGGAGCAGGCTTGCACGTGGGACATCCCTTAGGATATATAGCCTCGGACATAGTGAGCCGCTACAAAAGGCTCAAAGGCTTCAACGTACTTCATCCTATGGGATATGATGCCTACGGACTTCCTGCCGAGCAGTATGCCATACAGACCGGACAACATCCGGAGGTGACTACTCAAACCAATATAGCACGTTATCGCGAACAACTGGACAAGATAGGCTTTTGCTACGACTGGTCGCGCGAAATACGTACTTGCGACCCCGAATATTACAAATGGACACAATGGACGTTCAAGCGTATGTTCATGAGTTACTATGACACTCAGGCTTGCAAGGCCATGCCCGTCAGCGATTTGGTGGCACGCTTCGAAAAGGAAGGTGCCGGTGCCGATACTCCGGCAGCCTCCTCGCAGGTACTCACCTTCACTGCCGACGAATGGAAGAATATGGATGCCAAGCAGCAGTCCGATGTGCTGATGAACTATCGTATAGCTTATCTCGGCAACACCATGGTCAATTGGTGTCCCAAATTGGGAACGGTACTGGCCAACGACGAAGTATCGGAAGGTGTATCGCTTCGAGGCGGATATCCTGTCGAGCAAAAAGTGATGTACCAATGGTGTCTGCGCGTAAGTGCTTATGCCGAACGCCTGCTTCAGGGTCTTGATACCATCGACTGGACCGAATCGCTTAAAGAAACACAGCGTAACTGGATAGGCCGCAGCGAAGGTGCCGAAATGCATTTTGCCATCGACGGAAGAGATGATATAGACCTCGAAATATTCACTACACGTGCCGATACTGTATTTGGTGTAACATTTATGGTACTTGCTCCCGAAAGTGAGTATGTAGACAAAGTCACCACCGCCGAACAACGCGAAGCCGTCACTGCATACATCGCCGCCACCAAGCGCCGTACCGAGCGCGAACGTCTTATGGACAAGCGCGTCAGCGGCGTGTTTACAGGCGCATACGCCGTCAATCCCCTTACGAGTAAGAAAATTCCTATTTGGGTAAGCGACTATGTACTTGCCGGATACGGTACCGGTGCCATCATGGCCGTGCCCGCACATGACAGCCGCGACTACGCTTTTGCCAAGCACTTCAATCTACCTATCATTCCACTGATAGAAGGAGCCGATGTATCCGAACAATCCTTCGATGCCAAGGAAGGCATAATGATGAATAGCGAGGGTCCCGATCTCAACCTCAACGGACTTACGGTCAAGGAAGCCATCGCCGCCACCAAAAAGTATATAAAAGAAAAAGGCATAGGCCGCGTCAAGGTCAATTACCGCCTGCGTGACGCCATATTCTCGCGTCAGCGCTACTGGGGCGAACCTTTCCCCGTATACTATAAGGATGGTATACCTTGTATGCTTGATGACAAGAATCTGCCTCTGCTGTTGCCCGAAATAGACGCATATCTGCCCACCGAAAAAGGCGAACCGCCGTTGGGTCGTGCCAAAAATTGGAAAACCGCCGACGGATATCCCTTGGAACTGAATACCATGCCCGGATTTGCCGGCAGCTCGGCATACTATCTGCGATATATGGATCCGCACAACCACAATGCACTCGTATCAAAAGAGGCTGACGAATACTGGCGCAATGTAGACCTGTATATAGGCGGTACCGAACACGCCACCGGACACTTGATATACAGCCGTTTCTGGAACAAATTCCTCTATGACCTCGGAATTGTGGTCGAGGAAGAACCATTCAAGAAACTCATCAATCAGGGTATGATACAGGGTCGTTCGAACTTTGTATATCGTATCAAGGACACTAACACCTTTGTAAGTGCCGGCAAGAAAAAGGACTACGATGTGACACCCATACATGTGGACGTCAATATAGTAAAGAACGATGTACTCGATACCGAAGCCTTCCGTAAATGGCGTCCCGAATACAACGATGCGCAGTTTGTACTCGAAGACGACGGTCGCTATCTTTGCGGATATGCAGTCGAGAAGATGTCCAAGTCAATGTTCAATGTAGTCAACCCCGATGATATCGTTGCCACTTACGGTGCCGATACCCTGCGTCTTTACGAAATGTTCCTCGGACCATTGGAGCAGTCCAAGCCGTGGGATACAAACGGCATTGACGGCGTCAATCGTTTCCTCAAAAAATTATGGGCACTCTTCTACAAAGGCGAAGAATTCCTGCCCGACGAAAGCGCAGCTTCCGATGAAGACCTTCGCAGTCTCCATCGCCTTATAGCCAAGGTTACGGCCGACATCGACAACTTCTCCTTCAATACATCGGTGGCCGCCTTTATGATATGCGTCAACGAGCTCACCTCGCGCCGTTGCCGCAGCCGACAAGTATTGCAGAAGCTCTTGGTGCTGCTCACACCTTTTGCACCGCATATCGCCGAAGAATTGTGGCATGCGTTGGGCAATACAACCACCATCTGCGATGCCCAATGGCCTCAAGCCGAAGAACGCTACCTCAAAGCCGACACGCAGACATACGCCGTTTCCTTCAATGGCAAGGCTCGCTTCACCATCACCGTAGCCGCCGGCACAGACCGCGCCGATGTCGAACGTCTGGCACTCAGCAATGCCGCCGCCGCCAAGTGGCTGGAAGGCAAACAGATTGTCAAAATCATCGTTGTGCCCGGCAAGATTGTAAATGTCGTTGTTAAGTAAAAGCATACATAAGAAAACAAGAAAATAATAGGCGTTAAGCACTGTCTGATAATATACATAAGACACTCGTCTAAATAGCAACATCTTGCAATATAAAGAAATAATAATATGGAATACGATTATTTGGTCATAGGCTCCGGTATAGCCGGTATGAGCTTTGCCCTCAAAGTGGCGGAGCATGGTCGTGTGGCATTGATATGCAAGACCACTCTCGATGAAGCCAACACCGCATTGGCACAAGGTGGGGTCGCTTCGGTGACCAATCTCGCCGTAGACAACTTCGATAAACATATACATGATACTATGGTCGCCGGCGACTGGCTTTCAGATCCGGACGCAGTGCGTGCAGTGGTCACCGGAGCACCCAAAGGTATCAAAGATTTGCTGTCTTGGGGTGTTAATTTTGATCGCCGCGAAGACGGAACTTTTGACCTGCATCGCGAAGGCGGACATAGCGAATTCAGAATACTGCATCACGCCGACAACACCGGATTCGAAATACAGCGCGGCCTTATAGAGGCAGTGCGCCACAACCCTAATATAGACATCTACGAACACCACTTCGCCATAGAAATTATCACCCAGCACCACTTGGGACGTATAGTGACGCGCCGCACTCCGGACATCACCTGCTACGGTGCATACGTCCTCGACCAGGAAACAGGCAAGGTGGAGAAATTCCTTGCACGCGTAACCGTTATGGCTACCGGAGGCGTCGGTGCCGTATATCAGACCACTACCAACCCGCTTGTAGCCACCGGCGATGGTATAGCCATGGTATATCGTGCCAAAGGTACAGTCAAGGATATGGAATTCATACAGTTCCACCCCACGGCATTGTTCCACCCGGGCGATCGACCCTCTTTCCTGATTACCGAAGCCATGCGCGGCTACGGTGCGGTATTGCGTAACCTTCGCGGTGAGGAATTCATGCAGAAGTATGACCCGAGACTGTCACTGGCACCGCGCGACATCGTGGCACGAGCCATAGACAGCGAAATGAAACTTTACGGCGACGACCACGTATACCTTGACGTGACGCATAAAGATCCCGAAGAGACACGCCATCACTTCCCGAATATATACCAGAAGTGTTTGAGCCTCGGCATCGACATCACTAAGGATTATATACCCGTAGCACCGGCTGCACACTACCTTTGCGGCGGCATCGCCGTCGACTTAGACGGTCAATCATCGATACATCGTCTGTACGCTTTGGGCGAGTGTAGCCGAACAGGCCTGCACGGTGGCAACCGCTTAGCTTCAAACTCGTTAATAGAAGCAGTGGTATATGCCGATGCGGCAGCGCGTCACGCCACAGCACATGCCCCCGGGTACGAATTGCGTCACGACGTCCCGGACTGGAACGACGAGGGTACACGTCATCCCGAGGAAATGGTGCTCATCACTCAAAGTATCAAAGAAGTCAACCAAATTATGGGCACATACGTCGGTATTGTGCGCTCTAATCTTCGCCTCGACCGCGCATGGAACCGTCTCGACATCCTATACGAAGAGACCGAGAAATTATTCAAAGAATCGAAAGTATCGCGTGATATATGCGAATTGCGCAATATCATCAACGTGGGCTATCTGATAATGCGTCAGGCCAAGGAGCGTCACGAGTCACGCGGCCTGCACTACACCGTGGACTACCCCCCGGTACCGCACGACCATAAATGAAGACAAAGCGGCGCAGCATAGTCATAGCGCTGGCCGCCGTAGCAATCATGGTAGCCGGCACGATATGTTCCGCCTCAGGGCAGGAACACGGTACGGATATGCGCCTGCCTTCCGCTCGCGAGAGTATTTACCAGGGATACAATTTCGTGGTAGATAAGGAAACGGGCGACACTATGACTATATTCTTTTTGCGGCCATTCACGGTGTATCCGCCGATGAAATTCCGAAATAAGAAGGAGGAACAATTCTATTGGCGCACCGTACGCAATGTCAAAGTCACTCTGCCGTACGCCAAGATGATACGCGAGACACTCATCGAGACTTACGAATACATCGAGACTTTTGATACGCAAAAAGAGCGTGAGCAATACCTCAAACGTATGGAAAAAGAACTGTTCAAACAGTACAAGCCCATACTCAAGCGACTGAGCAAAAATCAGGCGCGACTTTTGGTAAAGCTCATACAGCGCGAAACCGACCAATCGTCATACGAGATAGTCAAAGCTTTTCTCGGCAACTTCCGTGCCGTGTTTTGGCAAGGCTTCGGTCGGCTTTTCGGCGTCAACCTACGAGGCAAATTCCAACCTGAGAAGAAGCGCGAGGATGCCATCATAGAACGCGTGGCCACGCTTGTCGAACAAGGCTCACTGTAGTACCAGCGGACGACTATGGATATAGACAAAATACTAAGCCGCTACGGATCGTACCTTACAGTCGAGCGTGGATATAGCGACAACACGCGCGATGCATACGTCATGGACGTCTCCAAATTGCTCAATGCACTCGCTGCCGCCAATATAGACCCGGCCAAGGCCACGGTGGACGACTTGCGCACTTTTATGGGTGACTTGCACGATGTGGGCATAGCGCCACGCTCGTGCGCCCGTATACTCAGCGGAATCAAGAATTTCTACCGCTATCTGCGCCTCGAGGGTATTATGGACACCGATCCTACCGAAATGCTTGAAAGCCCCTCCGTGGGTTCGCGCCTGCCTTCGGTACTCTCGTTGGACGAAATAGATGCCCTAATAGCGGCTATGGATGATACCCCGTTGGGACGGCGCAACCGCGCAATCATAGAAACCATGTACGGCTGCGGGTTGCGCGTCTCCGAGTTGTGCGCACTACAAATTTCGCACATAGACTTTCGCAACGCAGTGATGCTTATTCGAGGCAAAGGTTCCAAAGAACGCCTCGTACCGGTCAACGAAGTGGCTTTGAAGCGTATAAAAAACTATTTGGACACCGACCGCAACGATGGTCCGATAGCTCCGTCCGATGCCGACACGGTATTTCTAAATAGTCGCGGCCGACACCTGTCGCGTGTTATGATTTTCTATATACTTCGCGATGCAGCGGCACGTGCCGGCATACGTACACCGCTATCGCCACACACGCTGCGACACTCTTTTGCCACTCATCTGCTCGAAGGAGGCGCCAATCTCCGTGCCATACAGCAAATGCTGGGACACGAATCCATAGCCACCACGCAGATATATCTACATATCGAAAACTCGCGCCTGCGTCAGGAGATACTCGAACACCATCCCCGTTATAGACACCACGCGACCGATACATCATCCTTCTGACAGCCGTTAGAATAATCACGAGACTTACAACATAATATCCTATAATCGAACATCATCCACATCCAAAAACATGTCCACCATATATCTGAACCTCGGCAGCAATCTCGGCGACCGTCGCGCCAATATCGAAAGAGCCATACTTATGCTGGCTTCACGCTATCCACAGTCACGCATACGACGTGCACCGGAAATACAGAGTGACGCCTGGGGATTTGATACGGTCAACCGATTTATCAACGTCGGCATCGCCATCGACCTTCCCGAGGGACAGAAAGTGGACCCCCTGGCATTGTTGGACCAAATTCAGGCTATAGAACAGACTATCGCACCCGGAGAGACACACCGCAACCCTATGGGAGACTATATAGACCGCAGTATCGATATAGACATCATCGCCATAGACGACCTGGTGTACTCGCATCCGCGGCTCAAAATTCCGCATCCGCACGCCGGAGCACGCGCATTTGTTATGCGTCCCATGCACTTTCTGCGTCCCGGATGGACTCCCGAAAATACTATAGCCGCCGGTGGCGCTCCGCGCAAAAAGACCACTGCCGAAATGCACCGCGACACCATCGAGCAATTCCATTCCAAGGAAAAACTACCGCTGATAGTAGTATTGGATAATATTCGCTCGCTCAACAATATAGGGGCGATATTCCGTACATGTGACGCCTTTGCAGTGCGGCATATATGTCTGTGCGGCATCACCGCTACGCCGCCGTCGGTGGAGATACACAAGACCGCTCTCGGTGCCGAAGATTCGGTGGATTGGTCCTACTACGACAATACGCTCGAAGCCATATCCGTCTTACACAGCCGCGGATATGCCGTGTGCTGCCTCGAACAGGTTCACGGCAGTGTCTCGCTGCAAGATTTTAATCCGACAGACGGACGCGGATACGCCATAGTTGTAGGCAATGAAGTCGACGGAGTAGACCCGGCCGTAGTCGCTGCCAGCGACATCTACCTCGAAATACCGCAATTCGGTACCAAACACTCGCTCAACGTCAGCGTCTCTGCCGCCATAGCCCTGTGGCACATAGCCATACGCCTTGCCGCCAATAGCTGACAGCATCCAGGCATCCCGCCACTTGAAGTACACTAAATTATAGGCGTATGGGTCAAAACGGGTGCTGAAAACTATACAAATTCACGTTTTATGACCGGAACGAAGTGCGGAATGCAATATGCCGGGGAACGACCTCCGGAGCTATTGTAGTCGCGGTTAATAACTATTTAACGCGCAATTTGATTGCCGTGTTAATTTTTATTGCTACCTTTGAACGCACGTTAAACAGATTTACCCTCTGAGTAATGATACAAAGCAATTGATTCACAGGTATTTCGGGACAGAAAATTGTTTCGAAAGCATTTATAATGCCTTTTGTGAGGCATCTATCGGTATGAAAATTTGTAATTAAACACATTAATATTCACCCTAACCACTAAATCACATTTTTTGGAATGAAAAGACTACTATCAGTATTCGTGGTGATGTGCCTGACATGCATAGGCATGCTCGCCCAAGGCACCATGAAATGTACCGGTATTGTCGTTGACCAAGACGGCGAACCTATCATTGGCGCCAGTGTGGTCATCACCGGCAAGAACGCCGTAGGCACCACTGATGTCGACGGACAATTCAACGTGACCGTCCCTGCCAAGACATCCACACTCACTTTCAGCTTTGTAGGATGCAAAGCTGTCACCGTCGCCACTGCCCGCAATATGGGAACCATCACCCTTCCCACGCAGGCCGAAGTCCTCAACGACGTTGTCGTTACGCAGTCTCTGGCTCGCACACGCCAGACTCCTGTGGCTGTCAGCCAAGTCAATGCCGCTGACATCGAGTACAAGCTCGGTACACAGGAACTCCCCGAAGTGCTCAAAACCACTCCCGGCGTCTGGGCTACCAAAGACGGCGGTGGTTTTGGTGATGCCAAAATCAATATGCGCGGTTTCCAAAGCGCCAATGTCGCCGTCCTCGTCAACGGTATTCCCGTCAACGATATGGAAGGCGGCTGGGTGTACTGGTCCAACTGGGCAGGCCTCGGTGACGTGGCTTCAAGTATCCAGACACAACGCGGTCTGGGTGCAGCCATACTCTCGGCCCCCTCTATCGGCGGTACCATCAACATCACTACTCGCAGCCTTGACGCAAAGCGCGGCGGTAGCATCTACTACGGCTTCGGTAACGACGGCCTCAACAACATCGGTATGAACGTCTCCACCGGCCTGATGAAAAACGGCTGGGCCATCACTCTGCAAGGCGCTCGCCGATGGGGTGACGGATACGTACAAGGCACCGACTTCAACTCCTACAGCTACTTCCTCAATATCTCCAAGCGCATCAACGACCGTCACCAACTGTCTTTGACTGCCTTCGGTGCTCCCCAAAACCACAACAAGCGCTCAAGCCAGGACGGTCTCACCATCATGGAATACCAGACCTACGCCAAGCGCGTGATGGACAGCGACAGCCCCTATAAGTACAACCCCACTTACGGCTTCGGTCTTGACGGCAAGGTACGCAGCTCCAACCGCAACACCTACCACAAACCCCAAATCTCACTGGCCCACATCTGGCAGATTGACGAAAAATCCTCGCTGTCTACCACCGCATACGTCTCCATCGCCAACGGCGGCGGATACTCCGGCCAGGGCCGCGGTACTTACAACGGCAATTCGTTGAGCAACTCCTCGTGGTACGGCGCCACCAATGGTGTGCCCAATACCCTCTTCCGCCACGAAGACGGCACATTCGCTTATGACGAAATCCAATTGATGAACCGCGCTTCCACCACCGGTTCTAACATGATTATGTCCCAGTCCAACAATTCGCACAACTGGTACGGACTTATCTCGACATACAACAACCGCTTCCTCAACAACAAGTTGCACTTCACCGCCGGTATCGATATGCGCTACTATGTAGGCTTCCATAACAACAAAATCATCGATCTCTATGACGGCGAATACTACATGGACGACTCCAGCCGTAAGAATGTCAAGGTGGAAAACAATGCCGCTGCCGCCGACCCCAACTGGCGCTACGAAAAACTCGGCATCGGTGACGTCGTATATCGCGACTACGAAGGCCGCACCAACCAGGAAGGCGTATACGCACAAGGCGAATACACCCTGCTGGACCGCCGCATGAACATCGTCCTGTCCGGATCGTTGAGCAACACCGGATACCAGCGTGTCGACCACTTCTACTACGACAAAGAACACGCCAAATCCCCCACATACAACTTCCTGGGTGGAACAGCCAAGTTCGGTATCAACTACAACTTTGACCGTCACAACAACGTATACGGCAACGTGGGCTACATCAGCCGCGCTCCCTTCTTCGCCTCCGGCGTATTCTTGAGCCAGGCTACCTCCAACGCCGCCAACCCCGACCCCATCAACGAAAAAGTATTCTCCGCCGAACTGGGTTACGGCTTCGGCTCGCCCATATTCTCGGCCACCTTCAATGCTTACTACACCAAATGGATGGACAAGACCACCACACGTACAGGTAACATCGAAGTAGGCGAACACGCCGGTGACCGCTACTACATGAATATGGCCGGTGTAGACGCTCGCCACATGGGTCTCGAACTCAACTTCACATTCATCCCCGCACGCTGGATCGAAATCAACGGTATGGCCTCTATCGGCAACTACGAATGGGCATCCAACTCGACCGGTTACTTCTACAACCAGGTAGGCCAACCTCTGGCCGACCTCGCAGGTAATGTAGCCAGCGGCATCCTCGCCGAAGACCACATCCACGCCACACTCGAGCAAAAAGGCGTCAAAGTAGGCGGTAGCGCACAGACCACAGCCGCTCTCGGTGCCACCTTCCGTCCCTTCAAGGGCCTCCGCGTAGGTCTTGACTGGACCGTAGCCGCCAACAACTACAGCGACTACACCATCAGCTCGTCCTCCTATACTCCCAACGGTACCGTCAAGGTCGCCGATCCCTGGCGTATTCCTTGGGGACAGCAACTCGACCTCAACGCCTCCTACTCTTTCGAAATCGGAGGTCTCAAGGCCACACTCTCCGGCAATATACACAACCTCTTCAACTACAACTACGTAGTCGACGCATACACCCCGTCGTCCGAAACCGGCGCATGGGATAATGCCTTCCGCGTATTCTACAGCTTCGGCCGCACTTACGCCATGAAACTTCGCGTCAACTTCTAATAAACCCACCAACATTCTACGACATACATCATTATGAAAACAAGATATATATTCAGCACGATGTTGGCAGCGGTCATGGGCATGACACTCACTGCCTGCGACGAGAACGACTGGAACAACGACCTCGACGGTTTCGAGGACCAAAAAGACCAGCCCATTCCCAACAAGCAGACTATTGAGTATACCCTCACTGCCGATGACTACAAGGCCATCGCCTCCAACTCCACAAATAAGGCCCTTGCCGGCGACGAATTCAAGGCCGAACTCGCTGCCGTGGCTACCCGCCAGGCTTTCTCCGATGCCATCCCGGCCGAGAAATATCTCCCGGCATTCCTCGCTTCCACATCCTTCAAGTACTTCACCCTCACTGACGGCTCGGGCGTCAAGGTGACCTACAACGTTGCCGGTCCCGTCGCTCCCGAAGTCTCGGAAGCCGCTGCTGCACAGCAGTACACCGTCTCCACCGACGACTACAAGGCTTATGTCTGGGAATCCGAAGACAACTTCATCGATGGATTTGCTCCCTCGCATCCCGCCAACAAGTACATCGGCAAGATTCTCAACGGCGAGGCTGACGCTAATGACGGAGCCTATTGCATAGTTTCGTATGCTCAGTCCGAGCAGGAACCCGTATTCGGAAACATAGGCGGTGGTGAAACCCCCACCCCCTCCTTCACACTCTCCGATGTTATCGGAAGCGTAAAACTCAACGACCAAGTCGAAATCAACGCTGTCGTGACAGCCGTATGCGGTCAGGGTTATATCATCACCGACAACTCCGGCAGCATCTTCGTATACATGGGCAGCAGCTTCGACGTCAAGTCGCAGGCCGTCGGCAACCAGGTCAAGGTTAACGGCACCATCGGCGCCTATAACAAGGGCTTCCAAGTGACCGGCTCCTCGGCCGAAGTCGAAATCGTCGGCACACAGGCTGTCACCTATCCCGCAGCTAAGACTTTCACCGATGCCGAATGGGATCAGTTGATTACACGTACCGACAACGAACTGGCCGTATACGCCTCCATCAAAGGAAAGGTCACCGTCACCGAGCGCAACATCAACGTTAAGCCCGAAGGCACCGCGAGCGCACAAGGTAGCGTCTACGGCATCACCGATGCTCTGCGCGGCCTGTTCACCAACGACGGCGAAGCAACCATCACCGGATACTTCATCGCCATCGCCGGCGGCAAATACTGCAACTTTGTAGTTACCGCCGTGGACGGCAAGACCGTCACCGCCGCTCCGCGTCGTCACAACGCTCCCGCCGTGGAAGTGCCCACCACCGGATACAACGCCATGTACCACTACAACGGCAACAACTGGGCAGCCGCTTCCGGCTTCTGCGTCCTCAACCCCGGCGACTACACCGCCATGGGTCAGAAGTACCAGAATCTCACCGAACCCGCCAAGTACCTGCCGCGCTACCTCGCCGCCAAGTACCCCTACGCTCAGGCCGGCGAATCCACCAATGTCGTATACCTCTACTACGACTCCAAAGCTAAGGTAACATCCTATGTATGCGACCCGTACGTATGCGGCGAAGACGGCGTCTGGACCCTCAACACCGGCATCACTACCGTCACCAACCAATTTGTACGCACCGACGGCAAATGGATGTATGACCCCTGCGTCACCATCACCCTGCCCGCCGGTAAGGGCCAGGAACTCTCCACCAAGTACTATCAGGCTTGCGTAAACTGGGTATACGAGAACATTTGCGTGCCCCTGGGCGACACCGACATCAAGAGCGGTAAATTCTATGTATCATCCTACGGCAACAACGAGTACTACAGCGGTACCTCCGCATACCAAGGCAACGTCGACCTGCGTCCCTCCGCCGCCAAAGGCCAGTATCCCGCCGAGTACCAAGACATGGACGATGCAGCCGTTGTAGCCCTCGAAAAGCAGCGCTTCGTCAACGAAGTTATGCCCGGCGCTCTGGCCACTCTGCACGCCGATGCTGTTCCCGTAGCCGGCATAGATGTTATCTACACCATCAACTTCTATGCTTATGACGGCTCGGCCACCACGCTCTACACCGTACGCTATCGCGTAACAGCCCCCGGCAAGTTCGAACCCATCGACTGCACCTGGGACAAGTAATCTGACATCCCCCACAACCCCATAGACATAGAGGGGAGGCGTCGCGGCGCCTCCCCTCTTTTGATTTATATGATGACACTATGTTCCGGCCCGAGAACAAGCAAACAGAAGTAATCCCGATACCGGGATTATGCTATAAAATCCCACCGAAAGACGTGAGAGCCATCAATCGCTTTGCGAATCTTATTCGCAAAGCGATTGATTATTAGGTGTAGTTGTTTTGTAGTCTTAGACTATTGTTGACTTATAGG
>CAKTOT010000048.1 GCA_934590135.1 uncultured Muribaculaceae bacterium
CCGTCCAGTCGGCCAAGCCGTCTGCCGAGTCAAATTCTTGGTCATAGTCGGCCACTACGGCGCGATCGGTGGTGAAGTCGGCCTTGAGCGGAAGTGTGATGTCAAATGTAGCCGTTACAACCGGGCTGTTGACATTATATCCGCGTGTCATGACGTACAGTGTGCAGGATTTGTCAAGAGTTATGGTAGCTTCCTTGCCTTCTACCACACTGCTTTGGGTGTAATCGCTTTCCTCAAATTCCTCGGCGCTCTTGGCCGTGGTCGAGTACCAAATTGTGACGGCATTTTCGTCGTCCGTGGAGATCTTCACGTCTACGGCGTCGTTGTATTTGCCGCCTAACGGAGTCACTACCGGCTCTTTGAGCGGGGTCTTGGCTACTACGGTGACGGTCATGGTTGCCGATGCGGGATAGTAGTTGTCATCGCCTTCGAATTTGGCGGTAATGGTTACGTCGGTATCTTCCTTGACATAAGACGTGTAAAGTGTACCCTTGCTGTCTACCGAGCATACCATGGGTGCGGACGATGAGTACTTGATGGGCGAAACCTTGTTCGGGTTGAGCAAGTCGGCATATCCGTCATTGCCGGTGATGAGCGAAATCTTGGCTTCGTTGAAACGTATCTGCGGGTCTTTGCGGATGACGTATTTGGCCTCCGCTACATCGCTGTACTCGGTGCCTGCAAGGGTTACGGCTTTCAGTGTCGCGGTCTCGGCCACGGCTATAGGTTCGGTGTATGCCTTGCGTGTGCCGTCTTCCAGCTTGGGATTGCTGCCGTCGGTAGTATAATATACGGTGTATGTTCCGGCATCAAGGCCCGAAACGGCCAAAGATACCGTCTGTGCTTCGTCGTAAGTGCCGGCTGCTACGGAGAATGTCGGAGCGGGCACGGACGATTGGATTGTCTCGTAATCTATTTCGACTTTCTTCACATACAGAGGGCCTTTGGTGTCACCGGTTTGATTGAATAATATTTCAATGGTGCCTTCCTGCGCCTCGGCATCTGCAATCTTGAACTCGTATTCGGCGATTTTTTCGGTAAGAGCGACCGTTGCATTGGTTCCGTTGAGATAGTTTTTACCATTGACTTTCACCGATACGTCGCCTGCCATTCCGGCTTTCTGTACGCGAGCCGAAACTCTCACGGCCTTGATGACGCCGGCGAGATCGCTCGTAGACAAGGTGGCTTTTACCGGAGGTTTGTCCGCCGAGCCTATGTACTGACCATAGGATGACGTATAGGCATATATATAAGTGCCCTCGGCTGTGGCTTTCCACTGCAAACCGTTAAGTTCGGTCGTGTAAAACTCTTGTTCGACAGCCTTGCTGCCAAAGTTGTAGAAGCCTTGGCCTCCATTGGACTTGGACGTGTTCCACTCAAAAGACCACGTGGACACGGCCGCCGATGCCGTAATCGGCAACAGCGTTGCCAGTACAGCAATAAATGTGAGTAATGTTTTTTTCATAAGCAATTCGTTTATTGTTTTTATTATCCTATTGCATTTAGTTCCGACAAAGTTAGCGTTTAATTTATAACAATCAAAGTTTTTTGCAACAAAAAAAGCGGCACGGCAAGTATCAGCACATCACCGCCTTACAAAATGCCACACTCTACCTACTGCGTACGCCCGTTGAACAAGCGCCGGCAATACAGAATGACATCCGCGCTTTCGCACAAATTACGCATTTTCTATCTCAATAGGGCCTAAATCAGCCGTATCGAATTGTCTGACAGGCGGCGGAGACTGTTCATATCACGACATTTTTAGGTCCTGGAGTGCATCTACAACAGCGTCAAAATCACTTCCGGTCGGTGCAACCGACTGTACAGCAAATTACGCCCACAATATTGTTACAGCGATCCTTCCGGCCTTAAAGCTAAATGTCCACCTTGCCTTACAGCACAATGTCCGCCCGACCTTAAAGCGCAATGTCCGCCCCTTTCCATCAATATTCGTCCCAGCTCTTGATTTCGATATCGGATATCGGAATAGAGGTGAAGGCATCGATATACGCCGAGGCCAGACGCGCATTGGTTATCAGCGGAATATTGAGGTCCACTGCGGCACGACGTATCTTGTAGCCGTTGCTAAGCTCGGTGGTAGTCAGATTCTTGGGTATATTGACCACCATATCAATCTTGTGGTCGCGCATCAAATCAACCGCCTGCGGATGCATATCGGGCTGCGAAGGCCAGTAGACGCGTATGGCCGGAATGCCATTGTCGTTGAGAAATGCATGCGTGCCGCCGGTAGCATAGATGGTAAAGCCATGTGAGTGAAGCGTATGCGCAGACTCCAACATATCTGCCTTCTGACGCGGTGTGCCCGTACTTAGCAGTACTGAATGACGCGGAACACGCTGTCCCACACTTATCATGGCCGTCAGCAGAGCCTCGCCGGTATCATCGCCGAGGCAGCCCACTTCGCCGGTCGAGGACATATCCACTCCCAGCACCGGGTCGGCGCCTTGTAGGCGCGAGAAGGAGAATTGCGAGGCTTTGATGCCTACGTAGTCCAGGTCAAAGGCGCTCTTGGCCGGTCGTTGAACGTCCAATCCGAGCATGGCTTGCGTAGCAAGGTCTATAAAGTTTATTTTCAGCACCTTGGACACAAACGGAAACGAGCGCGAGGCTCTGAGGTTGCACTCAATAACCTTGATATCGTTGTTTTTGGCCAAATATTGGATATTGAAGGGGCCGGTAATGTGCAGGGCACGGGCTATCTGCTGCGAGACTTTCTTGATACGGCGCACTGTCTCTACATATATCTTTTGCGGAGGGAATTGTATGGTGGCATCGCCCGAGTGTACTCCCGCAAATTCGATGTGCTCGCTTATGGCATACACTATGATTTCGCCGTCGCGTGCCACGGCGTCCATTTCTATTTCCTTGGCGTTCTGTATAAACTGCGTCACCACTACCGGGTGCTCTTTGCTGACATCCGCAGCAAGGCGCAAAAAACGCTCCAATTCGTCATTGTTGGAGCACACGTTCATGGCCGCACCGCTGAGCACGTAACTGGGCCGTACCAATACCGGGAAGCCGACTTCGTCTATAAACGAGTTGATGGACTCCATATCCGTCAATTCGCGCCATCGCGGCTGGTCGATACCGAGATTGTCAAGCATGGCCGAGAATTTGTGCCGGTCTTCGGCATTGTCAATGTCTCGTGCCTGAGTGCCAAGAATATTGACGCCCTCTCCGTCCAGACGCGTAGCCAAGTTGTTGGGTATCTGCCCGCCGACACTTAGGATGACGCCGTGCGGCTGCTCGAGGTCTATAATATCCATGACGCGCTCGAAGGTCAATTCGTCAAAGTACAGACGGTCGCACATATCATAGTCCGTGGATACGGTCTCAGGGTTGTAGTTTATCATCACCGAGCGCCATCCGTGCTGCTTGACCGAGCGCAACGCATTGACCGAACACCAGTCAAACTCGACAGACGACCCGATACGATATGCACCGCTTCCGAGGACAATTATGCTGCGATGGTCGTGCATATATTGTACATCGTTTTCGACACCGTTATATGTCAGGTACAAGTAGTTGGTACTTGCGGGATATTCGGCGGCAAGTGTGTCTATCTGCTTGACGCACGGGACAACACCGAGCCGCTTGCGCAGTCGGCGTACTTCCAGCATCGCTTCATGTGCATTGGACATACTATCTTTATACACCGAGCGAGCTATCTGAAAGTCACTGAACCCCTGCTGCTTGGCCAGACGGAATAAAGGTATTGGCAAGGCTTCGGGGTTATTGTAAGCATCCAGCTCATCGGCCGTGTCCATAATGGCGCGCAACTTGTACAGAAACCAGCGGTCTATCTTCGTAAGCTCGTGTATGCGTTCGACATCGTAGCCGCGAGCCATAGCCTTGGCTATCACGAATATGCGGCGGTCGGTAGGCTCGGCCAAAGCATGGTCTATATCTTCGATTTTTATGTCTTTGTTCTCGACAAATCCGTGCATACCCTGCCCTATCATTCGCAGGCCCTTCTGTATCGCCTCCTCGAAGGTGCGGCCTATGGCCATAACTTCGCCGACACTCTTCATAGACGATCCGATTTCACGATTGACGCCGTGAAATTTGCCCAAGTCCCAGCGCGGTATCTTGACCACTACGTAGTCCAATGCCGGCTCGAAGAACGCCGAGGTGTCATGCGTCACCGAGTTACGCAGCTCATAAAGTCCGTAGCCGAGGCCCAGTTTGGCCGCCACGAAAGCCAGCGGATAGCCCGTAGCTTTGGACGCGAGCGCCGATGAGCGACTCAGACGGGCATTGACCTCAATGACACGATAGTCCATACTGTCGGGGTCGTAGGCATACTGAACATTACACTCGCCCACAATGCCGACGTGTCGTATAATCTTGATGGCCAGCGAGCGCAGGAAATGGTAATCATCGTTGCTCAATGTCTGACTGGGTGCCACCACTATGCTTTCGCCCGTGTGTATGCCCAGGGGGTCGAAGTTCTCCATATTGCACACGGTGATGCAATTGTCGTAGCGGTCGCGTACAACCTCGTACTCGACTTCCTTCCAGCCTTTCAGGGATTTCTCGATAAGCACCTGCGGCGCAAAGGCCAAAGCCTTCTCAGCCAAGGCCCTCAGCTCTTCGGCATTGTCGCAGAACCCGCTGCCCAGACCGCCCAAGGCATAGGCGGCACGTACGATGACCGGATAACCCAATTCCGATGCCACGTCCAAGGCCCGGGTCACGCTGTCGGCGGCACTGCTGCGTATGGTCTTGACACCTATCTCATCCAGGCGCTTGACAAAAAGCTCGCGATCCTCGGTGTCAATGATGGCCTGCACCGGGGTGCCGAGCACTCGTACGCCATAACGCTCAAAGACGCCGTCGCGGTACAGTTCGACGCCGCAATTCAGCGCCGTCTGTCCGCCGAAAGCCAATAGGATGCCGTCGGGACGCTCTTTTTCGATGACCTTGGACACAAAATAAGGCGTCACCGGTAGGAAGTATATCTTGTCGGCAAAGCCTTCGGATGTCTGCACCGTAGCAATATTGGGATTGATCAGGACGGTGGATATGCCCTCTTCCTTCATGGCCTTGAGCGCCTGCGAACCCGAGTAATCAAATTCGCCGGCCTCGCCTATCTTGAGTGCCCCGCTGCCCAGTAGCAGCACTTTGCGTATGGTCTTATCGGCTGTCATGGATTGTCGTATATATGTGTCGTGGATTTGTTTCGTTGTATTGTTTCGTTGCCTTATATTATGCCGTTGCGGCGAACTGCTCTTCTTTCGCTCAAAGCAGTGCCGCAAAGTCATCAAAGATGAACTCGGTATCCTTGGGACCGGAAGATGCCTCGGGGTGGAACTGCGCCGAGAACCACGGGCGGAACTTGTGTCGTATGCCCTCATTGGTGCCGTCGTTGAGGTTGACAAACAGCGGCTCCCAATCGGCAGGTAATGTCTTGTCATCTACCGCAAAGCCGTGATTTTGGCTGGTAATGTAGCAGCGCTCGGTACCTGCAAGGCGTACCGGTTGGTTGTGACTGCGGTGCCCGTATTTGAGCTTGAAGACCGAGGCTCCGGCGGCCTTGGCCAGCAATTGATTGCCCATACATATTCCGCAGATGGGGCGTCCGCTCTCCATAGCCTTGCGTATATTGGCGACGGTGACATCCACCATATCCGGATTGCCGGGGCCGTTGGATATAAATAGTCCGTCCCAACCTTCGATTGTATTGAAATCGTAATTCCAGGGAACACGGATGACGCGAAGGCCGCGACGCATCAGACAGCGCAGTATATTATGCTTGACGCCGCAGTCCACAAGTATCACCGTCTTTTCGGCCGAAGCCTCGCCGTAGGTCTCGACTTCGGTGCACGATGTCTTGGCCACCAAGTTTTCCTTATTGGGATCGTACATCTCGGTAACTGCCGGAGCACCATCTATCTCGATACGTCCGAGCATCGAACCGTGTTCGCGTAAGTGCTTTGTCAGTGCGCGTGTATCTATGCCGTACACTGCGGGGACATGCTCGTCGCGCAACCATTGGGCCAGCGACCGCGATGACTGCCAGTGGCTGTTGTGCCACGAATAGTCCTGACATATAAAGCCGCGACAATGTATGCGCTCGCTCTCGAAGTTGTCGCTCAGCGCCGAGGCCGGAGCATCGGCGGCCGGGACGCCGTAGTTGCCTTGCAACGGAAATGTCGTCACCAATATCTGACCTTCGTATGATGGGTCGGTAAGGCTCTCGGGATAGCCGGTCATGGCGGTATTGAACACCACTTCGCCGGATGTCCCGGCTGCGTCATAGCCAAACGAATGGCCGCAAAAAATAGTGCCGTCTTCGAGTATCAGTCGGGCGGCAGGAGTTTGTCTCATAATGCTTGTAGGCGTATTTTGTAGGGCTATTGTCGGAAATCGTGTCACGGCAGGCCTATGCAGCTCGGCATCGGACGCGGTATCCGTCTGCAAATTTAGTGTTTTTTTCGCAACGGAAGACACGGCTCAAGGGCCTTTTTTCCCCTTTTCGAGCAAAAAGATTTCGCGCAAACTTTTTGTCGCACACAAGCATACATATTCCACCGAAAATGCGTACCTTTGTAGTCTATTCACTTGTGGCCCGGACACGCATACCATGACGTACAATCCAAGCCGCCCTGAAGCCAAACCATAAAACGACATTATCGCAACATTTCGACATTATCGCATTTTTCTGAATTTATCACTTATTATCACTCCTTATGGACAACACCCTATACACATCCACGCTGAAATATACCCCGTCGCAGAAAGCCGCTATCGAGGCTTTCGATGATTTTCTCAACGATAAAGGCACTCAGGCTTTTATCCTCAAAGGAGCTGCCGGCACAGGCAAAACCACCATCACTCGCATCATGGTGGATATGGTACGCCGAAAGTTCAACCGCGCCGACTCGGACGTCGCACTCATGGCGCCCACCGGTCGCGCCGCCGACATTCTGGCCAAGCGCACGGGTCTACACGCCGCCACCATACACCGCACCATATATCGCCTGGACCGCATCGAGCACATCTCACCGGACAAGAATCCGGATACCGGGAACGGAGCCGTTGACACGGGCGAACGCAAGCTGCGATTTGCACTCGCAGACAAGGTATTCGCCTCCAACGGCGACACTGTCATATTTGTAGACGAGGCATCCATGGTGTCGGACAACTTTAATTCGAGCGACGATTTCGTCTTCGGCTCGGGCCGTCTGCTACACGACCTGCTCACCGTCATCCGCCGTCACAAGATTGTATTCATAGGCGACTACGCACAGCTGCCGCCCGTAGGTATGGCCATCTCACCGGCGCTGTCCTCGGAGTACCTGTCGCAAAAATACGGCATCAAAACCACCGAAGCGGTTCTGACCGAAATAGTACGCCAAGACACCGGCGCAATCATAGCCAATGCCGTCAAGCTACGCGATGCCATCGATGCCAAGCGCTTCGTGGACCTGCGTATGACCATCGGCAACGATGTAACCACGTCCGTCAATCTCATCGATGATTACGTGGCTTGTCCGGACTCGGTATTTGATAAAGCCATAGTGACTCATTCCAATATCAGCGCTCGCAACTACAATATCGAAATACGCCGCCGGCTTTTCGGCGACAACGCCCCGCGACTGACCGTCGGCGAGCCCCTCGTAGTCTCGCGCAACTACTATGGCGAGAAAATTCTCTTCAATGGCACAATAATACGCGTCGAGCCATGCTCGGACGGCCCGGCTATGATATCACGCACCATAAAGGTGCCGCAGCACCTCCTCGAAAATGGCCAAAAGGTCTCACATTCGGTCACCTTACGCTTCCTTAGAGTTCGTCTGCTTCAGTCGGGCAACACCAATGACACGGAGTTCTACATTCTGGACAACTTCCTGGACAACGAAAGCCCATCGCTCGACCACGACCTGGCCGCCGCTCTGTTTATCGATTTCAAGATACGCCATCAGCATTTATCCTCGGACAAGGGACACCTCGAGCAATTAGAAAATGCTTTGCGTTCCGACAAATTCTTTAACTGCCTGCTGTGCAAATACGGATACGCGCTCACCTGCCATAAGGCTCAAGGCGGCGAATGGCCCGATGTACTGGTGGATATGTCGCACAACGGCTCTAAAGAAAACGAAGACTATTTCCGCTGGGCATATACCGCCATCACTCGCGCCTCCAAGCATCTATGGCTGTTCAATGCTCCGATACTGGACTGCATCGCCAATATGAAAAAGATGCCTATAACGCGCGGCGGCAAGTTCAAGGCCTACGTCCCTGACGGCAGCGACTTCAGATCTTTGCGCTTCGAGGCTATACGCCAAGCCGCCAAAGCCTCGGGCTTGGGATGCGAAGAAGACCTCTCGACCAACTACCAGCACCGTATCACCTTGTGCGACTACTCCACTGGCCAATATGTGCGTTTCGCACTATACTACGGCAACAACGGATATTCAAACAAGCCGCCGATGGTGCTGAACGCATCCGCGGGCGACTTTGCCCAAAGCTGTCTGCCGGTAATCACCACGGACGACCAAGGCGCTGACATACCATTTGACGACCAAGGCAACCTGAGCGCTCGACAGATGCACGACCACATCTACACTTGCGCCAAAGCCCTCGGCATCGAAGTGGCCAATATCGAACGCCGACCATATATGGATGCATATCACCTGCATACCGACGGACACTCCGTAGTCTCTTTTGTATACAACGCAAAGGGCAGATATACTTCCATGACTCCGCAAAGCGACTTGGGCGAAGATGATGAAAAGCTCAAAAAGTTTTGTGAAAACATCTAATCACAAACTGTCACATCGCTTCGCTTTACAACAACCGCAACACCTCAGACAAACGTCTCATCTACATCTTTTCCCATATTATCTCAACTCGCCACTCATCCAAACAGACGACTATGCCCTACCAAGATATCAAAGCGCTGCTGGACCGACAGGAATACCTCGAAGCACTGGAACTTGCTCGCAGCGAATACGACGCCAACGCCGGCATCTGGCAAGCCCGCAACCTCTTCCGCTGCCTGTACTACTGCATCAAAACAGCCGCTAATGACAACGACTCGAAATCGGCGGCCGAGTTATTGGATCAAATGCAGCTGCTATATCAGACACACGACCTCAATGACGAAATCAACAACGGGATGCTGGAACGTGCACAGAGATTCAGCAATCCTGTCGGCATACTCGTGCAGCAAGCGTATGCCCAAGCCAAAAGCGGCAACGGCGAAGGCGCATACATCACCGTATCAGCGATATACAACGATGGCAGATTACCAGAGGACCAAAAGAACGCTTACGGCTGGATAATATACTACTCGCTCAAACAACAGTCGGACAACGATGTGAAGCGCCTCGTAGACGAACGCAAGCATCGCTTGATGCGATACATCGAACTTGGACTGCCGGCGCCGGCATTGCTACACTCGCTGATACTTAGCGAGGCCGTACGAATCGAAAAAACTACCCCGCAGGAATTCGTCATACACAACTTTTTCGATCTATGGGGCGGTAGCGCCAAACTGCGGCCCGAGGACCGCGAACAATTCCGGGGCGAACACGGCACATCGCCTTCGCTTGTCGAGAAGCTTATCAAGGCATACGTCAAGGAAATAGTGACCGATGGTCGCGACCCGTCCGACGACTTTATATCCCTGATAGACAACGCACTCGAAACTTTCGACAACAATCAAGACCTGCCGCGCCAACGCGCACAAATATACCTGCATTTTCACCAAAAAGACAAAGCTATAGACCTATACCGCAAGTTGCTCAAACATAATGCTTCTCGCTACTACCTTTGGGCCGAGTTGGCCGCCCTCGTTGATGATACGGACACTCGCTTGGTTCTGACTTGTATGGCCCTGAGCATCAAAACCAAGGAGGAGTTCATCGGCAAAATCCGCATCTATCTGGCGGACCAATTATGCGACCGCGGCGAATATGCCCTCGCTGCCGGGCAATTGGCACTTGTCCGACAATGCTACGAGCATCAAAAGTGGCATATTCCACCGACTGCGGCAAAGGTTTCGACCCGTATACCGGCCGGAACGGCCGAAGCCGACGGCCGCGACTTCATACGCACTCATGCCGAAGATGCCAATATGTATCTATATGACAATACCTCTCGCGTGGCACTTGTCAAAACGGGCGAAACAACAGATCGAAAAGACACTAAGAAGCGTCTATGGCGAGCTGCGGACGCCGGAGCAAACAAATATACCCTTGACCCGCAACGTCTCCATTTGCCCTACAATAGCCCTGATGGCACGGCTATCGAGGCCGTCATCGCCGGCAAGAAAGTACTCAAAGCGTCCATATCAGACTCCATACCGTCCTTTACCCAAGAATTCAGCGGCACCGTAAAGCGACGTGTAGGCGCCACCGGCAAGGCCTACACCTTCATCGGCAAAGCATATGTCGGCCAACACCTGCTCACGCCGGACATCCTCGACGGCAGCACCATATCCGTACTCGCCATCCCGGGCAATGACGGCAAATGGACCGCCCTGCGCATCGTATAGACCCACGAGGACATGTACGTATCGGACAAATGCGACTGCCCGGAGAATGACAATTACCAAATATTGAAGCGGAAGCCGACGGAAGCCTCGGCGGTGAACACGCCCGAAATCAAGGTGTGCTCCTTATTATAGAACAGCCCATTCTCGGCGCTGAGGATAATTCCGGCAAACCATCGGCGATTGTTCCATATAGCCGAGGCCTGTGCCCGATTGTACAACGACAGTGACACCTTGGCCGGGCCGTTATTTTCGCGCCCGTGTTTTATGCCCAGCAGCGGCGACTCGCTTATGCCTATGGTCCAATGCTTATTCAGCACCCAATTGTAGCCATAGCCACCGCAAAGCGCGTAATTATTGTTGCGCAGATAGTAGTTGTAGTTGTTTGCAGCCCAACTTGCAGGCAACTGGGAACGCATTTCCTCGGGTAGTTGACCGAAATCAAAGGTGTAATCCTGCACCCAGTACGAAAACCCGAGAAACCACGAACCCTGCGAACGCTGCTGCAACTTACTGTAATTGAACGCCGCAGCACGCGAGTAGCGCTTATTGTTGAAGTAATAATACGTATCCAGGCCAAATATCTTGGTATCAAGACCCGAGAACCGGTAATTGGGATGCCGGATACTGCTACCCGAGCCCATAGAGACTATGCGCGTATCCACATCATTGGTTATCCAATACAACTCGGCAGTAAGCAACGCACAATTAAGCCGAAAATTCCAACGCCGACGCGAAGTCTGCGCACCGCCGAAAATCTTGCTCACATTTATATCATATCCCACCGATACGGCCAGATATGTCAACCATAATCCGGCCGTAGTATTGGGGTCGGAAATCATAGTCATGCGCACATCATCGTCGGTAAAACGGAAGTTGTAATTGTCAAACCACGATTCAAGTTTTAGCTTGACGTTGAATTTTGTACCGGTACCCTTAACATAAGTACTGTCATAGGTATTGAAAAAACGATCGCCCCAGCGATAGGCATTGACGCAAAAGCGCGGGAACTTGCCCCACTCGGCCACCGAATCCAAGGCCAACGAAAAAGCAGACGTACGCGGTGCCGAAAGGCACATACATACGCTCGCAATAACGATTGCAAGTATTTTGGATGACAATAGAACCGGCTTGTTCATATCTTTTTCGGGCACAAAATTACATATTTTCGCCGAAAGTCGCATCACATCAATAGCACCAATACGCCAAATAGGATAAAAATGGCCCCGATAACTCCACTCTCACCATGCCTACGTCGTCACTTCTTCCCCACACGGGTGTTCCCTTAATTTCGATTCATGGATTGCTCTCATCCCCATATTTTCACGTCTCTCCTATTGCTCACTAAATCGGAGATGTACACCATTATTATATATGACCAAACCATTAATATATAAGACAGGGGCACTCCCGGTCTCGGGAATGCCCCTGACGTGAGGGGAATTATGTGTCGCTAAGTATTATTTGACGAACTTAGCCACGGCAACTTTACCGTCAGCGAGTTCGGCACTTGCTACGTAAGCACCTGCGGGGAGGTTGGCGATGTCGATGCCTTGGCCTGCGGTAGCGGCTACGCGAGCCACCATCAGTCCGGACATATCGTATACGGCTACGACAGCATCGGCATTGACGGTGAGGATGCCACCGGCAACGGTGATAGTTGCGGAAGAAACCTCAACAGTAGGATTGGTGATGTCCTTGACTGCGGAACTGCCTACGAAACCTACGGGAACGCAGCCATAACCTTCGACGCCGGAGATAACCATCTCAACCTTAGGTTCGGCTTCGCCGAGTTTGACGCGCTTGATACCACTGTGGTGCAGAGGATTGGCCTCGTCATACTTGTCAGCCCACCAGTACTTGCCATTGCATTGAGTATTATAGTCCTGAGCCTCATTGGCGGCAGCTTCTTCGGCTGTGGGGGCACGGTAGCACCAGTACAGATAGCCGTCTTCGGCGCTGAACTGGCTGATACCTACGTGTTCGTTGACACCCGAGCCTTCGTATTTAACGGGCGAACCGTCCACGAGAACCGGGTCAAGGTCTGCGAAGTTCTGTGTATCAACGCCCTTGTCAAGCAGTTTGGCAATATCAACACGATATACACCACCTTTGACAAGTGTCTTTTCGTTACCGGCAGTTTCGATGTAGATGTAGATTTGGTCATGCGCTTCGTCTACGTAGAATGTGGTGAAGATGGGGCTGATGTTGTTGAGCAGAGCCGAACCTTCGGGCTTAACGCCGGGTTTAGCGCTCGATTCGCCTATATCACCATCTTGGAATGTATAGATACCGTTGCCGTTGTATTTCATACCCAGCCAGTAGCGTGCGTCCTTATTGGCGGTGGCGTCCTCGACGAGCTTGCCTTCCTTGGCGATGTACTTGTTGGTAGTGATACCCCAGCCGGATTTGATACAGCCGTAAGTCCAAGGATTGTTGTAGAAGCCCATCCAGTTGTTTTCCATCCACGAGGGATAGTCCTGAGAAAGTGCGATAGCATCTGCGGGCACTTTACGTACGCATACGTTGCGGTCGTTTACGAAGAGGTATTCGCCGTATACATACAGGCCGAAGGGGTCTTTGTATGCGTTGTTGCCGGTATTGTCAAGTACGACGGCTTGGAAGAGCTGACCGCCGACTTTGGAGATGTAGAACAGTTTGCCGTCACCGTCTACCGCACCGGTAGCGGAGTATACAAACTTCTTGCCGGCGCAAGCACCGTAGATACGGTTCTTGAATACAGCCAGCTGGAATGTGTGAGGTATTTCACCTACATCGTATGTGTCGATTTCGTCGGTGAGGTCGTAAGCAGCGTGCAGTTTAGAGTCTGTACCTGCATAGTAGATACCGCGGGGCATACCCATATCCTTGGGACCTACAGCGAGGTTTTCGTCACCTACGATGTTGAGGTACTTCCAGCCTGCAGCGTTCTTGTAAGTTTCTACGAGTTCGTTGGGCACGACAACGGTGATTTTGTCACCTTCGTTGAACACGCCTTCAGCCATACCGGCGGGGTTGGCAGCCGCTACGATGAGTTTTTCGATAGCGCTACCCTTGAAGCAGTCGGCTTCGAGGATGGCGAGAATGGTTCCCAGGTCGATTTCCTTGAGGGCGGTGCAGCCTGCAAAGGCGTCCTGTTTTACGATGGTGATCTTGTCGGTGAAGTTTACAGTAGCCAGAGCGGAGCAACCCTTGGCGATGCCGTAGGGAACTTCGCTGCCGCTGACGGTCAGGGTCTTCAGCGAGGTATTGTTAGCCAATACATAGCGACCTACGGTGCCACGGACTGCCATTTCGGCGATATTGGTGCCGTAGAGCGAGTAGTCGCCCCATTCGGTGCAGTTGTCAAGCACGGCCGAGGTCAGGTTGGCGCACTTGTAAGCAGCATAGGGACGCAGGGCGGTAAAGCCGGCAAATTCCTTAGTTTCGGAAGCGGGAGCCCAAGCAATCAGGGTCTTGCCGTCTTTGCTTGCTATCATCTGTGCGGCAGCGTCGCCGGAGAAACTTTCGCTGGCGGCGTCTACGTTGAAGTTCTTGATGGCGGTGCAGCCCATGAATGCGCCGTCACCAATGGTCTTGGTGGCTGCGGGGATGGACACGGAGGTCAGTTCGCCGTTGTTGGCAAAAGCCTGTACGCCGATACTCTTGACAGCTGCGGGGATGGCGAGTACGCCTTTGAGGGCGCTACCGGAGAATGCCATCTGGCCGATGGAGGTCAGGCTTTCGGGAAGCACGATGTCGCTCACCTTGGCATTGAGGAATGCCATAGCATCGATGGCGGTCACAGCACCTTCGAAGCGTACCTTGGCAAGAGCCGAGCAGCCTTGGAAGGTCGATGAGGGAATGGTGGTGATGCCGGCGGGAAGGGTGATTTCGGGCAGCGAGGAGCAGCCGGCGAAGACGTTGGTACCCAGAGATGCCAATTCGGCGGGAAGTGTCAGATTGACAAGAGCGGTACAACCTTCGAAGTAGCTGGTAGGCAGCGATGTAACCTTCGAGCCGAGGACAATGGTGGTGAGCACCTTATTGCCACGGAAAGGCTTCTCGGCCATGGCCGTATACTTGGAGCCGTCGATGGGACGGTTGATGGTCAGAGTGGTGAACTTGTCAAAGCCGCCGCCGTTGAATATCGAAGCGGGGATGGCAATTGCGTCGTCACCTTCTGCAAAGGTCATGCTCTCGAGATTGACAGCGCCGTTGAAGGCGTCAGCACCGAAATCGAGGATGTTTCCGGGAATGGTGATGGAGGTCAGTGCAGTACATTTCTGGAAGCATTTGGCCGAAATCTTGGTAACCGAAGTCGGCAGAGTTACGCTTGTCAGGGCCGTACAGCCGTCAAACGTACCGTCGTTGAGCTTTACGATAGTGTTGGGGAATGTGACGCTTGTCACGGTGGTGTTGCCCTTGAATACTACGGTGGGGACATCTGTTACGGTAAATTCTTCACCGCCATAGATGGCCTTTTCGGGGATTACGATATCGCCCTCGTACACTGCAACGGTGGTGCCGTCGGCAGCTTTGGTGCCGGCTTTTTGCACCTTGCACTCGTACTTCTTTGCTACGGTTGTGTATACCAGACCGTTGTAGACGAATTTAGTCGCCTTTGAAGGGGCGGCAGCTTCCGCGGTCATAGTACCCACGCCCAAGCATGCAACCAACGTGGCTGATACCACGAAGTTGCGTAATGTTGATGTAGAAAAACGCATTACGATTAGTTAGGTTAGGTTATTTAATATTTGGTTATCAGTTGTTTACTAATCACACCTATATATATCCGGCGATCCGAAATATTGCGGCACAGGCCACGGCAAGGCTTTCGATACCGACCGTCACGGACACATATAGTCGCCTCAAAGTTACGCATTTTTTTTCAATAAGCAGACCGGCGTGTCCGTATTTTTTCGTGAGCCTGTTCATATTCTTTATAAAGGTATTGTCTGAGGTCTTTATTGCGTACTCGGCGAACTCGACGTGTTCGATGTACGCGCCGGGCTCTACGACCTCGCAACCGAGGACTCTAAGGGCGCGAAATGCTCTAAGGGCGCGAATATGTCGTAAAAGCGTGAATATGTATGGAAACGCGGATATGTCAAAGGGCTCGATATGAGGCTTACACTGTCGGCGAATTTGTTCCGGCGGCCACAATTCGTTAACTTTGCAGTCAATATGCACACCATCACACGCAACGCACTCGCAATGACGGCACGTATGGCCGCCGGCACGGCCATAGGCCTGCTGACATGGCGTATAGCCTTACAGCTCTTAGGAGCTTACTCGCTGGGGCTGTACTCGGTCATTGCCGGGGTCATCGCCTTGGGCGAGGTCTTGTACGCCACCCTCGGCGGCGCCTACGATCGATATATGTCTTACGCACTGGGACGTGGTTCCAATTTCGGCGATATGGTGGCTACCGCTCGTCGCTTGCAAGTGTGTGTGGCTGTGGCAGTAGTCGTGCTGGCCGACACTGCCGGGTTGTGGTATGTCCTGTCGTTGGATGATGTGGCCGCTGCCGGGACATGGGTCGCCGTGACGGTATTCCAATTGGCCCTGACAACTTCGGCCCTGACCATATTGGCCGCTCCGGCACGCAGCGCTTTGACGGCGCTCGAACGAATGGACATCGTGGCACGGGTCGATATAACGG
>CAKTOT010000049.1 GCA_934590135.1 uncultured Muribaculaceae bacterium
CGTCAGCGGTCAGCGTTGGGCTATCAATACGCCTATGGACTTTGTAGTGGACGGAGCATGGCGTTCGGGCGGTTCGACGGTCATACCGGCCGACGGTATCGTGCTGTCGTGCGGCGATGGATACGTCAACGACTTCATAGACAATCTAAAGGACGGTGATGCCGTTAAAATAGAGATAGGAATGTCTCTGCCCGCTTTTGGAGGCCTGCGCCCCGATGTGCGTGATGTCTGCGGCGGCGATGTGCGCATCCTCAACTGCAATAATGTCACCACTTCGGCCATCCGCTGGATCAATACCCCGAGTGCCCAGTACGGACGCTCGCTGTGCGGATACAGCCAAGATCGCCGATACATCGTACTGTGTGCCGTAGACGCCGGAGTGCCCAATAGCAGTGGCGTCAGCTACTACGAGGCCGCCGACCTGATGCGCTACCTCGGATGCTACGATGCCCTTGACCTTGACGGCGGCGGCTCCACGACAATGTGGAGTGCACATGCCGGCATCCTCAATGTCCTGCGCGACGGCAGCGAACGCGCTGTCGGCAACGGCATATTTATGCGTCTCGAAGCCCCGAAAGACGAAAAAATAGCCAAGATTCGTTTCGCCGACCCATATGCCAAGTTGCCGCTTTACGCACTATATCGTCCCGTGATATATGGGTACAATCAATACGGTCAGCTTATAGATACAGATGTCAAGGGCGTCACTCTGTCTGTGGACGAGGCTATGGGTACAATCAAGGATGACGGTACGGCGCTCTTCGTCACCGGTAGCGGAATGCACGCTCTGCGCGCATCGCTGCCCGGGGTGGACGATGCGACCATCGCCGTATCAGTGGACCCGAATGCGCTCGCTATGCCTGAAGTGTCTGATATCTTGACTGACAATCATAGCCGTTGGGGTATCAAGTTGCATGCACTTGTGGCCGGACGCTATGTGAGTGTCGATCCGGCAGCATACGTTTGGACAACGGATGCGCCCGAAATTGCCACCGTTGATGTCAACGGCGTTATTTCCGGATTGCGCAACGGCACCACTGTAGCCACCGGAACAAATGCAGCAGGAAGAGTGTCCGTCAATATCACCGTTGAATGTTGCCCGGCCAAGGACACTCCTCTCGATCCGGACGGCACAATCAATGTCGAAACGTGGAAAGTCACCCGTACATCTATTTCCAATAGCGTGAAAATTACGCCGACAAATGATGTCAACGGCATGGATATATCCTTCAAGCCTTCGTCGACGCGCGGCCCGCGTCTGGCTTTGGCCAAGGAACTGATACTGTTTTCTCAGCCTGATGCAATCGAAATAGTGGTGAAGCCCGAGACTTATGCACTTAAGAACTTCTCCGTATCGCTGAATGCTAAGGGCCAAACCACATCCCGAAAAGACTTCGGCACTATCGAAGCCGGCAAGGAAACCACCTTGCGCATTGATATGAAAGATGTCATCAATGTGGAAGATATGTCCTCGTACCCCATACGTGTGACTTCCTTGAGTCTCGAGCCGTCCAAGTCGGCACAGCAGTCCGTGCGAATTGAATCTATGAAAGTTATTTACGAGAAATTCGACGGCATTGAAGATGTGAATGCCGAAAGCGATAATGTACTTCGCGTGACAGTCTCCAACGGCTTTGTATCCATCCCCTTCCGCGCTGCCGAGCTGACTTTGACCGACCTCGCCGGCCGAGTAGTGGCACACGCGACCAATGCCGCCGAGGTGGCAAGTCCCGAGGCTGCAGGTGTATACGTTTTGAGCGCTCGCACCGCCGCCGGCACCGTATCGGCCAAGGTGTACGTTCGCTGAACCTCGATATTTTTCTAAAATTATTCTCATAAATATATTGTCCGAAGCTGCCTTCCGTCGACAACGACAAGGCGGTTTCGGACGCTTTTTGCGAAAAAGAGCCCGCATCGGTTTGCTATATCAAAAAATAATCGTACCTTTGTGCCACCAATGCCCGGATGGCGGAATCGGTAGACGCGACGGTCTCAAACACCGTTGGGGCGACCCATCCCGGTTCGAGCCCGGGTCCGGGTACTGCGGAGGAGAAAGACGCAAGTTTTTCTCCTCCGTTTTTATGGGCTTATAAGCCGAAATCGGGGGGGGATGAGAGATGAATTGGAATAGGATGGACGATTAAATGATCTCAAAGGATTAGAGACGGAATTGGATTTAATACATGCATCCGAGTGGAGAAGCTAATCTGCTTTGATAGAACAACTCAGCTATTGCTATGTTCCTTGATTTTTTTATCCTAAAAAAAACGTTAATCAATATAAAGTTCATTAATTATTCTCTAATTTTGTTGGATAATTTATATTGTTACCAATCTAACAGATACTTCCGATGAAAAAAACAAAGGCCTCTCTCTCAGGCGAGTCCAGTCTCTGTTTGTCATTCCTTAGAATGGCAAAGTATGTGGTTGTCTCGGTCTGTATAGCCATAGCCACCTTTTCGTGTGACGATACTAACGAGCCAAACAAGCCGATGCCCACAGATGACTATATCGGCACACAGAGAAGAATCACCTTAGGCGCCGAGATGAAGGGCTTTAACGGAGCTGAATTTGAATGTGTAATCAAAGCCGAGGACGGGACTATATTTCGTCGTTCGGGCAGCCACATTCGCACAAACGGCAAATCCGTGCTTACGCTTGATACCGGGCTGAAGTCCGGTGTCTATCGTCTACTGGCTCTTGAAGTGCCGGTTGTAGGCGCCGAGTCCGATACCACGTGGGTTGATTATGGCCTGGGCTGTCGTGTGCGTATATCTGCCGAGGCTCAGACAGCCATAGTCTTGGATTCGTATGATCCTGACATGAACCTCGTCGGCGAAGGCTCGGAGGATGACCCGTATATCATATCAAGTGCCGAGCATTTGTGGCGACTTCGCGACTACACCAACAATGACGACAATAATAAGAAATTGACAAAGGATACGCACTTCCGTATGGAAAACGACATCCGTATGAAGGACATTTGCACTTCATCGGATCGCCACTATGGTTGGTTGCCCATCGGCAGTATCCCGGAGAACCCCTTCCGCGGTGTCTTTGATGGACAGAATTACAAAATCCAAGGGCTTTGGATTGATCGTCCACATTCTCCCGGTATCGGTCTGTTTGGATTTATAGACCAAGCGACGATCAAGAATGTCATCCTCTCCAATCCGGACGTCACCGGCAACTACGCAGTGGGCGCCATCGTAGGTGGCACTACATCGCCCGGCGATATTCGCGGTTGTTCCTCATTGCACGGCTGTGTCGTGGATAGAGGCTCGGTGACAGCGCCCGAGGGTAGCGCCGGTGTCGGCGGTATGGTTGGCGTTGTTGACTGCACGGGCTTTTTGTGCGTAGACAGTTGTTACAATACCGGTACTCGCGTTTCGGGTGACTATGCCGTGGGAGGCATTGTCGGCGCTGGTTCGCTGTATTCGATGACTCAGGTGCTGGCATGCGAAAACAAAGGCTCTGTCGAAGCGCGATACACCGGAGCCGGCGGCATTGTCGGCTCGGTAGACTCGCTGATGATCATAGGATGTAGGAATAGTGCGACCGTCAGGGGCGGAATAAGCGCTATGAGCGGATCGATGGACAAAGGCGGTTATGGCACCGGCGGTATTGCCGGCGGCACCGGCGTGTCATTTATCTATTCATCACAAAATACCGGCGACATCACCGGTGCGGTAGGTGTCGGCGGCATTATCGGCAGCACGCGTATAGGCAATGATGACAGCAATTATGAAGGCGAATTATTATACAACAATTCGCTGGTAAAGAATTGTGGCAACACCGGCAATATCTCCGGTCGCACATCTGTCGGCGGCATTTGTGGAGAAGCACAATTCGGAGCATATGCCGTATATAATAAAGGAGCCATTACAGCTACGGACAATCAATGCACCTTGGGCGGTATTGTAGGCAACACCTCGATAACCGTACTTCATAATGTCATCAATCAAGGTTCCGTAACGTCATCCTCCGCCGAATCGGCTGCGGGCGTAGTCGGCAAAACCACGTGGGGCGCACTCTATGGTTGCCAGAACTATGGTGAGGTTGCGGTAACATCAAAATATGCCGGAGGTATCGCCGGTTGGGTGGGCAATAACACTGTTGCAAACTACTGCTTTAACACCGGATTGGTAAACAATAACGGCACTCGCGCCACCGGCGGTATTATCGGCGAAGCGGGAGACGCTCGTGTGTGGACCGGTATGGATATCGCCGGCTGCGTCATAGGTGCAGCCGAATGTGTCATGGTTTTTGCCGGTCCCGTTCTTTCGGTAACCGGCACAGCAGTCACGCAAAACGTGGTCAAACATGCAGAAGCGTTTAAGAAGTTTTTCAATGTCTTGCATGTCGGTGAAGCCACTCTTGATTGGGCAATGGTGGCTTATGATGCTGTGACATATTCGATGAGCCTTTATGATATTTTCACCGAAGAAGATCTGAATGAAATCAATGTAAACCTCAGCACCAAGGCAACAGCCATCGATAATGATGTGAAAGCTTCGATAAAATCCATTCAAGACTCTTATGTGTTTGATACCACTAAGCTGCCGCAAGGTATCAGCGGGGCAGCGATAAACGGGTACTTTGACAATTTTAATAAAGCAATGGATTTCTACCAGGCATCCGATGACAACAATTCCATTATCAATTACAATCTAAACCGCACCCGCGAGGAGCGTGTCGGTGAGTTGGAACATCGTCAAGAAATCAAAGAAATAGTACAAAAATCGATTGCCGGCACATGTATTATAGTCGGGTCTGTAGCAAGTATCGTCTCGACTTTTGCTACAGCCGGCACGATGACGGCCGTCACCGCCGGAGTTATGGCCTCGATACTGACTTTCGTCGGCGGCGCAAACGCCATCGTCGAATGTGCCACCAATTTCGAAGTCAACGCCATAGTCGTCAATCAATGCACCAATCTGGGCACGATAAAGTCGGCCACGTCCGACTATGTGGGCGGTATCTTAGGCTACACTCAACAGAACTGCAAGCTCACTGATTGCCTTAATGTCGGTAATTATGACGGCGATATTAGTAAAAAGCATGTAGGCGGTATAACCGGCGAGGCTGATTCTCGCTCTGTCATCATGCGCAATATCTCGGTAGGTACAAACTGGTTCTGCCCTATTGCCGCTCATGAGGAGGCGTTGGTCGAATATTCGGACAACTTCTACTACGCGGGAGGTAAATATGGCGTTTTGCCGTACTATGAGAACGCCACATCCGTAACTCTTGAACAACTGCACGACAAGACATTCTTCGAGAAAGTCCTAAATCTATCAGGGTCAACACCATTGTGGCAGATAACTGATAAATCCGGATTCTTCCCGATACCTTGTCATTCCGAAATGGAAGCCCCTATCCAATAACAAAAACATAATGCTCCATAAATATGAAAACAAAACACATTATATTCGCGTTACTGCTCACTTTGACACTGCCCGTATGGTATGGTTGCTCGGATGAGGACGAGCCTTCGGTTACGGACAATAAAGTCGAAGAAATCGAGGGGTTCAGGCTCAGCTCTTTTGCCTCCGAACTTATAAGATGGCGGCTTGGCGAAACCGGTGAGAATTATCGCATCATACTACATTCGCATGCCAATAATGAGTTGTATGATTTTGGTTTGAAGGTAAGCACCAGCGGCGCTAAGTCGGTGTTCACAATGTATATTCCCGATCACAGCACATTGCCAGACGGCGAATATGATGCCATTGCCTTAAGTTCGGAGGGTACAACTATCGGGCCGCGCATGTATTTCAAAATTTCCCAAATGGTCGTCGAACAGATTGCTATGCGCGAAGGCAAATTCAAATTACGCGGTCATGGCACACAAGAGAGCCCCTATATAATTTCGTCCAAAAGCGACTTCGAGGAATTCGAGATTGGCCTTTGCGAAGAGGGCAACTCTAACGGCTTCGGCCTCTTCTTTGAGCAGACGGCAAGTTTTGACGTGCCTCCTCGCAGCCAGATAATTATGGGTACTTATCATGCCTGTGAATCATTTGCCGGCAACTACAACGGCGGAGGCTATACTGTCAATGTTCCATACACAGGTAGCGCTACGGAAGGTAATGACTCAAACATCGGTTTGTTTAAGGAACTGCTTCCCGGCGCAACAATTCACGATCTTACTATCAATGCCCTAATGCAGGGTATACATGACAACGGTGGGGCGTTGGCCGGTAAATCCTCGGGAAATGTCACTATCGCAAACGTCAATGTTGAAGGATCGATCAACTCCGACAATCATACCAATATAGGTGGTTTTATAGGATATGTCGCCGGTGATATTACTTTTACGGATTGTAATCTTACGGCATTCGTACAAGGCAACAACGCCGTCGGTGGCATTATCGGCCGTTTTGCCGGCGGGACCTTGACAATCAACGACTTTGCCAATAGTAAAACAGAAAAGGATAAACTCGGCAACGTAAAGGAATATTATTCGCCGTTCTCCGTCTCGGCCACAGCCGACAATGCCGGCGGATTGGTAGGATATGTTGATGCCGGTTCGACTATCAATGTCGAAGACATCACATTGTTGCACTCCGTACAAGCCGAAGATGGCTCGGTTAAAGCCGTGTCAGCCGACGGGAGCAATGTAGGCGGCCTGTTCGGATCGCTGAATAGCGTTGCTTCTTGCACGATTGAGGACGTCTTAATCAATGCACCCGTATATGGCGGCAATAATGTCGGCGGTATGATGGGATATGTCAACTTGGCGGCAGATATCTCGATGGAAAAATGTGTATTCAGCTCAGTTGCCGGCGGCAAAGACTGCGTAGGCGGATTCTTTGGCAAAATCAACGGGAACAAATTCCTTATCAGGTTTGAAGGCTCGGACAAGACCTCGTCAGTCAAGCAAACCGACAATGCGCTTGTGAAGGTAACCGGCGTCAGCAATGTAGGTGGTTTTGTCGGTAGACTGAATGGCGCAGATTTTTCGGGCAGCAAATTTTATATCAATACCGGAGTGTCTTGTACGGGAAACAACGTTGGCGGCATTTGCGGTATTCTCGAATCCACAACGTTGCACTCTGAAAGATTTGTTCTTTCAAACTCAATGCACATAAGTGGTCCCCAAAACATCGGTGGTATTGTCGGATATGCCAAAAGTAGCACGATTACAGGCAGCGCTCATTTGGATAAAAAACTCCAGGATTATAATGACATACCTGCCGCATCGTCATTTGAAAGTTCGTTTGCCGGCACCGTCGGCGATGGGACCAATGCCACATGCGTAGGCGGCATCGTCGGTACGGCAGAAAATTCCGTGCTGAGAGATATTTGTTTTACGGGCACTCTGGTCGGCTCGCAAAACGTAGGCGGCATTGTCGGTATGATGGTGAACGGAAACTCGGGGCAGCTTTATAACTGCTTTAACAACTCTCAGAAGATTACCAACAAGTCGTCCTCGTGCACCGCCGGCATTGTCGGGTATATTAAATTTTCATCGGCGTCATCCTTTGAAAATCTCATAAACTATGCCGATGTCGAAGGATCTGACAAAACGGGTGGCGTTTTCGGATACGTGGAATACATCAGCCCCAATAGCGACTTTGCTCTCGCCAACGCTGTCAATGCCGGCAATATTACCGGCAGCGGAAACACCGGCGGTCTGATTGCAAATCTGTACGACCACAAGTTTTATTACAAACTGCACAAAATAGACTATTGTGCCAATTATGGCAATGTCTCCAATAGCGGAGGCGGCAACGTCGGTGGCATCATCGGACACTTCAACTGCACACTTGCCGTGGTGATGCATTGTGCCAATCACGGAAATATCAAGGGTAGTGGCAACGATGTCATGGTCGGCGGCATCGCCGGACGTATGGGTACAAATGACGCAAGCGATGTAAATACCGAACGCAATATGGAGCTGTCATACAGCTGCAACTTCGGCGAAATATCAAGCGATACCGGCCAGTCTCACGTCGGCGGATTGTTGGGCTATCAAGAACAAGGCTCGCCAACGGATGATACTCATTATATGCTCCACAACTGCTACAATATGGGAGCTGTTCCATCAGATCAAAAAGACGATAATGGCGGTATCCTCGGCTACATCGATCATCATGGCGAAATTCAAAACTGTATAAATGTCGGCAAAGTCAGTCATGGTAACGGCTGCGTGGGCACACATAAGGATGGCGGTATATTCTACCACCACAACCTATACTATCTCAAGGATTCGGGCAAGGGTTGGTGTGCTGACGATTTCAAAGACGGAGACAAAGGCAATTCCTCGACATTCAAAGGTCTTGACTTCACGAATGTCTGGATGATTGACGACAACAATTCCAATAGTGGTTATCCATATTTGCGCGACTGTCCGTTCCAATTCAAGAAACAGACAAAATAACATAAGCGAACTTTGATCGAGAGCGCATCATCTACCATGGTGCGCTCTCTCGCGTCTATTCATTTTGTTTGCGCACGAAGCGGTCGCGGCGCTTTATAGCGAAATAACGGCTTAATTGTTTAATCTCAAGACAAATATTCCTCAAACCAATCCGGTTGTTTAGTGCTTATCCTTTTATTATGCCGTTACATTCGGGAGTAGGGTATTGGGTGTTTGGCAAAAAAAAACTACTTTTGCAGTTATGATTGAACGAGTGAAACCGAAGAAAGCCCTGGGGCAGCATTTTCTTACCGACATGTCGGTGGCCGCACGCATAGCCGATACCATTGACGACTATGCCGGACGCTATCCTGTGGTTGAGATAGGCCCCGGAACGGGTGTGCTGACGCAGTTCCTGCTGCAAAAGGCTCCGGACCTTACGGTCGTGGAGATTGACCGCGAAAGTGTTGAGTATCTTGACGAACACTTTCCGGAGTTGCACGCGCCGGGCCGTCGCATAATCTCGCAAGACTTTCTGCGCGAAGATCTCGACCGGCTTATGGGCGGCCGAGACTTCGTGGTCATAGGCAATTACCCCTACAATATTTCCTCGCAAATCTTTTTCAAGATTCTTGATTACAAGGACCGAGTGCCGTGCATCGCCGGGATGTTGCAGCGCGAAGTCGCCTTGCGCTTGGCTGCGCCTCCGGGTACTAAAGACCGCGGCATCCTAAGTGTGCTGCTCCAGTTGTGGTACGATGTCGAATACCTCTTTACGGTCGAGCCCGGCGTATTCAATCCTCCGCCCAAAGTGCGCAGCGGCGTGATACGTCTGAGACGTAACGGTGTCACCGACCCCGGGTGTGATACGGAACTCTTGCGTCGTATCGTCAAGGCTACTTTCGGGATGCGTCGTAAGACTCTGCGTAATTCGCTGAAGTCTTTGCCTTTGCGCTCGGATGCGGTCATTGACAGCCCGTTGCTGGCGCTACGTCCCGAGCAACTTTCCGTGGCTCAGTTTGTTGAGCTTACCAATATTGTCCAACCGCTGTTGGCTGCCTCGGCGCCGGCGGCATCTAAATCCGTCGAAAAAGTATGAAAGAGTACACCGACGAATATCTTGAGCATATCCGCAAGATTATACATGACAAAGATGTAGACCAGGCTCGTAAGGAACTTAAGGATTTGCACCCGGCCGACATCGCCGAATTGTATCAGAACCTCGACCTCGAGGAGGCCGAATTTTTGTACAAGTTACTGGACGAAGACACGGCTGCGGACGTCCTTATGGAGTTGGACGAGGACGATCGGCGCAAGCTGTTGGATGCTATGCCGGCCGAGCAGATTGCCAAGCAGATAGACCACTTGGATACTGACGATGCCGTAGACCTTATACAGCAATTGGACGAGGAAGACCGTGACGAAATCCTCTCGCACATAGACAACGTCGAACAGGCCGGCGACATTATAGACCTATTGAAGTACGACGAAGACACTGCCGGCGGCCTTATGGGCACGGAGATGATTGTCGTCAACGAAAATTGGTCTATGCCCGAGTGTATCAAGCAGATGCGAATGCAAGCCGAGGACGTGGACGAGATTTATTACGTCTATGTAGTCGATGATGACAACAAGTTGCGCGGCGTCCTGCCGTTGAAAGAGCTGATTACGCATCCCTCGGTGTCCAAAATCAAGCATGTCATGGAGACCGACCCGGTGAGTGTGAAAGTAGATACTCCCATAGACGATGTGGCCCTCGACTTCGAGAAGTATGACCTTGTGGCGATGCCCGTTGTCGATTCGATAGGTCGACTGTTAGGCCGTATTACCGTCGATGACGTCATGGACCAGGTTCGCGAAAGCAACGAACGCGACTATCAATTGGCATCCGGTCTTTCGAGTGACGTCGATGCAGACGACAGCATCTTTGCACAGACCAAGGCGCGTATTCCGTGGCTGCTTATAGGTATTGCCTCCGGAATTTTGGCCTCGCTGATTCTTGGAACCTTTGAGGCCAAGTTGGAGGCCGTTACGGCGTTGGCGTTGTTTATCCCCATCATTGGCGGCACCGGTGGTAATGTAGGTGTGCAGGCTTCGGCTATCGTGGTGCAGTCTTTGGCCAACGGTACGCTCGAAATCAAGGAGTTCAGCAAACAATTGGGCAAGGAAGTGCTTATAGGCTTGATGAATGCCACGATAATATCAACCGTTGTATTTGTATACAACCTCATCACTTTGCCGGACGAATTTGCCGTGACCATCTCCGTGGCCGTATCATTGTTTATTGTGGTCATGTTTGCCACAATTCTCGGTACGGTGGTGCCGCTGACACTCGAGAAATTGCACATCAATCCAGCCCTTGCCACCGGCCCTTTTATTCAAATATCTAACGACATCGTAGGCTTGGTCATCTACGTCCAGGTGGCGACGTATTTCCTCGGCGTGTTTGGTACGCCCGTGCCCTGATATCGGGCTATTTAATGACGAACCAATCGACATGGTCAGTCCTTTGAAAAAGCGAAACGCCCTTTTCAAAGTTGCCGTTGAATGCCGAGATACAGTCGATGATGTTTGCATATTGGAATGGGTGATTTGTCGGCGTAGGCGCCGACCCTTTCGTATTCAGATAGATGAGAGGGCTGTTGCCTTTTGTGTTCTCGTTGTATAGATTTGCCGATATATATCGGGAATATCGTTATAGACTAAATCGGCCCGTCTCGTTTCTTTTCGAGATGGGCCGATTTCGGTTTATGCGTATGTTCGGATATCAACGCTTAAGCGGAATTGTGATGGTGAACATCAATCCCGAGGGATGATTATGAGACACGGCAACGGTACCGCCGTGCCATAAGATGGCATTCTTGACTATGGCCAGGCCCAGTCCCGTGCCTCCGGCTTGGCGCGAACGCCCTTTGTCTACGCGGTAGAAGCGTTCGAATAATCGGGGTAGATGCTCGTCGCTCACGCCTACGCCGTTGTCCGCCACGGTGAGTATTGCGTTGGTGCCGGAACATTCAAGACTGATATTTATGATTGTTCCGCCGCTATAGGCTATGGCATTGTCTATCAGGTTGTGCATCACTGAAATCAGTAGCGCTTCATTGCCTTTGACTATCGCCGGACCTTTGCATGAATACGTTATGTCAAGCCCCTTTTGGGCGGCGGCTTCCTTGCTATCGGCTACGACCTCTGAAATAATGTCGGCCAAGTCTATGTCGGCACGTGCTATGGCCGTGTTGCCGTCCTCAAGGCGTGTAATGGCTGACACGTCTGCCAGTAGGCTTTGTAGTCTGTGGCATGAGGCAAGGCTGCGACGCAGGAAGTCGTCGCGACGTGCGGCGTCCATTTCGGGGTGAGCCAGAAGTGTCTCCATACATAGAGCCATAGAGGCCACAGGAGTTTTGAGTTCATGGTTGATGTTGTTGGTCAGTTCGCGTTTGATGCGTATCTTTTCCTGCTCCTGCTTCAGCGCTGCACGGTGTTCGCGGTCGCGGTCGATGACAGCTTGTTGAAGACGCGAGTACAGACGCACGATATTGCCGGAGATTTCACCCAGTTCGTCATGTGGAAAGCCGGGCGAATCGTATATGCGGTCGCCGGCCTCGGCATGCCGCGCAAAGTCGCGTAGGCGTGCGATGTTCTGCCCGGCACGGCGTGTAACCCAGTATCCGAAGAAGCACATTATTATGGTGATGCCTATCATAAACCACAGGAAACCGTAGTCGGCGCTCAGAAACTCCTGCAAGGTCACCGAATAGGGTACGGCGGTGCGCACAATGCAGTCTCGCCCACGGGTTGCACTATAGAAGTATGTCTGACCCGTACTCTGACTATGTCGTCGGGTGCTGAACCCGTGGCCCGATTTCATCGCGGCCGCTATTTCTTCACGGTCAAGGTGGTTGGCATCAGGAAGTCGGTCCAGCGAGTTGTCGTAAACCACCTTGCCGACACTGTCAATGACCGTAATGCGCATATCTTTGAAGGGGTAGGGACGTGCTACATCGGGGTCGAAGACGCTGTCGGTGTCGTATTCGGCCAGTATGCGGCTGTTAATCAGCTGTAATTGAGCATCTAACTCATCGGCCTTGTAACGTCTCTCGCGGTAATACTGGAATACGGCAAAGCATCCCACCAGTAGCCACGAATATACGACAAGGCCTATGAAAAGCCGGTGATGGTAAGATGATTTATGGCTTAAATCCATATCCGTAACCTGCTCGGGTGATAATATGTTTGCCGTAAGGCGCAATCTTGGCGCGCAGACGTGTGATGTGGACGTCTACCACTCGGTCCACGACCACCACTTGCTCGGGCCAGACCTTGGCCAGCAACTCTTCGCGGCTGAAGATATGCCCCGGGTCGGCCATCAGTGTTGCCAGAATTTCAAATTCCTTGCGCGGCATAGCCACGTCCTTTCCGTCCACGCTACATTGCTTGCTGTCGGTATCTACTCTCAATCCTTCACATTCGAGAATACGGGAGGTGAGCGTTGCCGGAGCTTTGTCGCCGTTGGTGCGTCGCAATACAGCCTTGACGCGTGCCAGGACGTTGCGCAGCGAATAGGGCTTGGTGATATAATCGTCTGCGCCCAATTCGAGGCCGTCGACCATATCTTCGACATCATCGCGTGCAGTGCAAAATATTATCGGGATTTTGGATGTGGCGGGGTCGCTTTTGATCATTCGCGCAAGACGCGTACCGCTGACCGCGCCCATCATAATATCCAGCAGTATCAAGTCAAATGTGCGGAAGTCCAGCGCCAGAGCCTCTTCGGCGCTGTATGCTACGTCTACGTTATAGCCCTCGGCCTCGAGGTTGAAGCGCAAAGCTTCGCACAGTGTCTCTTCGTCGTCCACCACGAGGATGTGGTATGGATGTTCCTTTGTAGCCATTGTTCAGCGTATTAGGTTTTTACTTTTTCAGCATATTAGGTTTTTGCCGTTTCGGCGTAATCGGCTATTTTGCTTCTTCGCCTTGGCAAAGTTAGCGTTTTTTTTGCTGGTAAGGCATTATTAGGCGATATTCTTAACAGATTGTTAATCTCGGCCGAAGTGCATCGTTCCGACGGCCGATTGTCAATACACATTATATTGTATAATTACAATACTCATTATATATGGGGCATCATAATGATAAAGCCATCGCGGGGTAAAAATAAGCGTAGACATCGATTCAACATCACAATTGAAACGCTTCCGTGCAGCCCAGACGCTTTGTACGGGGGAGCGTCTTTGCGCACAGAAAAATGCTCCCGTATAGGGCCGGCGTCTTCGTTCAGGGGGCTTACATGCATATGGGCTATGGTCGCGTTGATGTCGTCGGCTTTTGCAAATACTATCGGGATATGTGAATGTCTTCCGGCGACGTCATCCGACAGTATCATCAGATGGTATCATCCGGTAATGTTAAATAATATTTAGTTTAGTAAATGATGTATAAACAATCTTAACAAAATGCTGCTACGTCCGAAAAAAGCGGTAAGTTTGTATGAAAATCCCGCAAGAAACCGATTTGAATACCAATCATGGGAACTCATTGGTGTGCCCTCATCGCGCTAAGGAAGTGCCAGAAACCCTGAAAACGACTTTCGCGTTACGCATCTTGCTGTGTTAATCAGTTATAGACAAGTATGTTAACCTTGAATATAAACATTTTTAATTAGTTATGAAAAAACAGCTATTTCTACTGTTATTTTCCCTCATCACGATAATGGCGCAAGCCCGAGTCGTGACAGGTACCGTCTACGACTCCGACGGCGAGCCCGCCTTAGGAGCGTCTGTCACCCTGAAGGGTGCCAAGACCGGTGTCGCTACTGATTTTGATGGTAAATACGCCATCAATGTCCCCAACGACAAAGCCGTCTTGGAATTCTATATGGTAGGTCATAAGACCGTTTATGAGACTGTCGGATCGCGTACAGTCATCGACGTCAACCTGCCTGCAAATGCCGAAGTCCTTGATGCAGTGGTCGTAACCGCTATGGGACAGAGCCAAGCCAAGAGCAAACTCAACTTCGGCGTACAGGAACTCAAGAGCGACGAAGTGCTTGCCGGTCAGTCCGCCAACTTCGTCAACTCGCTGCAAGGTAAGGTTGCCGGTGTGCAGGTCAGCACCTCCGGCGGTTCGCCCAACTCGGCATCACAGATTGTGATCCGCGCCATCTCGTCCATCAACAACGCTCAGTCCAACGAGCCCCTCTTCGTTATCGACGGTATGCCTATCCGCGGCGGTGGTTCGTCTATCGGCGACATCAACCCCTCCGATATCGAGACTATGAGTGTGCTCAAAGGCGCTGCAGCCTCCGCACTCTATGGTCAGGAAGGTGCCAACGGCGTTATTATCATTACCACCAAGAGCGGTAAGGAAGGTAAAGTCAATGTGACCGTTAACGGCGGTTGGGAAATCTCCAATACGCTCAACCTTCCCTCCTTGCAGAAGGAATACATCGGTGGTGCCAACGGCTTCTATGTAGCCAACTCTTCCGGTGGCTGGGGACCGAAGATGAACAGCGATGACGTGTACTATGACAATGTAGGCAACTTCCTCGGCACAGGCTTTATGCAGAAATATGACATCTCGCTCAGCGGCGGCAACGAAAAATACTCGGCCTATGCTTCCGCCAACTTCATGGACAATGAAGGTGTCGTTCCCAAGGACTTCAAGAAACGCCTCGGCGTATTCGTCAAAGGCGAATTCACACCATCCAAGGCTATGAAAATCATGCTCTCCGCCAACTTCATCGACAGCAAGGCCCGTGGCTTCGGCAACTCGATGAGCACCATCTACGGCTGGAGCATCAACCGCGATATGGCTGACTATAAACTCGAAAACGGACTTCCCAACTGGAGCAACCGCTACGATGATTGGGATATCCTCACCAACAGCCAGCGCGTAGGTGCAACCCTGTCGCCCTACTATGGCCGCTATATGGACAGCAGCCGCACCGAAAGCTCGCGTATCATCATCAATGGTTCTATCCAATGGGAACCCATCAAAAACCTCACCTTCACCGGTAAGGTCAACTATGATAAAGGCTGGTCTTCTTACGAGTCATCCACAGTGCCTCGCTACTCCACTTCGGGCAAGGAGTTCATCTTTGACCCCATATATGATGCAGAAGGCAACCAGATCGGCACCGAATTCCCCTCGGCTATCAAACAGGCTTACGACGAGCGTATGGGTACATACGTATTCCAACCCTCACGTAGCGAACGTGCTACCGCACAACTTCTCGGTAACTACTACTGGAAGATCAACGATAACTTCAATCTGAACTTCTTTGCCGGTGCAGAGTACTCCGAGACAAAGTCATATAGCGCCGGCCTCGGTGGTATACACTACGTACTTGATGGCGACTTCCATTCGCTCAACAACTGCGACAACGAATACCTCAAATACGGCTCGGGCGACTATAATGTCTACCTGAACCACGCCAAGCGTAATAAGTTTGGCTATTTCGGCGAAATCCGCTTCGACTACCGCAACGTTATCCAGCTGTCTGTAACCGGCCGTCTTGACGGTTCCTCTACGCTCAAGCAGATGGATTCCACATACTTCTATCCCTCCTTCACCGGCGGTATCATCTTCTCCGAGCTTCTCGGCATAGGATCGTCCAACGGCGTATTCAACTATGGTAAGATCCGCGGTAAC
>CAKTOT010000050.1 GCA_934590135.1 uncultured Muribaculaceae bacterium
ACGACGAGCCGTTCCTACAGCTCACCAATTTTGCCGCGGGACAAGCCTTCGGTGTGCGTCAGGGCACCGGCATCCAAATCGTGGGAACCGATGGCGAAGTCAAAAAGACTTTGGACGATGACATCGCCGTAGTCTACGTGCCCGTGCCGTTCGGCGACCTCGGTATTCTGCCTTACCACGATACAGACGAAAAGATGGGATACATCAACGCCTCGGGCGACATCGCCATAAAGGCCAAATGGGACACAGCTCTGCCTTTCTCGGAGGGTCTTGCATTAGTACGCAACGATGACGGCCGAATCTCATGCATCGACACCGACGGCGAAAAAGTTTTTTCACTACGCGAAGGCGAAGACACAGCTCTGGGTCTATTCCTAAACGGCTGGCTGGCCGTAAACAAGGATGATAGAGGCCACTTTGTAGACCACAAGGGCGAAACCGTGATGAAACTATCGCGCGGGACTATTGCTATCGCACGCCTCGGCGACCGCGTCCTGGCACGCAACTCGGACGGATGGATGATGCTCGAAGCCAACGAAGACGGCGAAAAAATCCTTAAAGGATATGACCTAATCACCCCGCTCGGACTTGACGGCACACGCTTTCTCGTGCGCAAACGCTCCGACAGTAAATATCGCGTAGTGGACGCCAACGGCGAGGATGTAGGCGACAATAGACTCGAAAACGCCAACGACATTGTCTCGCTGTACGGATACATCTTCGGCGGCGACGAAAAGCCTTACTCGCTATACGACAACAACGGCGAGCAAATCAACAAGAAATTAGACATTGATGTCATCGGTAGCGAACAATTCATCTCCGTCACCTCGCAGAAAATTTACAACAAGAAACAGGTGGCAACCCTGGCCGACATCATCGGCAACGGCGCATCTTTCGGCGGTACCGAAGGTGTACCTTCGGTCAGCAACGGCGAGACAGCCTCAAGACTGCTTCCCGATATGGGAATAACCGCCGAAGACGCCTTCACCTACATCAACAATGGTTGCTACCGCGTATCCAGGCCCATAAGCGATGAAATCGGCGTACTATACGCCACATTCGCCACTTCCCCGGCCGACTGGACTTTCGAAAGCGACGGATGGTCTATATCGCAACGCTACTACTACAGGGACGTACCCGTGGCACTATTGGCCATAGAGACTCCCGTGAATACAGACAGCCGCACCGCTACGGCCAACGCACTGATAGATGCCCTTATGAGCAAGGGCTGGGAGCGTGCCGGCGGGCACAGCCACGAACTGCGCAACAACGCCGGCAACTACGTGTATATCGTCCCGTCCACCTACAGCCTGCGCATAGTCTACAGCTTCGGCCAACTTGACTATAACTCAGTGATGGGCAGCGCCCTGCGTGCACCAGTCAACAACAATAGCGACTACTATCTGTCAGCCGATACGGACTCGGTTGTGGCGGCACCGGCCGTCGAAGAAGTAGCCGTCGAAGAATACTAAAAGCGCATAAATAGAATACATTACACACATAACACATACAACGATGAATCTCTTTGACACTATAAGCGAAGACATCAAAACCGCAATGAAGGCTCGCGAAAAAGTGCGCCTCGAAGCCCTGCGCGGCATCAAAAAAGAATTCCTTGAAGCCAAGACCGCTCCCGGCGCCGGAGGCGAACTAACGGACGACAACGCCCTCAAAATCATAGTCAAGCTGGCCAAACAGCGCCGCGAAAGCGCCAAAATATACGCCGATGCAGGCCGACAAGACCTCGCCGACAACGAATTGGCCGAACTGGCCGTCATCGAAGAATACCTGCCCAAGGCCCTCTCGGACGAAGAACTCACCGCCGCTCTCACCGAAATCATTGCAAAGGTAGGCGCTACCTCGCCCGCCGATATGGGCAAGGTGATGGGCGTAGCCACCAAACAACTGGCCGGACGCGCCGACGGACGCGCAATATCAGCCAAAGTACGCGAACTACTGGCCAAATAACCCGAATATCAAAAAAAACAAATAGCATATAAAACACAACAATGCTTACACTTCAACAAATCAAACAAGACCCGCAAGACATCATCCGTCGTCTTGCTGTCAAGGGCTTTGACGGCACCGAGCCCATAAACCGAGTTCTCGAACTGGACGCCGAACGCCGTCGCCTCCAACTGGAGAACGACAATGCCGCCGCCCAGCTCAAAAAACATGCCGATGCTATCGGCGCCCTCATGAAAGCCGGCGACCGCGCCGGTGCCGAAGCCAAGAAAGCCGAAGTAGCCACCCTCAAGGAAAGCCAGAAAGCCACCTCAGACGCCCTGGCTGCCGCCGAAAAAGGCATACGCGACATCCTGCTCAACGTCCCCAACGTCCCCTGCGCAATGGTTCCCGAAGGCACCTGCGCCGCCGACAACGTCGTCGAGAAAACCGGAGGCCCGATGCCCGACCTGCCCGAAGACGCCCTTCCCCACTGGGAACTGGCCAAGAAATACAATATCATCGACTTTGACCTCGGCGTCAAAATCACCGGCGCCGGATTTCCCGTATACTTGGGCAAAGGCGCACGTCTCCAACGCGCTCTCATACAATTCTTCCTCGACAGCGCAAGCGAAGCCGGATACCTCGAAGTCGAGCCGCCCTTCGTAGTCAACGAAGCCTCCGGATACGGCACAGGCCAACTCCCCGACAAGGAAGCTCAGATGTACTACGCTCCCCTGGACGGCCTCTACCTCATACCCACCGCCGAAGTCCCCGTCACCAACCTCTATCGCGACGTAATTATCCCCGCCGACCGCCTGCCTATCAAGAACTGCGCATATAGCGCCTGCTGGCGTCGCGAAGCCGGAAGCTACGGCAAGGATGTACGCGGACTCAACCGCCTGCACCAATTCGATAAAGTCGAAATCGTACGCATCGAGCGCCCCGAAGACTCCTACGCCGCACTCGAGCAAATGAAAAATCACGTACAAGGTCTGCTCGAAAAACTCGGACTGCCCTGGCATATACTGCGCCTCTGTGGCGGCGATATGTCCTTCACCAGCGCCATAACCTTTGACTTCGAAGTGTTCAGCGCCGCCCAAAAACGCTGGCTCGAAGTTTCGTCCGTATCCAACTTCGAAACATATCAGGCCAACCGCCTGAAATGCCGCTATCGCGATGCAGACAAGAAAATCCACCTGTGCCACACCCTCAACGGCTCGGCTCTGGCGCTGCCGCGCATCATGGCCGCATTGCTCGAAAACAACCAGACACCCAACGGCATCATCGTCCCCGAGTGCCTGCGCCGCTACACCGGCTTCGACATCATCGACTGACCCGTAATCACCGACCGACCAAGCGTCATTGATAGACCAAGCGTCACCGACTGACCCGAAAATCACTGATTGACTCGGCCTCATCGATAGACCTGAAAATCATCAATAGACGCACCAAGCGGTATGACTGTCGCCGACAGATAACATTCTTTCGCCAGACATCATCCCCATAAAAAACAGCGGTGGCCGCCCCGTAATCCACGAGGCGGCCACCGCCGTCTTTCTGTCCTCCCCAATGCCGATACTCATCGACCACGTACACGAATATCCCTATCCACACTCAGTACTTTATCCTGAAATAGTCGAGGAAGGTCTTATACCGGTCTTGTGCCGTAAGGCATATATCGAGGAGGTAGCCGGGGCGGAGCGAGCCAAAACACGTAGAATCGTTACGTCCTAATCAGCGTAACGCACTCACGGGCGTGTGCCCAAAAGAGGGTCAGCGCACAAGGATTTTGCGGCTGCCGATGATGTAGAGGCCCGGGGCGAGGGCGCGGACATCGTCGAGGGTCGGCGCTTTCTTGACGAGGATGCCATCGATGGTGTAGATGTCGCCGATTTCTGTGTCATCGGAGGCTTGGATTTCGTTGATGAGGTCGGTTTTGTCCTTGACCTCTATCCGGCATATTTCGGAAGACTGCAATCCGCTTTCATCGTTATACTTCACGGTGATGAAGCCCGTGCCGATACGTTTCCCTTCAAGATTGATAGTCAGTTGTGCCGTATCGTCCTTGTTTATCTCGATTTCGGAATGGCTCAGGGACACACCGACATTCGCCTCGGGCTTGAAAGTCTCCACTTTCTTGAACAAGTTCCAGGGACTCACTGCGGCAAAAGCCTCCTCCGAGCCTTCCGGAATATACAATGTCGCGTTTTCGTAAACGGGACTAAGGCTGTCGTCTTCGTCATATGGGTTAGAGGAAAGAAAAATATCGGATGAAGCCGAAAATGGCGTGGCCGAAGTGAATATAACCCTTTCAATCGCGGGACAACGGTAAAAAGCCCAAGACTGCAAGTCTTCAATCGGGCCGTTAAACGTTATAGACTTGAGATTTGCACACTCAGAAAAAGCATTACTACTTAATTTTGTCATTTCAGGTAACGACACCGATGTCAGTGAACAGGCAGAGAAAGCATGGGCCTGAATGGTTTCGACCGTGGCGGGAATCGTAACCGAAGTTATGCCGTCCTTGTCCCAAAATGCGGCCATATCTATAGACGTAACCGTATAGGAGCGCTTGGCTTCCTTACTGTATACCGCTTCCGGGATGATGACATTGGGACTGGTTGCGCCATACGTGCATCCTAATACGCGGCAAGATCCGTCTGACGCGGCTTGGTACATCAAAGTCTGTCCTTCGTGCGTGTAAACGAAATGGTTCGCCGCTGCCGGCAGCGAGATAAGGGCGGCCAAAATAGATAGTACGAGCTGTTTCATCATTTGGAGTGTTATGTGGTTGGGCTGTTGTAAAATAGGGTGTTGAGAAATCAAAATGCCTAAGCATACTGATTGGCACAAAGGTAAGGATTATTTTCCTAAAAGCCTAACTATATACAGGCAAACCACGGATAATTTGGGAATAATGAGAGCAGTAACAACAATGGGAACAATGACATAATTCTCATTGTTCCCATTATTCTTATGATTTCTATGGTTTTTATAACCGCAATATTCCCCTATTGTTCCCGCTTTGGGCGGGCATCAGGGGCTATTTGCGGCGTCTTACGCTGCGAGTGGCAGAGGAAGCTTTGGAGGCCTTAGACTCTTTGACAGTGGACTTGGGACGCTTGGACGAACGCTTGGTGGAGCGTTTGGGTTGCTTGTCCTGCTTTTCTTCGGAATTGGTGACAGCCTCGCCGGAGTTAGCGGAATTTTCGCTATTGTCAGCGGCTACGCTCTCGCCTTTGTCTTTTTTGCCTTTGTCGTTGTCCTTATGCGCAATGACTTCCTCGCGGTCCGGCACCCAAAGCTTGGCCTCGAACGAATCGAGACGACGCTGTATGCTGTCCTGTGCCTTGGTCAGCTCCTCGGGATCGGGATATATCTGCATCAACGACTTGTTTTTGAGGTTGCGAGTTTTGTAAATCTCGCCTTCGTACATATTCAGGGTGAAGTAGTCGTCGTAGGTGCAGGTGGGCAGGTTGTTGTCATCGCTCGTAAATATGTGCTGCTGCGCAAGCCAGGGGCGCAGGTCGGCAAATTTAACCCAGAACATAGGATACTTGACGGCTTCGCCTCCGAAGTCACCGCTGCGATGCAGCACCGGACAAATGGCTTCGACAATGGTGCGTACGCGGTTGTTGCGGGTGTCAAATTCCCAGCGCTCGATGATGTAGTACGACAGCACTTCGTTGGTGGGTACATCTGCTTCCTGAATTGTGAAACGCGGATTTCGATCGGTGCTGCCTTTGGCATCGGTGTATATGATATGGAAGCGATCGAGCAGGTCTCGCACTTTGACTTGATATTGCTCGGTGAAAATTTCGCGACCGTCGAGGTACTCGTAGGCGTGTATCTGGTTGTTGGCCAGAAGTCGCATGATTATGCGGAAGAGGTTCTCCTGTCCATCGATATTTTCCTCGGGGAAGTACAGCGGAGCGTTTTTGTCTTTATCGAGGTCCAGTTGGCGGTATATTATGCGCATCCATTGGCGGTCGGCGTCGGAGATATTGGCTCCGGCATCTTCATAGAAGGCCTGCTGACGCTGTGTAACTTGCGAGGTTGCGGCGGCGTCTTGTCCACGGCGAGTGCGCGGTCCGGAGGTGCGGCGTTGCACGGCCGTAGATGTTGACTGGTCCTGAGCATCGGCCTCGGGTCCTTGTGCGAGGGCGAGGGCGGCCAGTGCGAAGGCGCATATTGCGGTACGGTATATGGTTTTCATCGTGTGTGAATTATTTTGTCGATGTGAGTGGTGGTCTTCGGGGTGCGTCATCCGATGATTACTTCCATAGGCGAGAGGTCACGGGTAATACCGTCAGGTCCTTTGGCTTTGATTCGCGAGATATAGAAGCGATTGCCGCGGCGCAAGCGCTGGAAGGCTTGTTTCTGACGCGCCGAGAATTGTGCTCCTGCCGAGACTTCGGGTATTGCATTGCCCATAGAGTCGAAAATGACCGTCTCGAAGGATAGTACCGTGAACGGTGTATCCAGCAGGCCGTCGTCTATGGCGGCGGAGAGGCCCTTGGCGGCCAACAACAGGGTCTTCGAGAACGGGCGTCCGCCTTTGTAGTGGTCGCTGTTGCCCTTGCTGTCTGTGAAGGCTATGAAGGCTGTCGGGTCGGGCAGACGACGTATACGGAAGGATGTCGTGCCCACCTGAGTGGAACGTCCATCGATATTGGCGGTGACGGTGACCACGGCTGTATTGCCGGGCGCTGCCGTGGGGCGAGCCACCCAATGGTCGCCGCTGCGTTGCAGACTGCCGCCGCTCATGGAGGCACTGATGCCGTCCATGGGCACGCCGGGGACAGAGATGCTTATTGGGTTGTTGATACCGGCATACAAGACGTTCATCATCGTGGCCGAGACGGTAGCCATCGGCTCGATGACGGTATATTCGCTGGCGAAGTCGTGGCGAGTGACGGTTCCGTCGCCGTGGGGCACTTCGAGATAGCCCTTGTAGGTGAATTTGCCGGCCGTGCCGACAGTGGTGGTGAAATGTCCGTCAGCCAATTGGCGACCATTGACGAATATGCGCGGACGTGCCGTGGTGTCTACGGCGGCCAGGACGATGTCGGCGCTGTATTGTCCGCCGCGCATGACCATGCGCGAGTTGGGGATGACGAGGGCATCGAGCTTGTTGACACGTACGTCTCCGGCGTCCACTTGAGCCAACAGCGAGTTGAGCGCCTCGCCTTCGGCATACAGCAGGTCGTTCTGTATCTTGGTGAGTATGGTGACGGCGGCCACTACGGGCTGCTGGTCAAACTTGGCTTCTTCCCACAATTGCGGGGTGAGCTGGCCTTGACGTTTGACCGGAGCGGTGGACAAGGCGTCCTTGACGGTTGCGGCCTTGGCCGGATCCTGAATTTGCGTGACGATAAAATTGCGGTAGTTGTCGATGCTTTGGCGCAAGCGGCGTCCGTTGGGACTTCCGGGTGCCAGCATAACAACACTGGCGCTCTCGAGGTCGTCGCGTGCTTCAATTTTGTCGGGGTCGCCTTGCGGACCATCGGCCTTGCGGACTATGGCCCGTTTGAGCGAGTCTACCATGGCGACCATTTGGTTGGTGGCCTGACGCACTTTGGCGGCACGATCCAGCCACGCCGAGCCTTTGTCGGGATTTTGTGCGGCAAAGGCTTCAAGCGTGCGGAAGATGTCCGCATTACGCCGACTGACGTTGGCATTGGAGCGCGTCAGTCCTTCGTGTACCTGTGTAAAGCCGTCCAGGACGTCCGACGAGACGTTAAGGGCGAGCATAGCCGTCAAGACGATATACATCAGGTTTATCATCTTCTGGCGTGGTGACAGGCGTGTATTGTTTGCTCCCATTTAGGTGTTTGGGTGGTGGTTTATCTGGTGTGGTGTTGTTTGTCGGCTATAATGGTTGTTATAGCTGTAATGGCTTTATGTGTCTTATTGTTGCGGCGCTTCGGGCTGTTGAGACTGCGCAGCTGTGGCGGCGGCCTGTGCGGCGGCTGCGGGGTTGTACATATTGATGGTCATGGCGGTAATCATCTTTTCGTACACGGCGTTGAGCTGTTGCATATAGCGAGCCATCTTCTCGGTCTCCTCGCAGTAGCGGCTGCTTTGGCTGGCGCTCTTCTCGTACATATCGCGTATGTCCTTGATGCCTTGGTTGACGCGGTCTATCGAGTCCAGCTGCGAGGATATACTGCGCAGTTGTATCTCGTAGATGGTATTGAGGCCCTGGATGTTGTGGCTCAGATCGCCCATTTGCTGAACGTAGCCTTGGGACGAGCGCGTGATGTTTTCGGAATTTTCGGTGATGGCGCGATAGCTTTCGAGCAATATCTCGGAGACTTTATTGAGAGCCTCGGTGGACTGCTGCAACTGCTGCATCTGCGCCGTGGTGGCGGCCATCTGTTCGATGTATGCTTGGGTGGCCGAAGCGACGTCTGCGGGTGCTTGCGATTGGTCGGCTGCGGGCTGTGTCGGCACTGCCGCCACGGGTTGTCCTCCTTGATATTGGCCGCCTACATACACGACGCCCGTGACGCCTGTGGTCGGTGCGTCAACAGCTTCGTCCCCGACGGCGGCTTCGGGCTCGTCCGTAAGGGATTGGGGTGTCTCGACTGCTTCATCGTCTTCGCGGTCAAGTTGGGGGTAGACTTTTTCCCAGTTGTATTCGCGCGGCGGGCGGTCGAAGGCGGTGAGTACGAACATCAGAACCTCGGTGCCCATACCGATGGACAGCAGCATATTGCCGCCCGGGAGGTGAAGGATTTTGAAGAGCGCGCCCCAGATGACGACGGCGGCGCCGATGGAGTATGCAAAGTTGAAGAAGCGCTGGCCTTTGGTGCTTGAAATCCAAGCGCCGACGCCTTTCTTGTATTTTTTCAGTTTGACCATAGCGTGGTGTGCTGTGTTGTAGGTGTTTTTGTATTGGTGTTATCCGTATTTGCGAAGCGTTCCGCAAATTTCTGTTTTTGTCAACTGATTTGTCGTTCTTGACGGTGCTTATTTCTTGTAATTGGCCTTGGTACCGCGTGCAAATCCTATCTGCGTACGCACGCAACGGAAGCCTATGTATGAGCGTTGTTCGTTTTGGAATTCCCACATACGGAGGTCGCTGCGGATGTTGTGTGCAACGTCTTTCCACGAGCCGCCGCGTACGATTTTGCGTTTGAGGCGGTAGGGGTCTTCCTTGGCGGCGTTGTAGCGATATTCGGGGTTGAGGTCGTTGGTGATTTTGCCTACGCTTTCGGTGTAGGCCGTGGATGTCCATTCGCTGACGTTGCCGGCCATATCATAGAGGCCGAAGTCGTTGGGAGCGTAAGTACCTACGCGCGAGGTGATGAGTTGTCCGTCTTTGACGTAGTTGCCTTCCTGAGGTTTGAAATTGGCGTAGAAGCAGCCCTTGTCGTCGCTCATGGTGAGGTCTCCGTCCCAGGGATACATATTTTCGTTGACGCCGGCGCGTGCCGCATATTCCCATTCGGCATCGGTGGGCAGGCGGTAAGGTTCGACATATACGCCTTCTTTGCCCAAGGCGCGGCGCAGGTAGTCGGTACGCCAGTTGCAGAAGGCGTTGGCCTGCTCCCAGCTGACGCCTACCACGGGATAATCCGAGTATCCGCCGTGAGCGAAGTACATACGCACGTATGGTTCGTTGTAGGCGTTTTCGAAGTCGTTGACCCATGCCGTGGTATCGGGATAGACGTTGACGATGTATGTGTTCAGGAAGTCGTAGTCGCCGGTGAGACCGCGGGTGATGGTTTCGCGCACAATCTGCCCCTCGTCATTGAAGTATGCCGTATCCTTGGAGATGATGGGTACATCGGTGGGCGTGGGCACATCGGTATTGTATATGCGGCGAGTGGGATCCAAGCGATTTTTGCGCTTGGCGGCCTCGGTGTGGTTGTATATTTCGTAGCGATAGTTGAGCTGCGTGGGGTCAAGCTCGCGCACTCCGGTGATGGGGTTGGTGCGGTATACGCTTTCGATGGCACGCTGCTCGTCTTCGTTGGGGTTGCGCCAGGGTATGGCTTTATTCCAATTGAGGTGGGGCTTGACGGGATTGCCCTGGCGGTCTTCTTCGATTTTGAATTCCTCGTTGCCGCCATATGCCGGGTCGGCGAGACGCTCACGGATAATGGAATCGCGCACCCAGAATACAAATTGCTTGTACTTGGCGTTGGTGATTTCGGTCTCGTCCATCCAGAATCCGTCGACGCTGATGCCGCGTGCATCGGCGGGGAGGTTCCAGGCACTATCGGCCTTTTGCACGCCTACTTCCATGGAGCCTCGGTCGACGAGGACCATGCCGTAGGGCGTGGGTTCGGTCCACGAGGTGCCGCCCACTCCGGTGACTTCGCCTCCGGCAGCACTGCGCGATCCGGTGGCGCAAGCGCCCAGGACCACGGCCAGGGCCGCGGTCGACAGAGCTATGATTGTCTTGGTTGGTTTGTCCATATTATGGTGTATGTGGTAATGCTATGTAGTGTCTCTTGTGATGTCTTTGTCTCTTAGTGTGTTGTCACATCAGGCGTATAGCCTTGTGCCGGTAGGGGTTTTTGGCGCCGAGGTTCAGCTTCAGGCTATACCCGGCGGTGATTTCGTGGCTGCCGGACGAGGCTTTGGCTATGGCGCTGGTGGGATAGTCGTAGGAGTACTCGATAAAGAATCCCTTGAAGGTGGCGCCAACCACGGCGTAGGCCGCATCGTTATAGCGATAGCCCACACCGAAGGTCAGGAATTTGCTGTAGCTGGCGCGTGCGGTGACTTCGGCGGTATAGAACGTGAAGTCGGTGCGCACAAGCATTGACGGCATCAATTCAAATAACGTATTTTTCAGCGGAATATTGCTTCCGGCCATGAAATAGAGCGTGCGCCCGGTCTTGAATTCGTAGATGTTTTTGGCCGAGGCATCGCCGGCGTCGTTGCTCAGCGTGACCGTGGGGGCGGTCAGGTGGCTGCACGATACGCCGGCCCAGAATTTGGGGTGCTGATACCAAATGCCGACGCTGACATCGAAGGCTGTGCCGTGAAGGTCTTGCGTGGGTATGCCGTCGTCGGTACCCTGGTGGTAATCGTCTTCGTCTGGCAGGTAGACTTCGCTGCCTTTGAAGGACTGGTCGTACATACCCAGGGCTACGCCGCCGGTGAATTCGCCGCCCCATTTCTTGAATTTATATCCTATCTGAGCGTGCAAATTGAGCGTGCGGTACAGGCCGATGCTTTCCTGCGAGATGACCACGCCCGTTCCGAAGCGCTTGCCCAGGAATTTGAAGGGCATATCGGCGGTGGCGGCGAAGGTCTTGGGGGCGTTGTCTATGCCCAACCATTGCAGGCGCGCGCCGCCGCGTATGCGCAGGTAGTCGGTCTGGCCGACTGCTGCGGGGTTGTAGTATGTCGGGACGTTGTAGTACTGCGTGAAGGTGGCATCGGTTTGCGCGGCCGCCTTGGTGCACGGGCACAGCAACACTGCCGCCGCCATCAGGCGCAGGCACCGATGTCGCAATTGGGTATTATATGTCTTGTGGCCGGTCATTCAAAGTAGAATGTGAGGACTATCATTTTGGACGTCGCTTTTTTCAGCGCGTTTGTATACTTGAGTTTCTGCGGGTCATCGGCGAGATCGGGGCGGTCGTGTTGCAACACGTCGGTGAGGCCGATGCAGAATTTTATCTCGGGATTGAGCTTGAAGTACGGCAGGTAGAAGTCGCAGCCGAAGCCGACACTGAGGTAGCAGTCGGTACTCTTGAGTTTGAGCGCCTCGTTGCGCTTCTTGGACACATCGAAAGCGGGCATGACACCCACCACGCCGTAGGGGCGAGCATTGCGGTAGCGCTTGGACGCGAATTTCAGGTCTATAGGTGCGACTACATAGGCGCTCTTGAGATTGAGGCGTTCTTCGCCGCCGTCGCCGGTGACGTCTATCATGCGGATGTCGCGGTTGCCGAAGTACATTCCGGGGGACAGTCGCAGACTGAACCACTCGTTCAGTCGCAGGTCAAAAAGGCCGTTGACACAAAATCCGGGCGAGAAGGACGGCTCTTCCATATACCAAGTCTGGCCGTCCTCGGTAGCAACGCCGTTATGCGTAAATTTGAGGTCCTGTGTATGCAGACCCACCGAAAAGCCTAAATGCCAGCGTCGCAAATCGGCATACGGACGGTTGAGCACCTTGTCGTTGAAGCTCTTGGCACACACAGATGAAGTCATCGGCAGCAGCGCGCACAGCGCTACCGCCACAGCCATCGCCGTGCGCAGGCACAGCCTTTTATGGTGCTTCGGTATTCTCATTTTTCTATTAAAATAACGGCCGCCGCCGTTTTTTATTGTATACAAGCCGTATTGACTCGCACCTGACCGCTCCGAAACGCTTTTCCGGACTCCGACATAGGCCTCTGCACCGATGTATATTCCGTATATACCGCCCCGAACCGTCTGAGTTGTACCATTCCGTAAAACTTGCTTGACAAAATGCCGCGCTTTTTGCAGCACAACCAGCGAACACAACAGCCCACACTTGCATATTGTCGGCTCTCAACAGACGTTGTAATCTGCTGTGATGCACTATAATGCAGCTCTATTTGTTAAAAAACGACCGACATCAATGGCTTGCAATATTTTTTTGGAAAATCATTTTGTTCTACGAGAAAATAGTTTTAACTTTGGCGTCAGAAACCAAGACCAATACCCAACGCAATATGTGCGGATGATTGACCATACGCAATCACTCTGTTACAACAATAAGCTTTTCACTTCTTATAAACAACACCTATGAGACAATCCAAGTTTTTAACAACTCTCGCGGTAGCGCTGGCAACCCTTGCCTCTTGCAGCAATGAGCCGGCTATGGAGCTACGCGATGACGGCAGTCCGGACAAGACCGCACTGCCCGAGACAAAAGACCAAGCACTTGTCGCCAAGGCGGTGAAGGCTCGTGGTTTCTTCTACTCGAAAGTCTCGCGGGCATCGGCAGCAGGTGCCACCGTAGGCCATTATGTCACCAACAGCAGCCGCTCGGCAACGGACACCGTGCTGTCGGTGGTGAACTTCGCCGATGGACAAGGCTTCGTAATCCTGACAGACAAAGCCGACAGTCCCGAAATCCTCGCCGTGACCGATGAAGGCACGCTCAACCTCACCAACATCGACAATCCCTCGCTCAAACTCTTCGTAGACAACGCAGTCGAAAACCTGCAAGGACGAGCTAAAGCCATTGGTAGCGGCTTAGACCCAACACGCCCCTACCTTACTGAGTCCGTAGACACATATGATACAATATTCAGCGTGGAACCAATGGTCAAAGTACATTGGGGACAGGATGCACCATACAACAACTATTGCCCTATTATATTGGGATCGGTTCGAGCTCCTGCTGGATGTGTTCCTATCGCTGCCGCCCAAATTATGACACACTACCAATATCCAAGCTATTTCGCTTGGGATGTCGAAGGAACCTCAACGATTATTTCGCTTGATTGGGACAAGATTAACCGCCATGTTACAAGTGGAACTGATAAGGTTTCGGCTAATTGCCAAGACGATATCGACACTCATAACGTTATAGGGATGTTGGTTCGCAAATTGGGTAAAGAGATCGGAGCCACATACACGCCTTTTGGCACAGGTGCAACCTTGCCCGGATTTAAGGACGGAATGTCATATTTCGGATATACTACTTCAGAAATAAAACAATTTGGGACAACGCCAACGGCTGTTTTTGACGGAACCCGGATATGGGCTGTCGGAGGTACATCTAGAACCTCGGATGGTCGCGATGCGAAACATGTATTTTTGGTGGATGGCCGTAAATACATAAAGCATGACCACAAAAGTTATATATTAGACCCGGCAATAACACCTCCCGCCATCGTAGCGGTCGATGAAGAGTATACAGTATACTATAACTATCACCATATCAATTGGGGGTGGGATGGTACGGCCAACGGTTATTATTACAATGGTTCTTTCAATTCGAAGAATCCCTATAAGCTTGATTATCCATCCGGCGGCGCAGGTAATTACAATTTCGCGTCTGATGCCTCATATGTCGAAGTCTCTAAATAAATTTCTAAAATCACACGTAATATGAAAACCTACAAGCTAACACTATTGGGCATTGTGGCGTTGCTTGCCACGGCATGCTCATCTGAAGCGAACGAAGCGCAAGACAACGGGCCTAAGTCGCGCATGGAGTTGAATGCCGAGGAGGAGGCCATCAGCGAAGCGGAAATAAAGTCGGCATTCACACTGTTCGAGGGGTTGTACTCAGATGAATTGTCCGTGTCCGATCGCGAAAACGTGATGCTGTCACCCCTGAGCCTTGACCTATGCCTTGGTATAACGTCCAACGCCCTCGCCGAGACAGATCGTAACGACATCGTAGGCAAACTCGGTGCCTCGTCCGCAACCTCGCTCAACAAGTTCAACAATACACGTATAAACTACTTCTCGTACAATGGCAAGAGAGCCAAAGTATCCTTTGCCAATTCCGTATGGGCAAACTCGCTGACAATGGAGTCTGAGCAAGACTTTGCATCAGCAATGGGCGACATAAAGAAGTACTATGACGCCGAAAGCAGTGTCATAGACTTTGGCGCTAACGATATGAAGTCATTAATAAACAATTGGTGTTCGAACAAAACCAACGGACTTATTCCGGAATTCTTGAAAGATGAGCCAAACATCCTGACGCAGGCGATGTTTATCAATGCGATGTACTTTGACTGCCAATGGGAAGAACCGTTTGAGAAATCAACGACAAAGACAAATCCATTTTACTTCCCCAACGGAGTTCAACGTCAAGGCGAAGTTGAGATGATGTTTGGCGAGCGCTTTGTCCCCATTGTTGAGACAGACTATTATTCTATGTTCGCCTTGCCGTATGCAGACTGCAACTACTCTGCAGTCTTTGTGCTGCCGAGCAAAGACAAGTGCATAGCCGACATCCTACCAAATGTACGTGACGCCCTACTGGCACGCAAACTCGACAATACTGCACCCAAGAAATACATTATTGGCATGCCTAAACTGAAGACCGAATACTCGAAATTAATTACCGACTATGTGTCGAATATAGGTATAGCCCTGGATGGGCGAGAACTGCTCGGCTATGGAAAGATGACCGAAACCGAAATATTGCAAGCCACAAGCCTTGAAATAAACGAAGAGGGTACAAAAATTGCCGCCGTAACAGCGAACACAAGTTATACAACCACCTCACCCGGAACAATTACTCTTGACCGACCGTTCCTGATGATAGTCAAAGACAATAACCACGGCAGCATACTGCTGATGGCCGCAATACAGATGCCCAAGGAATAAGCCCGACATGATCGAAACATAATAATACATATAAACCTGTTGGTTGAATTAAATTTTTAAAATATTTATAATGAAAAAGTTGCACATATCGCTGATATTTAGTAATTTA